>NZ_JACDIJ010000010.1:0-89001 GCF_050937815.1 Treponema sp. OMZ 840
CAAAGACGCTGAACAGGGCGTATTTGCCCTAACGGACACAAAGACGGTGCGCTGTTCATCGGTAGTGGAAAACAAACCCGCACGGCTCATCGTCATCTTGGATGCGGCAGTCCCGGCAGGGGAGTTTACCCTTGAGGTAAGAACGAAGCTGGACGGTAAAGGAAATCGCCCGTCAAAAACGCTGAAAAAGGGGTACTACAACAAGGCGTTAAAAGCGGTGGTTTAAAAGAGTGTGAGGGATACTCCCGCAGCATAATGCGGGGGTGCCCCGCAGCATAATGCGGGGATGCCCTGCAACATAATGCGGGAGCGTCCTGCAGCATAATGCGGGAGCGTCCTGCAAACGTTACAAATATTGAAAGATGTTTTGCAGATTGTTCCGCTTTAAAAGGGGTAAAGCTTCTCTATAATTATAACAGTACGGGGGAGAAGTTTAAGGGAGCCTTTAGAGGCTGCACCGCCTTGGAAGAAGGCGGCATAAAGGTAAAATCCGAATATTTCGCAGCATACACCGCCCCGGCAGCTCTTGATAAAATGAAAGTTCCCGGTGATGACCACGAAACTAAAAAAGCAAAGTTCAGCACGTTTTAGGGTTTAAAAACGGGACATCCTGCCCCGTTTTTAACGTCGAGTTTTGCGAAGCAAAACTCGCATAAAAACAGCTTTAGGTTCGCAATTCTGAAGAATTGCTCACACTTAAAGATAGCATTGGATATACAGTTGCATAAAAACTCACGTCGTGTGAGATTTTATGCCGATATAAAGCTTTCCCGAACATCCTGTTCGGGACTGCGAATGAGGGGAGAGAGGAACTGCGGACAGGATGTCCGCCCGTGTACGTTCGGCGAGTTTTTTGCTTGCAAAAAACTCGAGCTTAAAAGCATACAGGACGTATGCTTTTAAGCAGGTGCTCTCTCCCCCTAACTCTTAGAACTTATATTTCCCGGTCGAGATAAAGTGTCCGTCGCTGTACACTTCGAACCAAATCGACTTGTTGTTTTGCGTATTCAGTGCGCTGTAGAATTCGGCAAGGTTTGAAACCTTTTTATCGTTTACGGAGGTGATGATATCTCCCGACTGTAAGCGAAGGGCGGCAGCGGGCGATTTTGCATAAATGTTTGTTACAACAACACCCTGAACTTTTTTGTCCTCTATCTTTAATTCTTTGCGTACATCGGTGCTTAAAGGCACGGCAATAAAACCGGGCCACAGTTTACTGTTATCGGATGTTGTTTTTTCGCTACGTGCTTCTATTTTTACCGTTACCTTTATCGATTTTCCGCCGCGGATAAGTTCAAAGTCCGCATTTTCGCCGGCGCGTAAGTCGCCCACCTCGCGTACAAGCTGGTCTACATTCATTACCGTCTTTCCGTTTAAAGCCGTTATATAATCGCCTGCCTGTATACCCGATTTTGCGGCGGGAGAATCGAGGAAAATCTGCGAAACAAAGGCGCCTTTTTTGCCGCCCACAGAAAGTTCGCGGCGGTATTCTTCCTGTATTTCAACAAGCGATACGCCCATCCAGCCGTAAGAAACCTTTCCCTTTGTAATAAAATCGTCTATGGCTTTTTTAACGTTGTTGACCGGAATTGCAAAGCCCAAACCTTGTGACCCGCCCGACTGCGAGGCAATCCATGTGTTTATACCGATCACTTCTCCGTAAATGTTTACGAGGGGGCCTCCGGAATTTCCCTGATTGATTGCCGCGTCCGTTTGGATAAAATCGTTGATATTGCGTATGCCGTTGCCCGAGCGTCCGGTTGCACTGACTATACCCTGCGTAACCGATGCAAAATAGCCCAGCGGCGTTCCCATCGCAATCACAATATCGCCCGTTCGCACCTTATCCGAGTCGCCGAGTTTTGCAACGCTTATGGTGTCTTTGCTTTCGAATGAAACAAGGGCTATATCTCTTCGTTGGTCCGTGCCGACAAGCTTTCCTTTAAACTCGCGGCCGTCATAAAGTTTAACCGATATTTCGGTTGCACTTCCGGCAACGTGGTCGTTCGTCAATACGTAATAGGTATTGTCCGTACGGCGCACGATAACGCCCGACCCCAATCCTTGCTGGGAAAACTCGCGTTTGCGCTCTTCCTGCTTGGGGGTGCCGAAAAAGAAAAAGGGCAGGGAGTCAAAAGGACTTGCTTCTATCGTTTTGGTTTCAACAACGTCGATTTCAACCACTGCGGGAAGTACCGCATCCGATACCGAGCGGAACGCATCCTGCAATGCTTCGGCAACCGCCAAGCCGCCTTCGGGAAGCCGGACGGCAGGGCTGTTGTCGGCAAAAACGGGTTTTACGCCCGGCTGTTCTCCGCGTGAAAAGGACATAAGACCTAAAAAAAGCAAGGCTCCTGCAAAGAGTCCGACACCGATAAAAATAATCCGTTTTGTTTTCATATTCGTATAACCTTCCTTACATTTCATCTATCGAAAATTGTATCAAAACTTATGTTATAAATATAATACATTTTCGGGGCAGAGTGTTACAGTTTTTTGTGACTTTTTTTGATTGTTGCCGGCCGGCAGTTGTCAGGGCAAAACGGTCAAAATTTCGGTGTGGTCTGCAAATACGGCAAGGGTATTTTCGTGGTGCGACGAAAGTTTTCCGTCGGCCGTGAGTACCGTCCAGCCGTCTTCTGCCGTTTCGGTGTCGGCGGTACCGAGGTTAATCATCGGTTCAACGGCGAGTACCATGCCCGCTTGAATGCGAGGGTTTGCGCCGCCTTTGGGAATGTTCGGAATAGACGGGTCTTCGTGTACGTCCAAGCCCACACCGTGGCCGCAGTATTCATATACAACGCCGTAACCGGCTTTGTCGGCTATATCGGACACGGCTTTACCGATATCGTGTATGCGGTTGCCGGCTATACAGGCGGCAGCCCCTGCATTAAAGCATTGCTCCGTTATATCCATAAGCTGTTGTGCTTCTTTACTTACCTTGCCGACCCCGACGGTACGCGACGCGTCGCTTATATAGCCCTTATAATCGATACCGATGTCTATGGAAACGATATCCCCTTCCTCTAAAATCCGCTTTTTGGACGGAATACCGTGAATAACTTCATCGTTTACGGAAATACAAGCGGCTCCGGGAAAATTTTCGCGGTACCATGCGGGCTTGCCCCCGTGTTTTTTTATAAAAGCGACGCAAATGTCGTCTATAGCCTTTGTACTCATGCCTTCTTTTACTTTAGGCAGGAGTTCTTCAAAAAGCCGCGCAAGGAGTTTACAGGATTCGCGGATTCCGTTGATTTGTGTTTCGTTTTTTAAGCGTATCATTTTATTTCCTTTCAGTTTTTTTGTGCCGTATTATTATGTTAAATGCTTTAAGGATGCCGGAATTTTCGATGAAGCATGTAGACGTCTGGCTTCATTAAGGCATACACAGGCTGTCGCTCTGTCTTTTATTTTTTCGTATGCGGCGGCCATTTTTATTAAAAACGCGGCTTCGTCTTTTTTTGAAAAACCCCATTCAAGTGCGCGTTCCCATAAATCCAAAGCCAATTCGATATTAACGGTTCCTTCTGTATGAAATAAGAGAATTCTACGTGCCAATGCGGTAACTTCCGGAAAAAAATGTTTAAAATAGGGGCGGCGTTGTTCCATAAGGATGATTTGTTCCAATAAAAGCACGGCATCATAAAATTCGGAACGGAATACCAATTCTTCGGCTAAAATAAAACCGTAATCCATAAAGTCTTCGCGCGTAAACCAATTTGATAATTTGAAATCGGCTTTTTCGCGGTTTAGTGTTTTAAATAAATCGACCGCGTCATCTTCGCGATTATGCATGAGATCCCAAAATATGAGCTTTGAGCGGCTTTCGTCATCGCTGCGTTTTAAAAGCCACGCCCGATAATTAAAAGATTCCTTTTCCTTTTTTTTCCGAAGCTCTTTATCCCACAGGGTTGAATCTTTATCGAATAAAAAATTACGGCGTGCATCGCAAATTATTTGATAAGCTGTATTTAATATATGAAACTGTTCGGCATCTTTTCCCGAAATGTCCGGATGCAGTTTTTTTGCTTTTTTTCTGTAAGCGCGTTTTATTTCGGCGGTGGTTGCATCGGGAGAAAGTCCTAAAACGGCGTAGTAATTGTGCATTATCTGCGTTTTGTTTATCCTATTTTTTTGCCCGTATAGGCTGCATGATCGGCACTTTCGATTATATCAAAGTAATCGACGACCATTCCTTCTTTTTCCAACGCACGCATGGTAATGCGGCACATTTTACCGGACGAAAAGCCCGATTTTACTACCAAAACGCAGCCCTTTTTACCGCTTACCGACCCGTGTGTGGAAAGTATTTCCGGCAATTTTTCGGGCAGCTTTGCACCGAAAAGGGGAGATGCCGGTACGATAACTGCGATATATTCGTACATTCCCATATGCAAGTTTACCGAATCTTTTTCGCTGCAAAGGACAGCTTCATGTCCGGCTGCATTTACGGTTTGTTGAAGTTTTTTTAAAACGGCTGCATGCTTTTGATTTTGCATGGATAAAAAATGCAGTAAGAGTATTTTCATTTTTCCCCCGCTATCTTATACGAGTTTGTACAGCTGTTCTATTTGCTGCTCATTAACACACAAAACGGAACAGCCGGCATTTTCCAAAATCAATTTATGAGAATCGCGCAAAGTTTCATCTCCGGAAGAACCTTTTTCGACGCCGCCGAGTAAAATAAGGTTTGCTTCAAATTCGTCCGCAGCTTGAACCGTTTCCGACCAAATACCGCCGTGCAGTAATTGGGTTTCCATTTTTATTCCTTTTGCTGCGGCCAATTCGCTGACATAGCTGAGATAGCGGTTGCCGTCGGCGGTTAAGCTTGACTCGTATTCCGAGCTTTCTTCCGCTACGAAGATTTTACTGAGCGTCAGCTGTTTTAAGGTGGCGGTATCGACTACATATACGGCTTTTAAAGTACAGTGATACAGCTTTGCCATCAATATACCGTATTGTGCAGCGTGGATTGAGGATTCGGATCCGTTTATCAAAATTAAAACCTTTTGAAAAATGGGTTTTATCATATTTCGGTACCTCCTTTTTTACCTTTTAAGGATTTAAGTACAAATACGTTTTCGCGTTCCCGCTCTTCAAGAACGCTTTCGATATATTTTTTGGTAGCTTTTGCCTGCGGAATAATCATTTTATCGAGGGCGTTTACCCTTCGCTGCGTTTTTTTTACTTCCATGGCAAGACGCCATACGATGGTTCTGATTGACGCCATTTGCGTAAGCAATTTCAAAAAATCGAAAAAGTCGGCCATAACCTTGTCGGTATCGGCAAAGGAATCCATAAACGAATAAAAAAGTCGGCGTTTGGGCAATTCCATTTCGATGGTCGAAAAGGTCATTCCGGCTTTTATAACGGATTTTTCGGTAATATTAAAATCGTAACTTACCGCGTGTGCTATGCGCTCCACCCGGTCGCCGCCTACAGTCATAAGCATACTTTTTAAAGCAGGGTAGGCCGAATCAATCAATTTATCGATTTCCCGTTCCAGCAGTTTGATTTGTTCAACCATGTGCATAAGTTCCATAACCAGAATTTCGCGCTTTTGTTCAAGCAATTCGTAGCCGTCCATGGATATGCTTAACTGCTCTTTTACTTTGAGAAGATTCGACTTGGTAGGCGCCATATTGAGTTTTGTCATTGCTCTTCCATGTACTTTTTAATAAAGTCGGGATTGATGCGGTACAAGTCCTCTTTGGGCAGTTCGCGCAAAATATTCCAGCCTATGGTTAAGGTTTCCTCTATCGTGCGGTTTTCGTATTCGCCCTGCGTTAAAAACTCTTTTTCCAAACGCTCGCCGAAGCGCAAATACTGCTTGTCCGCAGGCGAAAGTTCTTCTTCGCCGATAATGGCGGCAAGGTTTCGGATGCTTTTTACCTTTGAATAGGCCGCAAACAGCTGGCTTGAAACGTCCTTGTGGTCTTCGCGCGTCATACCTTTTCCGATACCGTCTTTCATAAGGCGCGAAAGGCTCGGTAAGCCCGCCACCGGCGGATACATACCTTTTTGCGATAATTCGCGGTCCAATACGATTTGTCCTTCGGTAATGTAACCGGTAAGGTCGGGTATGGGGTGGGAAATATCGTCGTTGGGCATGGTTAAAATCGGGATTTGGGTGATTGAACCCTTCGAGCCCTTGATTTTTCCCGCGCGCTCGTACAATTCGGCCAAGTCCGAATACAGGTAGCCCGGATATCCTTTACGGCCGGGAACTTCGCCGCGTGTAGTCGATATTTCACGCAGGGCTTCGCAATAGTTTGTCATATCGGTCAACACAACCAATACGTGCATTCCCTTTTCGTATGCAAGGTATTCGGCGGCGGTTAAAGCGCAGCGCGGCGTAATAATGCGCTCGATGGACGGGGAGTCTGCAAGCGATTGGAACATAACAACCTTCGATAAAACGCCGGACTCTTCAAATGTGTTAATGAAAAAGCGTGCTATATCGTATTTAATACCCATACCGCCGAAAACCATAACAAAGTCTTCGTCCGCGCTCAATATCTTTGCCTGGCGTACGATTTGCGCCGCCAAACGGTTGTGCGGTAAACCGTCGCCCGAAAAAATCGGCAGTTTTTGGCCGCGGATAAGGGTGTTCATGCCGTCTATAGACGAAATACCTGTTTGGATAAAGTCTTTCGGATAGACGCGCGCGTAGGGGTTTATAGGATAGCCGTTTACGTTTACCTTTTTCGACGATACGATTTCGGGGTAGCCGTCCGCGGGTTCTCCCAAACCGTTAAATACGCGGCCGAGTAAGCCCTCGCCGACGCGCAATTCCATCGGTGTATCCAAAAACTCGGTTGTCGATTCGTTTAAATCGATGCCCGATGTGGAACCGAAAATCTGTACAACCGCGTATTCTTCGGATAAGTCTATAACCCGTCCGATTCTTTTTTCGGCAAAACGGTCGCGAACGGCAACTATTTCGCCGTAAAAACTGTTTTCGCTGCGCTTTACGATAATAACGGGGCCGTCTACGGATACGATACCCCTGTGCTCCATTCCTCTCATGCCGTTTCAACCTTCCTGTATAAGCGCTCAACCGAAGCAAACTCGTCGTCCATGCGTTTTGCAATCGCGGCGATTTCTCCGATCTTATCGTTTGCAATCGATGTTTTTATACGAACCAATTCTTCGCGGACGGCAAGTCCCGTCAGCTTTATAAGCGGGGCGCCCTGCCGTATAACCGCCAAGGATTTTTTATAAAAACTCATCATAAGCTGTAAAATTAAAATCTGTTTTTCCGGTACCGAGTATACATCGATTTCATCGAAGGCGTTTTGCTGTAAAAAGCCGTTTTTAATCATTTCGGCAACAACCAAAACCAAGCGGTCGGTATCGGGCAGGGCGTCCGGCCCGATAAGGCGGACTATCTGCTCAAGGCGCTGCTCGCGTTTTAACAAGTCCAAGGCTTCAAGGCGGATTGACGCCCAGCGCGGGTCGAGTTTATCCCACCATTCTTTTACTTCTTCGGCGTATTCGGAATAGGAATCTATCCAGCCGATAGCCGGATAGTGGCGGGCGTTTGCCAATTCGCGGTCGAGTGCCCAAAAGCAGCGTATAAAGCGCTTTGTGTGCTGGGTAACCGGCTCGGAAAAGTCTCCTCCGGGAGGAGATACCGCTCCGATAATCGAAACCGAGCCTTCTTTTCCGCACAAAGATGAAACACGTCCCGCCCGCTCGTAAAATTCGGCAAGGCGGGTGGGAAGATAGGCGGGAAAGCCTTCTTCGGCGGGCATTTCTTCCATACGGCCGGACAATTCGCGTAAAGCTTCCGCCCAGCGGCTGGTGGAGTCGGCCATAATGGCGACCGCCATACCCATGTCGCGGTAATATTCGGCTAAGGTTATGCCCGAATACAGCGATACTTCGCGCGCTGCAACGGGCATATTCGATGTATTTGCAATTAAAATCGTGCGTTCCATAAGGGAACGTCCGGTACGCGGGTCTATAAGCGAGGGAAACTCGGTTAAAACGTCGGTCATTTCGTTTCCGCGCTCGCCGCAGCCGATATATACGATTAAGTCCGCATCGCACCATTTTGCAACGGCGTGCTGGGTCATTGTTTTACCGGTTCCGAACCCGCCGGGAATAGCCGCCGTTCCGCCCTTGGAAAGGGGGAAAAACACGTCTATAACGCGCTGTCCGGTAACAAGGGGCTGGCTGACGGTCATTTTTTGCGCATAGGGGCGGGGCTTTCGCACGGGCCAATACTGTGCCAAAGTTATTTTTTCGCCCAAATCGGTTTCGGCGATTACTTCTTCTATCGTATAGGAGCCGGCTTCGGCGATTTTTACCAAAGAACGCCCGCGTATATAGGGCGGCACCATGATTTTATGCTTAACCGAAGAGGTTTCGGGAACCTCGCCCAATACAATGCCGGGGGCGATGGGATCGCCCGCTTTTAAAGTCGGGGTAAACTTCCATTTTTTTTCACAGTCGAGCGGTTCGGTTCGCAAGCCGGGAAGCAAAAAAGCTCCCGCTTCGTCGTACATACTTTTTAGGGGGCGCTGGATTCCGTCGTAAATAGTACCGACCAATCCCGGCCCCAAACGTACCGACAGAGGGCGTTGATTCGATACCACTTTTTCGCCTACGTGCATACCGGTATCGTCTTCATATACTTGAATCGTGGCTTTTCCCTGTTTTAGACGGATAATTTCGCCTATAAGTTTGGCTTCTCCGACATCGACGACATCGTATAAACCGCAGCCGTCCAAGCCTTCCGCATATACTATCGGTCCCGAAATACGGGTTATCTTTCCTTCTATCATTCAGGCAATCTCCCGCCGAAAAGCGTATTCGCAAGCTCTTCGCTGTGCATATCGCGTATTTCGGCTGTCAGTTCGCCGATTGTAACACGGCATTTTTTTGTTTTATCTTCCGTTTCTATAAGCATTCCGTCGGCACAGCCGTATTCGGATTTTAAAAAGCTTGCCGTTTCAGGATTCATTTCCGTACATTCAAGGATTTTAACCCCGCTTAAAGTTTTTTCAGCCGTTTTTTTCATATCTGTAAGCGGAAATCCGCATACTTGTATACGTATCGACTGTCCGCTCAGTGCGGGTGCATAACGTTTTAATAGCCGGCCGATTAAATCTGTTTTTTCGCTTTCCGGTAAGCTTTTTAAAAAGGCCGTAATAGCCGAAGCAACGGCCGTATGTTCAAAAGAAACGCGGTATCTTTGTTTTTCAAGCGGGAATGCCGCTTCCATATCCTTTGCAAAAGCGGCGGTTTTTCCCTCATAAAAAGCTTTTTTTTCTTTGCGTATGCTTTCAACGCGGTTTTGAACGTCCGCCAATATTTTTTTACATTCGGATTCCGAATTGACTAAAATGCGTTCCGCTTTTTTTCGGGTATCCTCGAGTATTTCTTTATCAAGAATTTCGGTTGAACGGAGTTCTTCCATAATACATCCTACCTGTTTTATACATGAATACCGATTGCTTCGCGGATGGCATCCGTCATGGTTTTTCGGCCTGCAAGATGTCCTTGAATGCCCGGTATTTCCACAATAAGAGGATAATCTCCGCGCATTTGCCAGTTAATCACTTCATCGGCAAGCATATCCGCGACTTGTTCGGTGATGATAAGTACTTTCGGGCGCTCTTCTTCCGCGGGGGCGCCGGTAATGGCCGTCCCCCTTCCGGTAACGCGGAAAAAAGAATCCAAAGCTTCGCTGCGGGTAACGGCGGCGCTGCCTTGTACGCCGACAAGGGCGAAGGCAAGTACCAATTCCCGCTCACCGATTACAAAGTATTTCACAATCTTATAAAATGATAATAAGCAAGGCTACAAGGAAGCCCCACAAACAAATACCTTCGGCCAAACCGACGAAGGGAAGGGCTTTACCGGAAAGTTCGGCGTTTTCGCTCATAGCTCCCATAGCGGCCGCTCCGATTTTACCTACAGCCATGCCGCCGGCTATACAGGCAAAACCTACTGCCAAAGCGGCTGCAATATATTTTGCGATACCGACTGTTGCGGCGGCATCGGCTTTGCCTTGTGCAAACACCGAAACCGTTACGGTTAAAAGCATCAATGCCGCAATTGCAATTGATTTTCGATTCATACGATACTCCTCTATATTTATTTATATTTAAATCGGAACGGCGTAAATTCCCGTCCGGTTTCCGTAAAAAATTTGGAAAAGAACTCATAGTACTGCAATCGGATAACTTGAATGGCTACAATCATGCCTTCAAGTACAATGACTACCGCATTTCCCAATATTTGCACTAAAAGGCCTCCGGCTCCTCCTATAAGTTCGGTCATCGTAAAAATGATAAAACCCAAAACCGCGTGTGCAAGGGCAAAGGCGCCGACACGTAAAAAACTGACCGAATTGGATAAATAGCTTGATACGATTTCGAGGATTTCGACGACGCCTTCAATAAAGGCGCTTCCGATACCGTTCGGGAAAATCGGGCGGTGTCCTTCAACCAAGGCGCCTAAGGGATGGGCGAAAAAGACGCCGAAAAGCGTAATGCCGATAGCAATCCAATCGTAAATCTTCGGAGAGCTTCCGAAAGCTCCGATGCGTACTGCCATGGATACGACATACCAAAAAAAGAGGGCTCCCGACAAGCCTGTTTTACCGAAGAGGGCATGAGCGCGTTTCCCAAGCATAAAATTATTCGCAATATTGATAATCAAGCCGATTGAGTTGATGATAAAGCCTACGCCGATGGTAAACAAAAAGAACATAAAAAGCTTATCTATAGCGCTTGCCGAGGGCATAAGGTGCAGGATATGGTCGTGCGGTTCGCCGAATAAGCCGGTTAAAAAACGGCTGACGGGAATTAAAAGTTCGCCGTTTGCAAAAAATTCGCCCGTTAAAATACCCATTACCGTGCTGCTGCAGCCTATTGCTACAAAGATGGGACCGAATTGCGGCGAAACGGGGAATTTTTTTATAACCCCTTTCAGCATTAAAATACCGATGAGGATAAAGACAAGCCCTTGCCCCGCATCGCCGAACATAATACCGAATAAAAGCGTAAAAAAGAAGGCGACAAAGGGGGTGGGGTCTATGGTGCCGTACAGGGGCGCGCCGTAGCTGAAAATAAGGCGTTCAAAGTTGCCGACCAATTTACCGTGGGTTAATTTTACGGGAACTTTTTCGCGCCCCGACGTTACCGAGGGAACTTCACCCGGATTATATTGACGCAGGGCGATGCGGCCTTCGGTTAAATTGTCCAAATCCTTCATAATGGAAGAACTCATCGGGGCGGGAACCCAGCCGGTTATTCTGTATACAAGCTGTGTAGATTCAAGTTTTGATTGCACTTCTTGTACTTGTGCACCGATCGAAAAACAACGCAAAAGGCGCAGTAATTCGGCTTTATGTGTGTGCGCGTAGTTTCTGCGCTCTTGTATTACTTCTTCGAGTTTTTTCCGTTCTTCTTGGGTTTGCTCTTTCATACCTTCAAGAACGTCGTCGGGAATACCTTTAAAATCCTTAGGGATTTCAAGCGGAACAAAACCGTAGCGCCGCAACTCGGAATCGAGGGCAAAGCGGCCTTTTTTTGAAGAAGCGGCAAGAATGCGGGTTTTATCTTCTCCCAGCGGCATAATAACGGCGCGCTGCCCGACGTTAAATATAAGGTCGTCCAAAACGGCAGGATCTATTTTTCCGATACGCAGCGATAAAAACGATAAGTGTTCCAATTCCGCATAAGCGACCTTTAAATTCGAAAAAGCAAGCGCTTCTTTATATGCATCGTCAACCCGTTTTTTCGATTCGGAAACAGCCAATTCTCTTTGCCGCAAATCTTCAACGGCACTGCTCATAGTAAGGGCGGAATCGATGTCTTCCTGTTCGGGCAAACGTGATAAAGGATCATAATCATGGGCATCTTCGATATTCAGGTATGAACGAAACGTTTGCAGTTTTTCAAATAAATCCCGAAAAGTGTTTTGAACGTGGTTTTGACTGTCCGTCGTTCCCGTTTGAAATTCGAAGTTGCCGTTTTTTCCCAAATATTCGATAACGCGGCTTATGTCTTCTTTTAAAATCATAAGTTCAAGAAGCCGCATTGCCGTTGTCTTTGCCATACATCCTCCGGGGCTGTACACCCTTCCGTACTATTTTATCAAAACCTCTGTATTTAAACGCATCCCTTCGGCGGCGGTGCGTATACAGTTAAGTTCATGTTCTTTTATTTTAAACCACGTTACCAATACGTTTGCGGTAAACGGATAACGGTGAAACGAATTAAGAGCTTTACGGTTTAAATATACCGATGCCGATTGCTGAATACGCCGCGGGTCCAAATTCCATACCGTACCTTCTTCACCCGAATTGATAAGAGCTGCATACTTCCAATCGGCCCAATCCTGCCACGTGTCGACCGCTTTATCCAAAATGCGTACCGCTTCACCTGCCAAACGGTCGTGTTTGTCGGGATTGTCGTTTTCTCCGGCCAAGCGTCCTATGATTTCTTCTTTATTCATTCCGTAATACACGGCAAGACGTATTGCCCAAATGCAGTTTTCAAGAACTATATACTCGCCGATTAAACGTTCCACCGGTTCGCGTTCTTTTTTAGGCAGAAGATGCACCGATTCCCATAATTCGCGGATATATTGAAGGTCAAGCCGTCTGTCCATTTCGTGCTGGGTTTCCCATGTAGGAACGGTATCATACCATGCTATCGGCGAATCTTTGGTAATTGCGGCAATGTCGGGCCATGCTTTGCAATGCAACGCCGAGTATTTTCCTATATCGGAAAGCGCCGGCGGTTCTTTTTTCCCTTCACAGAGGGCTGCGGCGATATCTTTTATATTATTGTAGTCGTAAAAACGCAATAATTGAATTAAAACGGGATCCGGCCTGTCGTAAGAATCCAAAAGAATGATAAAATCGGAAATAAAAGTTTGTTCGGCTTTTTCTTCGATTTGCTTTGCAAGCAAAGCTTCGGGTATTAAAGGTACTTCCGTTTTAAATAAAAGCGTCCATAAATCGCTTAGGCTGCGTGCGGCAAAGAGTTTATCCGCCCGCGCTCCGATAAATGATTTGGAAAGCATTCCGCACGCTTTTGCATATACATAAGCCGCCGCACTTGAGCTGTCCATATCAGGTCCCGAAAAATAATTTTTTTAACAAACCATTGAAAGCTGCCGTATCTTGCGGACAAGCTGCCAGCTCGTTTTTATAGGCGGAAAAGCCGGCACTGTATTTTTCTTTTAACTCACTGATAGATGTTTCAGTGTCGGTTTCCATTTGAGAAACAAGATCCTCGTATTGCCGCTTATAATCCGAATCCGCCTGCATACGGGCTTCGGCGGTGCGCCGGTCGGCTTCGGTTTGCGCGTCCATAAGCATTGAAGCGGCTTTGTGTTCTATTTCAATTAAATGAGTGAGGGTATCCGTTTCCATAATTTCTAGTTCAGCTCTTTTTCGTATTTACACACCAAATCATACAAGGCTTCGGGGGTTTTTTGTTCCATAAGTGCCGTATAAAATTTGGGATTTCCCAAAAGTTTTGAAAGCCGCTTCAAAACCCGCAAGTGAAGTTCGGAACAATCGGCTGCCGATAGCAATAAAAACACAATATATACGGGATTACCGTCCAAGGCATCGTAATCGATTCCCGTACGGGAAATTCCTATCGCACCGCGCACGTCTTTAACGGCGTTTGTTTTTCCGTGCGGAAGGGCGATCCCTTTCATAATACCGGTGCTCATCTTCGACTCACGCTCCCGGACGGCATCCAATGCGG
The DNA here is from genome assembly GCF_050937815.1 of Treponema sp. OMZ 840. Taxonomy (NCBI): domain Bacteria; kingdom Pseudomonadati; phylum Spirochaetota; class Spirochaetia; order Treponematales; family Treponemataceae; genus Treponema; species Treponema sp. OMZ 840. Next base: position 13,743 of record NZ_JACDIJ010000010.1, read on the forward strand.
CTGCGCGGTCGAGGGAGGGGCAGGCATTGACCAATTCTTCAATAAGTTCTTCAAAAACTTCATCTTTATCTTCACTTTGAAGATCGATGTTTATAGATTTTGGACTAAATACCTTGCTTAAAAGCATTATTGACCGTCCTGTACCGGAGCTGCCTGTGCGGGGTCTGGAAGTTTTTGCTCCGACTCTTCTTTATCGAGCCAAAATACACCGTCTTTTTCGCTGCTTTCCGCCGTTTGAATTTGCTGTGCCGCTGCATCCAAGTCGCCTACAGCCGGCGCTTTGTTTAAAAAAGCTACGACAAAACTGGTGACAAAAAACAGGGTTACCAGTACGTAAGTGGTTTTGGTGATAACCGTTTGAGAACGCGAACCGAAAGCAGCCGAATTACCGCTTCCAAATAAACCGCCGAGTCCGTCGCCGGCTTCGCTTTGAATAAGGACTATTCCTACAAGTAAAATACAAATAATAACAAAAGCAATCAGTAAAATAATTCCGATAACACCCATGAAACTCTCCAAAAAAGAAACGTTTTGTGCAGATATTAGTATAAAAAGTATACTTATAATATCTGATATGTACCTTTTATGCAAGGGGTTATTGCGCTGTCAGCTTTTTAGCGTGATACGCCCAAGCGGTCTTTAAGGGCGGATTGTGCAACTGCCGAAACATTTATTTTTGCCGCCGTTGCCATATCGTCAAGCCATTCGGGAAGGGTGATGTTGCGGCGGACATTGCGGCTTTTCTCTATTCTCCTAAAAGCTTCCAAATCAACATCGATAAGCGACACAAATGAGGGTCCGGCTTGTGCAAATTCACTGCTTTGCACATCGATATCTTTGATTGCGCGTGCAGGAGGCAATACCGATTTGTCGTACAATGCGTTACCCACGTAATCTTTAGCCATACCGATTGCATCGGCAAGCCCGTGTCCTTCCGTTGCCCCATCCAAGTCGGGGATGCTCACTAAATATGTATCTTTTTTGTCACCGGTTTGCGTAAAAATTGCAGGATATACAACAGTCATAAAACCCTCTTTGAAAATGTCTTTTTTTGAAAAAAGCGGAATTAAAGTGCCCATTTCTTGATAATTTTTTTTGCCAAAAGTTCGTTTATTTCCGTATGCCGCGGTATCTGTTCTTCATCATTGCCGCATTTGTAAATGTCATGCTTACCGCCGTGTCGATAAAAAATGAATCCTTTTGCTTCAAGCTTTTTTATCAAGTCTTTCCGCTTCACAATAACAGTATACACATTTTATGCGCATTCTGTCAAATCGTAAAAACGAATATACAATGTGATTAACTGATAAAATTCGGCAAATGTGATATGATAAAAATCAATAATTTGCAAAAAGGGGAAAAAATGAACGTTTATATTCAAAACGTATTTAATTGTTCGGCACGGAATCTGTTTGAAGAAGTTCAAAAGACGGAAAACTTCTTTTATGTAACAAGGCACTTGGTACGCTTTGTGCCGCGCGATTGTACGGTCGGTACGGTTTGGAAAGACGGAGCCTATCTAATGAATATGTACTTTTTGGGCTTTTTGCCTTTAGGCTCTCAATATATAGATATTCAGCTTGATAAAGCGAATATGAGTGTGCATGACAGGGGACACAGCAAGCTGATTCCGAAGTGGCATCATCTTATCCGGATTCAAGAGGCGGGAGAAGCACAGGCCCTGTATTCGGACTGCATTGATATAGATGCGGGACTGTTGACTCTTCCCGTTGTTTTATTTGCACGCTGCTTTTTTTATTATCGGTATCGCCGATGGAAAAAATTCGTAAATCGGAGATTCGGAACGGGTGTTGTGCTTTGAAAGCTGAATCTCCTTGGTTATTCGACCCAATTTACAAGCCGGACATCTTTTAGATGAGAAAAGTGTTTTGTATTATTTGTAACAAGTATTGCATTTTTTCGAATAGCAAGGCAGCCTATAAGAATATCGTCATCATCAATTAGATTTCCTTGCTTTTTCAAGAATGCATATTGTTTTGCGGATTCTCTGAGACTTTGTAAATCCATATATTCAATACCGCAGGTTTGAGCGAAGAATTCAAATCCGTTTTTTTGTTTTTTAGGATCCGTATATTCAAATCCGCGAAGCACTTCATAATAAACCAAATCGGGAATTCTGACAGACTCGAAAGTATATGCGTTTTTAAATGCTGCAAGTACGCTTGAATGACCGTTCAATAAATCAATGATTACATTTGTATCAAGGAAGTAGGTCATGCGTGTTCCCTGAATTTGAGTCCGCAGCAGGAACGCAGTTCATCCGCTTCCGAATCCGACAGAGTACCGAATATGTTATCGACAAAGGCAAAATCAACGGATTTTTTAGACTGATAAATGCTGCCGATTTTATTCAGATATACGGAAACTTCTTCCAATGCCGCTTCCGGTAAAGCCCTGATTTGTTTTTCCAAAACTTCGTAAGACATTCATACCTCCGTCTCCCTATACTATAGCATATTTTCAGAAATTTAACATTAATTTTAAAATTTATTGAGAGAAAATTTATGATTTGCGCATTAAACTAAGCGGCGCTGTTTCAGGCGTTTACTTTACTCGCCTTATTTTACACCCCTACTCTTTTTAATAAAGGCGGTTAAGTCTTTGCAAAATTGTTCGGAGTGAAGGGTAAAAGACTCGCCATGACCTTGACCGGGAACTTCAACGAATTCGGTTTTGGGGAAGATTTTTTTAATATAGGCGATATCCCATGCGCGTGCTTTTTTTTCGGCTTCGCCGTAACGGTATTGTACGGGGCATGACGGCTGAGGTACGGGGTTTGGCATAGAGTAATTATTGCAGGAATAAAACGAGCGCCATATTGTTTTAGAACTCATGGACGCAAACACTTTTCGAATATATGCGACATCATCATCCGAGAACTTTTCGGGGTCAACCATCCTCCGCAGTGCTTTAAGGCTTGCATGCTTTCCTATCATAAGCATACACCAGTCGCGAACGCCGATAAGATAGGTCAGCGGTTTGGGCAGCTGATAGGGTGTGATGCCGCCGTCAATGACTGCGCAGTCCGCTTCAATTTTTTGTTCCGCAAGCATCCGGGTGACAACGCCTCCGCCCATCGAACAGCCGAACAGGCAGGCAATGCGTTTTTGCCCGCGTTCTATAAGCAGCTTTGCGGCTTCGGAAGCAATATCTTCGACGCTTGTGTACGTGCTTTCCGGCCGGTCGGGGTCAAGACCGGGCATTGCGGGAATTACAAGATGATATTCTTTTTCAAGAGTCGGTATGACGTATTCAAAAATATCCCACCATACGCCCAGAGGGTGAAACATGAGTATGGTATCGTTATGCTCCGTTCCGAATTCATGGATTGTCATTTTTTTACGTGATATGCACTTTTTGCAGCCCCGTGCTCCATTTCGGCAACACTGATAGATGATAAAAATACTTCGTGCGGATTGCATTGTCTGATGCGCTTTCTGAGAGCCGGATATTTATTTTTGATAAGAAAAATACAAATATTGGTATCCAATAAATACATTAAAAATCTTCTCTTATCTGTATTCCGGGCTGATTTCTTCCGTCCTGCATAAAATCATCGGAAAACTCCGTAAAACTCCGCTCAAGATTGGCCCAACGGTTTGTTTTAGGGTATAAAATAATAGTTGAGCCGATTCTCTTTATGTACAATTCGGTTTCATCCAGTTGATATTCTTTCGGAATTCTGACGGCTTGACTGTTGCCGCTTGTAAATACTCTTGTTGCAAGCATATCGGTTCCTCCGATTAAAGTATATACAATTGTACTTATATTAATCAAGATGCTATTCGAGCTTTGTGGTAAATTGTCGGTTGTACAAACATGAAATTTTGTAAATAATTAAACAGCAGCTATTTTCACCGTAGTAAATTCTACACCGAATTATTTGGATTTAGTTAACTGCTATTCTATAAATCCTGCTCATTTATTTGATTTTCATCTTTGAAGTAATATAGCTCTTATATATTTTTTTCATACTTTCCAAATCTATAACAATTAAATAGAATTCCTCAAACGTTGCATACCTCATATCGCCGGGTTCTTCCCCCATGCCGATATAGACCAAGTATTCTTTATTTTCTTTTTTCGCAATAGTAAAACCCCAAACACTTTCGATTTCTTTTAACAGGGTTCCGCTTTCAAGAATTCTGATAGAGTAGTTTGAAGGGAGATAGCCTACCGATGTATAGTAGAGTTCTCCGATAATCTCTTTCCCAACCCTATTGATGTTTATTGTTTCCGGATGATCTTCTTTATAGCCGAGCATGGAATAATCGAATGCGGCCATTTTTTTTAGTCTATTTGCCGAAATCCATTTTTTATCATCGGTAGACAGTTGATATTCATATTCAACTTTCGCGGCATCTATTAAATACAGCTTTTTGTTTTTTAATTCCAATAATTTATATCCTTCTGTGGTCTTTATATCAAAGTTATCTTCAATTTCTAAAAACTTGGTAACGCCGTCTATTTCGATGGGAATTAAGTATCTATATTCAAATTCTGCATATATTTCATAGAGATTTTTTTCATTATTGAATGAGTAAATCGTCAAATAAGGAAATCTTCCGCTTCCGGAAATTTGCATCATTGCGATCAATTTGGTTTTTATGTTTTCGATGAAGATTTCTTTACAATACGCATTTTCTTTTTTTGTAAAATATAAAGAATCTTCTTCAAACCGTCTATATCCGTATGTGTATGGGCCGGAGGATCTTTCGACTGTATGTATGTTTAATTCACTTTCGTAATCTTCGTAAGTTGTAAGCGGAATGCCGTTGCTTTGAAATTTCCTTATAATTTGAATCAGTTGTGATTTACAATTGATACTTTGCACATATACAAAACTTATCAGCATTAAACAAAATAATCTTTTCATAGCTTTGTTCTTTTACTGCTCAATTCCGGCATTAATATCCGAATTGGATGCTCTTTTTACTCAATCATAAATATCTCGTTTGTATTATATCACACTTTCACATATTCGGCACTATCTTTTATTTGAGATACATATTTTTGTGAATTACATTGACAGGCGAGGTACTTTGTGCTATGATACTGTCGAAGCGGAGGTGCCATGTCTATTGCATCGGATTTATTGCGCGGCAATACCGAAACCATCATTCTTTCCCTGCTTGCCGAAGGCGATAACTACGGCTACGAGTTAAACAATCAAATAGTTCTCAGAAGCGGCGGCTTGTTGGAATTAAAAGAAGCGACTCTCTATACCGCCTTTAAACGCTTGGAACAGCAGGGTTCGATTACCTCGTATTGGGGAGACGAAACCAGCGGAGCGCGCAGAAAGTATTATGCGATTACCCCTTTGGGAAAGGCGGCTTTGGGCTTTCTAAAAGAAGAATGGGAAAACGGAAAAAAAATAATCGATTCGATTATCGGAGGAATAAAATGAGCAAAAAAATAGCGGAATATGTAAACTTTATTTTCAGGAATGCGCCCAATACGCGCGAAGCGATGGAATTAAAAGAAGAAATCGAAAACAATGTGTCGGACAAATACGACAAACTGGTTGCCGGCGGGTTGGACGAAGAACAGGCTTTTTCCAAGGCGATTGCGAGTATCGGAAATATCGATGAATTGCTTGATGAATTAAAACGCTCGGCAGCACAAGAATCTTCGGCCGTAAAAGAGTTCCCGGCAGCTGAAAGCGAAAATCGGCAAAAAAAAGAAAAAAAGATGATCCGTGTACTGCTTGAAGCGGCGGCGATTATGTTGTTTGTCTTATGTCCCGTTCCGGTTATTATGCTTTCGGATGAAATCGGAGTAGTATGGATGTTTGTGTTTATAGCCTGCGGTACGGGCATACTGATTTTTTCATCTTTGTTTAAAACTCGGCAGAGCCAAGACGATATAGGCCGCTCCTTTGCCGAATATAAAAATCACTATAAACCTAAACGCCGTCTTTTCCGCAAAACCAAATCGCTTATATGGTCGTGTACAATCCTCTTGTATCTTATAATCAGTTTTTTAACAGGACGCTGGGATATTACCTGGATTATCTTTATTATCTCAGGTATCGGCGTTTCCATACTTGACATCGGAATGGATGAAGATTAAAAGGAGGATTCGAATATGAAAAATAAACAATATACGGTATTGAAAACGGTATACATGGCGGTTTTAGGCATTTTATTGATTTTTTTTATCAAATTGTTTATTGTTTTGCTGATTACCGGTATGGGACTCGGCAGTTTTATGCGGGGGCGGGCTTTTCTCCGGCCGGGGCGATCGGTACGCACTATATCATCGGAACGTTTGATAGACGGCGAAGATTTTGTCAAGCATCGCGATCTTTCCGATTTTCATATTCTTAACCGCCGCATCGAAATCGACGGCTCTCTCGAATACATCAATATAGACTGGCAAAAGGGCGATGTACGTGTACGTTTTGCCGCCGATGTATCGGCACCGTATGCGGAGGTAAAAAACGGCGGTACGAATATCTTATACAAAAAGTCCGCCAATGTACTGCGTGTCATTGACAAGCGCGGTAAGCGCCGTTCCCGATTTACCGATATTGGAGATAATTCCGGCTGCGATATTGAAGTTGTGCTGCCCTCCGATTATACATTACGGAGCATAAGCGTTTCTTCGGCAAGCGGCGATATACGGCTTTCGGAAATACGGGCGCGGTCCGTTCATCTGTCTTCAGTCAATGCCGATATGCGCATACTCGGCTTTGCCGAAAACATAGATATCAATACCGTAAACGGCGATGCGGAAATAAAATCCCGGGGCGGTTTAAAACGTCTTGCGGTGCAAAGCGTCAATTCGGATATACGGCTCTTTGTTCCGGACGGGCAAAAAGTACATGTGCATAATACAGCCGTTGCCGACAAACTTGAATTTTTGGACAAAAGCATTGAAGCCGTTTCCGGCGAAGAGGCCGCCGAAGTTTTAATCAATTCCGTAAAAGCGGATGTAGTTGTGGGAAGGTTGTAAAACTATACGGCGGATTATTATTTTTGTGTGAAAAAGTTGGAAAAGCGGACAAAAACAGTTTAAAAAAGGCTGGAAAAACGGACAAAAACGGCTTTAAAAGGGTTGGAAAAACGGACAAGATAGAGTATAATCACAGTGTCTTAAAAGGAAGCGGGGGTGTCTAACAAGACGGCCGGTTTTAAAGCTCTACTCTCGATGCTTTGGAGGAAGTATGCTTTATCGGAAAATTGAAACGTATATCCGGGATTTTTTTGTCTGCGAAAAGAAAAAAGCCCTGCTGATAACGGGTGCGCGTCAGGTCGGAAAAACCTACATCATTGAAAAATACGGGGCGGAAAACTATCAGTCCTTTGTAAAGATAAATTTCGTAGAAAACATCGCGGCACGGGATATTATTATCGGAGCTTCGGACAGCAAGGAACTGCTCTTACGAATATCGGCCGTGGCGGATTCTCCTCTGATGCCCGGAAAAACTTTGATTTTTTTTGATGAAGTACAAGAATGCAAAGAAATAGTAACGGCAATTAAATTTTTAGTAGATGAAGGAAGTTACAGATATATTTTAAGCGGTTCTCTTTTAGGTGTTGATTTAAAAGATATCCGTTCAATTCCGGTCGGCTATATGGATGTTATGGAAATGTTTCCCTTGAGCCTTGAAGAATTTGCAATCGCCAATTCGGTTTCGCCTGCCGTTATCGATAGTTTGCGGACGGCATTTAAAACAAAGACCGAAGTTGATGAAATAGTACATGCCAAGATGATGGAACTTTTTCATCTATATTTAATAGTAGGCGGGATGCCGGAAGCGGTTAACAAATATCTGGAAACAAATAATTTGTTTGAAGTCCTTCAAATTCAAAGGTCGATAGTTTCTTTGTACAAAAAAGACATAGCAAAATATGACCCCGATAACAAACTGTATCTTGAGGATATTTTCGATTTGATTCCGAGCGAACTGAACGCGAAAAATAAGCGCTTTATCATGAAAAATCTGAATGAATATTTTAAATTCTCGCGGTACAAAAACAGTTTTATTTGGCTTAAAGATGCCGGGGTTGCTCTTCCGGTTTTTTGTGTTGCCGAACCGAAGAATCCCTTACTGCTTTCAAAATCGACAAACCTGTTTAAGCTCTTTTTATCGGATATCGGTCTTTTGGCCTCGATGTACGGTAACGGCATTCAGTTAAAAATATTAAAACGGGACAGCGATATTAATTTCGGTGCGATTTATGAAAATGCTGCGGCACAGGAGTTAAAAGCGCAGGGGTTTATGTTATACTATTTTAACGGTAAAAAAACGGGTGAACTTGATTTTGTCATTGAGTCCGACGGGAAAGTTATTCCGATTGAAATAAAATCCGGCAAAAAATATAAAAGTCACTCCGCCCTGAACAATGTACTTGCGAACGAGAGCTTCGGTATTGAAAATGCCTACGTGTTTCACGGAAAGAATGTCGAATCTAAGGGAAAAATCACGTATTATCCGATATATATGCTTATGTTTGTACAAAAAAACGATTTACCTGCGGATACGGTGTATAAAATCGATTTGAAGTTATTGCAATAGGGACTCTCTAAAAACTCGGTTAGATTTTCAGAGGTTTCCAATAAAAAGAGAGGCGCTTATGAAAAGAGGAATAATATTTTTTTTAACGGTGCTTATTTTGTGTGTATCCTGCCAAAAAAACGGCCATACGGATAAAGACGCGGCAAGTAAACATAAAAGTAAAATTACGGTTTCAAATATGAGCAGCGAAGGCAGTATCGAAACAGTGCGTGCCGTTTTGAAAAAATCGGTAGCCGGAAAAGATGCCGATGATTTTATAAAGGCTGTGAAGGATTATAACAACACTATAGAAAAGACCGGTTTAACCGGAGCCTTTGAAGAACGGGTGCCCGTTTACGATTCGGACAAAATACATGAACTGTGGTCGGCAAAAAAAGGAGACTTTCTCGGAACAAATTGCAGAATCACCGCATTTACGCTTTTAAAAGATACGCTTAAGATTAAACAAGGCCCCGTTGACGACGCCCTTTTATTTTTGGATAAGGATGCAATCGATACGGAACGTATTTTTAACGAGGGGGATAAGCGGCGGTTTATGCAGTTGTTTTCGCGGGTACAAACCGAAAACACAAAGGACATTCATATCCATGCCGAAAAAATGAAGGAGCATTTTTCGAATATCGATTTTTCGCAAAAGGCAAAAATGCTGTCGGTGGTGCTGCATGACAATTTTGACGGCGATTATCTTTTTATAGGCCATACGGGCGTGCTTTTGGAAGACGCGGAAGGTTTTTTATTTTTGGAAAAACTTTCTTTTGCAGAGCCCTTTCAAGCGGTACGGTTTAGGACAAAGCAAGACTGCTATGAGTACTTATTTTTAACATATAAGCACTATCGGGACGAAACAACGGCCTATCCTTTTATTATGGAAAACGGCGATTTAATAGAATTAGAGCTGTACCCTCGGGAATAAAAAAATTATTCCCGAGAGCGCTGTGTTCAGGTAATTTTTAAAGAACCCAAGCCTATGTTTTTTTTGCTGGTATTATCAAAAACGATAATATTATTGCCGGCAATATCAAAATGAATTTTTTGGTCAACTTTATAATCGATTGCACCGAATACGACCGATGACAAAATATTGCCCCGTAAATTAATTTTTACGATTGTTTCCATACCGGAAGGCAGGGTTGAATATGCAAGTCCTTCAATAAGCCCCTTATCGCTGATGGGCAAAAATTCGGGTCTTATACCGAGTGTAATCGACTCGTTTTCAAGCTGCAATTCTTTTTCGCCGGTAAATTCGGCATTTATGCCGAAAAAATCGACACAAAGTTTGTTTTTTTCCGTTTGTTTTGCCGTTGCCGGAATAAAATTCATTGTCGGGTTTCCGATAAAGTCGGCAACAAACAAATTTGCCGGATTGTTATAAACCGTTAGCGGCGGATCGTATTGCTGCAGATCTCCTTTTTCAATTAAGCATATTCTTGTTGCAAGTGTCATAGCTTCCAGTTGGTCATGGGTAACGTACACAAAGGTTGAATTGGTATCCGAATGCAAACGTTTTAATTCGGTGCGCATTTCGCTGCGGAGTTTTGCATCCAAGTTCGACAGGGGTTCGTCCATAAACAACACTTGGGGTTTCGGTGCCAAGGTTCTGGCGATAGCAACGCGCTGCTGCTGCCCGCCGGATAATTCCGCCGGATAGCGACCGCTGAATTCTTCGATTTTAAGGGTTTTTAAAACTTCCGTAACCCTCTCATCGATTTTGTCCTTTGACCACTTTAAGTTTTCAAGACCGAAGGCAATGTTTTTATAAACGGTCATGTGCGGCCACAGTGCATAGTTTTGAAATAAAAAGCCTATATCCCTTTTAGCCGGAGAAATATTTATTCCCCTCTCGGAATCAAACACGACGGTATCGCCTATAACGATTTTTCCTTCCGTAGGAGTTTCAAGACCGGCAATCATTCTTAATGTTGTGGTTTTTCCGCATCCGGAAGGTCCGAGCAGTGTAATAAATTCTCGGTCTTCGATGACCATATCTAATTTATTTACGGCAACAAAGCTGCCCCATTTTTTTGAAACGTTATGTAATTCTATTCTGGGCATTATTATCCTCCAATTCCTTTATCGATAGATGCACCTGTTAATTTATTGACCATCAGATTTACGGCAATAACAAAGACGACAAGAAGTAAGTTTATTCCGTTTGCCAGCTGATCGACGCCGTTTCTTGTATAGTATTCGAGAACGTTCGTTGCCAATGTAACGCTTGATGTAATTAAAGCAAACAACGTATATTCGCGCATACACGAAATAAACGGCAAAAGGTAGCCGCTTATAAAACTTGATTTTTGAATCGGAAACAGGATTTTAGTCATTCGCTTCCACCACGGACAACCGGTTATAATTGCCGCTTCTTCAATTTCACCCGAAACTTGAAACATGGCATTTGTGCCGCTTCGTGAAGCGAAGGGCAGGAATTTAATTCCGCCGACAATAATACAAAGCGCTACGGCCGACCATTCGCTCAGTGTCGTTGCAACATCCAAAAAGTGAAAGGTGCTGGTTTTGGACAACGAGAAAAATATTGTGCTGAAACTTAATGCGGGAATCAAGTAGGGTAAAAAAGCCAAACTTGAAACATAATTGGCAAGTTTGCTTCGTTTATGTTTACTTACGGCGTAGCCTATTAAAATACCGCATGTTCCGCAAATAAAAGAAACAATAACCGCAACGACGATACTGCGGGCAAAGGATTTTAAAATCGTATCGTTATAAAAAATACCGTTTAAAGAATAATCGCGCGCACCGACAAAAGCATCGTCTATTGCCGGCGTACTGGAAATCCAATATTTCAGCGTTATTGAAGAAAAATCCCCCGACGTTTCTTCAAGGGTTTCGAGTATAAACGAAAAAAGGGGAATGACGGCAAAAAAAGTTACAAGGATAATCATTATAAAGGTAATGGGCCATTTTGCTTTTTTTAAATTGATTTTACTGATTTGCCCGGATTTACCCGATACCGTTGTAAAACTTCTTCTGCTTTTTGTAATTGAATTGTTCAAGGTTAAAATTAACACGCTGAATACCAATAAAACGGTTGCAATGACATAACCTTCGCCTTTTTTACCGGTCATAAGCGCGGAGCGCAGCGTAATGGAAATTGAATTAAAAGAACCGTCCTTATTTAAAAATTGCGGAACGGTATAACTTGAAATCGAACTTGCAAATACAAGCAAAATTGTCGAAATCATTGCCGGAGCGACAATGGGCAGCGTAATGCGTCTGATAATTTTAAACCTTGATGTTTTAAGAATAGTCGCCGCTTCTTCAAGATTTGCATCCATATTTCGCAAAATACCGCCGATCAATATATATGCAAAAGGTGCATAGTGCAAACCTAATACGATGGCAGTGGGAAATAAACCGTACAGTGCCCATTGGGGAACGCATATGCCGGTCAATGCTTGCAACAAACCTACACCCGGACTGCCGCTTACATTTGTGTTTTTGAAAAAATTTTCCCAAAACATAGCAATGGACCAGGAAGGCATAATATACGGAAAAACGAAAACCGCCGAAATGAATTTTTTAAAGGGAATATCGGTTCGTGTAATTAAAAAAGCCAAAGTGCCGCCGAGTGTTACGGAAACCGTACAAGCGATTAACGCCATTAATACGGATCTGTAGAGCGGAATCCAAAAGAAATTTTTGGAATACAGCGGCGTCAATTTATTAAAAAGCAAAGACGGCCATTGCAACAGTGAAAAATCGCCGCGCTTTACCGATACGTCCCAAATTTCATTGATGTTTTTTGCCTCGGAAATACTTTGAACGGTAAAAGAATCCATCACCATCGAAAATAAGGGATATATTACTCCGATAGTTAAAAATATACCGAAAATTACAATAATTATATTCGGCACGTCTGAAAAAAAATATTTTATTTTGTTTATACGTTTATTTAAAGCGGATGTAGACATTTGAACACTCCGAACCCGAGGTTGTTTTAAAAACATTTTTAAAACAGCCTTCCGAGTTTAAAATCAAAAAAGGTGTCAACCGAACTTTGTTAGACGCCTCCGGGCAGGATAAAACCGGTTGCGGTTTTATCCTGCCCGATACTGTTTAATACCAAATAGTTTTTTACTTTGTATCTTTTGCCTTGTCTTCGGCTTCTTCTTGTTTCATAACGGTGTTTGCTTTTTTGTTTGATGTTACAAGGGCTAATAAGTTATTGACTTGAGAAATTTTGATGTTTTTCAAAAACGAATAATCTTCGTTGATTTCTTTTGCAATATGTGTATTTTTATCCCAGTCGCCTTTTGCATATTTTATATCGTTTGAACCCGGATAATAATAACCGTATTGGTTTGCTTTTTTCCCGTCGGCATCCGGAGTTAAAGAGTTATAAATCATAGCTTCATAACATTCTTGACTTAATAAAAACCTTGCAAATAAACAGGCTGTATAAGGATGGGCGGCATTGTTGACTATTTGAGAACACATCGTATACATAAAACCGTTAAAACCGTCTATTTCCCAGTTATATTTAACCGTTTTCATTGCTTGAATGGTACCCACTTTTCCTACAACTTTGCCTTTTTTATCTTTAGCTTCTTCCGTTTGATAAAAAGACTTATCCGCCCCTACAATACCGCCGTAATATTTTGTTGAAGCGTCTTTCATTTTTGCAAAAGCGCCGTAATACACATAGCCTCTGTCCCAGTCGTATTTTAACTGAGTTTCTTTCATCGCCGTACCGTCTGAGGCATGCCATCTGGAAACGTTTGCGATAAATTCCGTTACCCACTGCTGGCCTGCCGAAGTAAATCCGCTGTTGCCGGCTTGCCATTCCTTGTTATAATAGTTTTTATACGCTGCTTTAATTCTGTCTTGGTTTTCCGGAGCTTCACAGCTTAATAAAAACGACATGTTTATTTGTTCGGTAACGGGAGATTGAAAAGAAATTTTATCCAAATGATCCGGGTCATTAGGAGTTCCGGCCAATTGCCAAATATTATACAATTTTTTGCCCGTAACTTTTTCAAAATTAGTGTTTGTATAAAAAAGTTTATTAAAGTGAATTCCCTTTAAAGGATATATGTCTTTTTCGGTCAAGCCCATATCCTTCCAATCGGACGGTACATAATTGTGTACCAAGCCTGCCGTATCGTAATCGGCAAGAGATCTGACATCCTGTATGAGTGCATAGTCTGCAAAGTACGTATTGTCTGCAACTTCCAATGCCGTTAACAAAGTATAATCTTTATAGCTGTTATTGATATATACATTGTCTTGGACACCTTCTTGTCCGTAGTGAAGCCAATCATAGGTATCGGCAAATTGTTTTACTGCAGTTTTTAATGCCGAAGTTAAACCTATAACTTTAAACGTATCGGTAGACGCTTCCATTTCGGCCTTCGATGCGGCTTCAAGTTTTTCGATTGACATTTTACTTGCCTTTGCAACAATATCGGCCGTCGTGCTTCCTTTTTTTTGTCCGCAAGAAATCATAGCCAATACCGTAAATCCGAGTAAAACCGTTTTTAACACATTTTTCTTTATCATACGATAATTCTCCTTAAAAATTTAAAATTTGAACACATATCGACAATTTCCTAATTTTAAGCTATTCGACATAAAGACAATTATGTTATGCTGAATAAACATTAGGCAGAAAAACAGTATAGAACCGATATTAGTACTTGTCAAGATTTCGGATTGAATTTATTTTGTGAAGAAGGTAAAGTAGTACTCATTACCGAACGTTATAGTTAGGTGCATTTATTTTGGAAGGAAATATATGATTGTCGCTTTGGCAGGCTTACCGGGGTCGGGTAAAAGTTATTTGGCTCGTACCTTATTAAAAATGCATGAAGAATTCGTTCTTTTTGATAAGGACAGTGTACGTCAAACGCTTTTTCCGGGAAAACTGACCGATTTTACGGCCGAACAGGATGACCTTTGTATGCATATAATTTTTCAAGCTGCGGAATATGTACTCGCAAAAAACAAAGATGCCGTAATATTTATAGACGGAAGAACGTTTTCAAAAAAGTATCACGTTCAAATGATTTTGGAGGCGGCAAAAAGCATAAATACCGAATGTAAATTCATACGGTGTGTGTGCAATGACAAAACGGCAAAAGCACGTATAGAATCTCAGCAGGGAAAGCATTATGCGGCAAACCGCACCTTTGATTTATATATGCGTTTGAAAAAAAATGCCGAACCTTTGGAAGTTCCGCATTTGATTTTAAATACCGACGATGAAAAAAAACTCGATGAAAGGGTAAAAGCTGTTTTAGACTATCTGAAATAAAAACAGGACAGTGTATGACGCTTTCTTTTATTGCTTTTTTTTTATCTCATATGCTATGATAATGCACTGAAAATTTTTTTTTATAAGGAAAATATATTGTTATGGACAAAGCTTTATTCGAATCGTTAAAAGCGGAAGTAAAAAATTGCGGACTTTTTGCCAAAGAACGCCAAAAAGATGTAAAACGTCATTTTAAACCCGACGACTCGGTTGTAACGGAAACGGATCTTGAAATATCGAAAAAACTGACTGCAAAAATACGGTCGCTGTTTCCCGACTGTAATATCATCGACGAAGAAGCTAAAGGACTCGGCTTTAACCAAGATGCCCCCTATACGTTTATTTTTGACCCGATAGACGGAACGGATTCATACAGTCAAGGACTTCCTACCTGGTGTATCGGTGTCGGCATTCTTAATAAGGAACGGCAGCCCGTCGGCAGTATTGTATATGCGCCGAATTTCGGGAAATGTTCGGAGGAACTTTTTTTGTGGACCGAACCGGACAGCACGGACGTTTATGTGAATGGACAAAAGTTGGTTATTGCACCGGAGATTATGAGTGCAAAAGATGAGCCGCGACAAATTACTACCGGTTCGGAAATACTTATACAAATTGACATGTCGGTCGTTTTGCCTAAAATAAAGGCGGCTCCGTTTAATTTAAAATTCAAAGCGTTGGGTTCGTCGCTTTTGCATATTGTATCGACGGTTTTATTTTGCAGCATAGACGCTTGTGTGGATCCCCTGTGTTATGTGTGGGATATTGCCGCCGCCCATGCCGCAATTAAAAAAGCGGGTTTGGATTATCAGTATTATACCGGCGAAGAATTCGTATATGACGACTTTCTTCTTCTCAAACGCGAAAAGTTTCCCAAACCCTTGGTTGTAGGAACGGAAAAAGGACGAAAGTTTTTAATTGCACATTTAAATCCCTAGTTTATAGGGGAACGCTGACTATATTAAGCTTTATCAACCCGTCGTAAATAAGCTGCACGGATAAGCCGGCTAAAATCAATCCCATTATTTTTTCGACTACATACATGCCGGTAGTACCGATAAGCCGTACAAGCAGGGTTCCGCAGCGCAGCGATATATAGTCGGCAATAAGTCCCAATCCGATAGCTCCGCTCAGCATAAGCGCCGGACGCAGCCATGTCGATGAAGCTGCCATGTTCAAAATAATGGTGGTAATCATTCCCGGTCCGGCGATAAGCGGAATGGCAAGGGGAAATACCGCAATCATTTGCGCTTGATGAGGGTCAACGGCGGATTCGGGTGTTTGCCGGCTTCGCGGTTTGCTCCATATCATTTCAAACGATATAAAGAAAAACAGAATTCCGCCGGATATATAAAAAGCGCCCGGCGATATACCGAAAAAGTTTAAAATCAATCTGCCGAATAAAATAAAAAAAACAAGTACCAAAGCGGCGACAATAATAGATCTGCGTATCATCATTTTGCGTATTTCGGCCGAAAAATGACCCGAAGCCGCCAAAAACGGGGGAATGATACCGATGGGATCGAGAATTATCAAAACCGTAAAAAAAAGCTGAAAGAATTCGTTTATCGACTCAGTTATCATAAAACCAGTATACAAAAAAAATGATGAATTCGCAAGTTATGCTTTATCCCGGACTGTACAAAATAATATAAGTTTTATACTATAAAAATCACAATGGTTACATTACGCCTTTTATCTGCCGGCTCCGATATGCATACAGGACATTGTTTTGAAGACTCTTTTTTTTCGGAAACCCGCCGGCTTTTTGCGCGTGAAATTGCCGTCCTTGTAAAAAACGGCTGCAGCAATGCGGAAAAATCCTGGTCAAATATTTTTGTAAAAAAAGAAAAAAACGCTTTTTGCCCCGAATTGATTCACCATACCGAATTTTCGGGAACGATAGTTTTGGGCGCTGTTCGTCCGGGGGTTCTAAAATATCACGACCTTGAACTGGAATGCGGAATATATAATTCCCGTCTTGAAAACTGTATCATTGAAGATGATGTTTGTATACGCAATGTAGCGTATCTTTCAAATTACCGCATCGGATCCCGCGTTATTTTATTTAACATACAGGAAATGAGCTGTACGCGCCATTCCAAATTCGGCAACGGTATTTTAAAAAAGGGCGAAACCGAAGATATCCGCATATGTTTAGGCGTTGCAAACGAAAACAATATGCGCGCAGTCCTTCCGTTTGAAAACATGATTTGTGCCGATGCGTATATATGGTCGCGATATCGTGAAGATACCGAATTGATGAAGCGTTTTGTCGAATTAACCGAATACGGTAACGATAAAGAAAAGCCGACTTACGGTATTGTGTACGGCAATACGGTTATCAAAAACACCGTGTTGATTAAAGATGCAAAAATCGGTTCACATGCTTATATAAAAGGCGCTTTTAAATTAAAAAATATAACGATTTGCTCTTCCGAAGCGGAACCTTCGCAAATAGGCGAGGGGACGGAAATGGTAAACGGAATTATGGGTTACGGCAGTAAGGTTTTTTATCAAGCCGTTGCCGTACGGTTTGTCATAGGCAAAAACTGTCAGCTTAAATACGGTGCCCGCTTACTTAATTCGGTACTCGGGGATAATTCAACGGTGTCTTGCTGCGAATTGTTGAATAACTTGATTTTTCCCTTTCATGAGCAGCACCATAACACTTCCTTTTTGATTGCGGCAACCGTTTTGGGACAGTCGAACATCGCTGCGGGTGCAACTATAGGTTCAAACCACAATTCGCGCAGCCCCGACGGAGAAATAATTGCCGGCCGCGGTTTTTGGCCGGGGCTTTGTTCCGATTTTAAACACAACAGTAAATTTGCATCCTTTACCCTTATTTCAAAGGGGTCGTATCAAAACGAACTGAATATACGCTATCCTTTTTCTCTTGTATCGATAGACAGTACCGAACAAGCCGTTCATATTATTCCTGCGTATTGGTTTTTACACAATATGTACGCCATTATGCGCAGCAGTATCAAATTCAAAGAACGGGACAAACGGGTTGTTAAAGTACAGCATATAGAAACGGATCCGCTTGCGCCGGATACTATGCAGGAAGTTCTTGCCGCCTTGGATAGAATTATCGAACTTACGGGGCGGACACTAAAGCTTGCCTCATATCAAGACGCAAAAGACTTTTTACATCGGCATAAGGACGCCTCGCTTGTACTTGAGGATTTTCAAGCTCAAAAACGTTTCGGAGCAAAGGTATTTAAAGCGGTGCAAGCTTATCGGGAGTATCGAAAAATCGTAAAGTATTTTGCCGCCCGTACCGTTCTTACCTTTTGTGAAGCAAAGAACTTTCCGGCATTCAACGCCTGCACCATCGAAGAAATAAAAAAAACGCCGCTGTATACCGACTGGGTTAATGCCGGCGGACAAATAATGCCCGAAGCAAAACTGTATGAATTATTTGATTTTATAAAAAGGGGCAAAATCAACACGTGGGATGAAGTGCACGAGTTTTACAACAGCTGTCAAAACAGCTATATTTTATATGCGGCGCGCTATGCCCTTTTTTTGCTGGAATACTTATATACGCGTTCGGCCGCCGATTTTACCGCCGATATATATGCCGATATATGCTCGGATGTTATTACCGTTTCCGACAGTATCTATGAAGGCGCGCTCAGCTCCCGAAAAAAAGATTTTACGGATTTTTTCCGCACCATGACCTATCGGAACAAAGAAGAGATGACTGCCGTTTTGGGAGAAGCGGAACACAACAGTTTTTTACGGCGCATAAAAGCCGATACCTGCGAATTTAAACAAAAAATATCTTTGTTGTTTAAAGATGCCTTTTAAATGCCGTTTTCGAGCCGATTTTATTTGACAAATACCTAAAAGGATGATAAAATCCATAAATAGTTACAAAAGTAAGGAAATTTTCTTAAAAATGTAAATTTTTGTAAACCTAAGGAGTCTCTTATGAAAAGAAAAGCGGTATTAACGGGAATAATTTCTTTTTTTGCTGCACTTATGGTCTTTGCGGCCGGCTCAAAGGACAGCGCCGGCGATCCTTCAAAAAAAAGTGTTATTCGTGTTTTGGTATGGTCTTCAACCTTCGATCAAAAAATCGGCCCCAACAATATTGAAGCGGATTTTGAAGCAAAATACCCCCAATATGACTTGGAAATCGATAAAATTGATTATGACAGTCTTGATAAGCAAATCTTACTTTCGCATTCGACCGGAAACGGCTATGACGTTATTATGATTAACCACTCATCGCTTTCTCAGTTTGTTCACGGCGGTGTTGTTGCGCCGCTTGATGCATATCTGGCTGACGGAAAAATCGATTTTTCATACTATTCCGATAAAGCCGTTAAAGCAAGTAAATTCAAAGGAAAAACATACGGAATTCCTTTTGACCCCGATTGCCGCATTCTTGCCTATAATACCAAAATATTAAAAGAACTCGGCATGACTCCCCCGAAAACGACGGATGATATGCTTAAAATCGCAAAAGCGGCGTATGCAAAAGGATATTATGCTATGGCCGGCGGTTTAAACCGTACCACCTTTTGTGTGTACGATTTGGGCGGTTTTATGTTAAACTGGGGAATCCATGTGTATGAACAGGGTACCGACGGTAAATATGTTGCCCGTTTGGATACGCCCGAAGCGGTCGATTATATGCATTGGGCACAGCAAATGTATGCATGTATGCCGAAAGACGCCAACTTGGACAACACTGTTGCACGCAGTATGTTTGCTCAGGGAAAAGTTGCCATGATGTGGTGGACTCCTTCGCAAATTGCCAGTGTTATACCTAAGTTCCAAAACAGAGAAGATTTGGATTTTTCCGTTATGCCGGTAGGTCCTACAGGATACCGTTCTTCCGCTATGGGCGGCTATATGTGGGGTATCGGTTCAAAGGCTAAAAACCCCAAAGGCGCATGGGCATTTTTAAGCTATGCATTACAGCCTGAAATGCAGGGAAAATTCGCACGCGGTTTGCCTGCCGATTCAAGAGCCTTTGACTATCCTCCTTTTAACAAAGCCGACTACAATATGTTCAGAGAACAATTGCCCAAGGCCGAATACCCCTGCCCGTTAACCTCCGTATTGCCGAAGGTTTTTGAAACATGGAACAGAACATACAGCGAATGTATGATGGGTCTTATTACACCTGAAGAAGCTTGCAAAAAAGGTCAAGCGGATGTTCAGGCTGTATTGAATACAATCAACTGATTTTAACTGACGGATGCCCCTGTTTTGCAAAAAACGGGGTCGTCCGGCTTAGGAATGTAATATATGAAACAAAATAAATTACAAAAAGTTATACCCTATATACTTATTGCGCCGGCAATAACGATGATAGTGGTATTTATGCTATATCCGATGGTCAAAAATGTATTTCTCAGCTTTTTTGATTATAATTTGAGTTCTTTGGAACGCCCCTTTGTCGGATTAAAAAATTATATTGAAATGTTCCATGAGAAACGTTTGTGGAATGCCGTCGGACGCACGGGAATTTGGACTGCCGTTAACTTATTTTTTGCAATCTTTATAGGAGTAGGTTCGGCATTTCTTATGTTTTCGGATTTTAAAGGCAGCGCTCTTTTAAAATCCTTTATTTTAATACCATGGATTCTTCCTTCAGTCGTTACCGGCTATATTTGGTCACTCATGCTTAACGAAGATGCGGGAATAATAACCTGGTCTTTAAAAGCGCTGGGCATTGTAAGCTCGAATTTTTCTTTTTTCAGTACCGGGCCGCTTTCGATGGCCGGTGCGATTATGGCGAATATTTGGCGGGCTTTCCCCTTTTTTACATTGATGATTTATGCAAAATTGTGCACAATCCCCAACGACCAAATGGATGCGGCGCATCTTGAAGGTGCACAGGGCTTGGTGCTGTTTCGTTACGTACTGTTTCCTTTTATTCAGGATATTTTACTTGCCTGTATTTTTTTATGCTTTATTTGGACATTCAATGCTTATGATATTATGAAAGTTATGACCAACGGAGGGCCGGCGGAATTAACTACAACCATGTCTTTGTTAATTCAAAGAGAAGCGTTTTTTTATTTTTCTTTGAGTAATGCGGCAACAATGAGCGTATATATGTTTTGTATAATGCTCTGTGTTATCGGTTTTGCAAATGTATTAAAAAAGATTTTTGGAGATAAAAAATGAAGCATGTTAAACGGCGTTCGGAACTTTCAAATATGCTTATTTATATGTTGGCCGCTATTGTCTTTATAATCGTATTGTTTCCTTTTTATTGGATTTTAGTAACTTCTTTTAAAGAAACGCTTGCGATTTACGAATTACCGCCGCGATTGTTTCCGAAATATTTTGATTTCGATAATTATATTCGCTCTTTTACTCAGTATAATGTCAACAGTTATTTTCTTAACAGTTTACGGGTAACCTTGGCAACAGTAGTGTTTACCACACTTTTTGCAAGTTCGGCCGCCTTTGCCTTAACCCGTTTGGAATTTAAAGGTAATGCTTTAATACGCAGGTTTTTAGGGACAACCCAAATGTTTCCGGTTGTAGTATTGTTGGTTCCTCTTTTTATGCTTTGTAATAAATTTCATCTGTACAATACGCTTCCGTCACTCGTTATTCCCTATGTCGCTTTGCAGCTGCCCGTTTCAATCATTTTGCAATCGAGTTATTACCGTGATGTTCCGAAAGCGCTTGAAGATGCCGCAACTTTAGACGGCTGCAATACATTCCAAGTTTTATGGCATGTTTTTTTCCCTTTGGTCACTCCCGGTGTTGTTGCGACAAGCGTGTATACCTTTATTCAAGTATGGCAGGAATTTTTAATAGCGTCATCTTTTATAACAAGCCGATCGCGCTTTACCTTAACGGTAGGACTTACGACATTTCGCGGCGATGAAATGACCGATTGGGGAGCTCTTATGGCAACCAGTGTTATTATTGCCGTTCCCGCATTGATTTTATTTAATTTAGCGCAGGACTTTTTTATTAATAAAATTGCAGGAAGTGTAAAAGAATGATTTCGGACGATAAGCTTCTTGAGGTTGCCATAGACTATTATATCCGCCATAAAACGCAAAATACAATAGCGCAAGCATACGGTGTTTCTCATGTACAAATCGGTAACTATCTTAAAGAAGCTCAGCGCCGAGGTATTGTAACCATCTCCGTTAATTTGCCGGTTAATAAAAATGAAACGGACAGTTTGAACGGCTTATTTAAAAATATCTTCGGTATAAAACAGCTGGTGCTGGTGCAAGGAAGTAATAATTCCGATAAGTCTTTGAAGTGGGTTGTAAAAAAAGCCGCTTCGCACATTTTAGAAACTTTTCCGAATAATATTTCCCATATAGGCATCGGCTGGGGCAAAACAATGTATGATTTGAGTTTGCTCAAAAACGAAGGCGGTAAAAAAAGCAATTGGATATATTATCCGGTATGTTTGCTGCCTGAAAAAGGCGAAAATCCTTATTTTGATACGGTGCGGCTTGTGGAAAACCTTGCTGCACATTGGGGAGGAAAAACCGATAAAGCTTTTATAGACAAATTGCTTATAAACCAAAAATTGGCGCTGCACGATAATTGCGACTCGCACGATACGGAGGAATGGCACAGATTGCATGTTCTTATTTGCGG
This sequence comes from Treponema sp. OMZ 840, assembly GCF_050937815.1. NCBI lineage: Bacteria > Pseudomonadati > Spirochaetota > Spirochaetia > Treponematales > Treponemataceae > Treponema > Treponema sp. OMZ 840. The sequence goes on from NZ_JACDIJ010000010.1 coordinate 36,167, forward strand.
CCTCGGTTGTGCAACCAGCCGTTTTCCTTCACAGCGGGCGGAAATGTTTTCGGATTCCGTATTCAAAAAGATTAATACAAAAAATCTTGTCGGAGATATTTTACACAACTTTTATGATATTGACGGCAATCTGTACGGTGTCAGCAGCGGAGAAATTCTTATTCCCAAGGAAACCATAGAACAAATACCTTGGGTTATTGCGGTTGCCTGCGGTTTTCCTAAGGTTGAAAGTATTATCGGTGCATTGCGCACGGGATTAGTGCATACATTGGTAACGGATGTTCAAACGGCTCATAATGTTATTGATTATTTAAAATAGGATTAATTATGATTGGTACTTTAACCTTAAACCCGTGTATTGATGTTACACTCGAAATCAATAAATTTACATACGGCGGTATGAACCGTGTTATTACGGAGCGCAAAGATGTTTCCGGCAAAGGGATAAACGTATCGGCAGCCTTATTGCAAAACGGCATAGATACTAAAACATGCGGCTTTATATATGCGGATGACAAAGAGTTTTTCCTTAAAGCGCTGAAGGATAGGGGTATTACCTATGAAGGTATAGAAGTGCCGGGAACCGTCAGGGAAAACATCAAAATATGGGATACCGACAGCAATATAACTACCGAAGTAAATCAATCGGGTAAATTTGTTGCCGAAACGTATCAAAAACAATTTTTGACGTTTTTTTCCGATTTTATCGACAATTTATCGCTTACGGTTTTATCCGGCAGTTTGCCGAAAGGGGTGGATACGGGTTTTTATAAAATACTTATTGAGCAAGCTCATAAAAAAAATATTCCCTGCATCCTTGATGCCGAAGGTGAATGTTTACTTAAAGGATTGCAGGCACACCCCTTGCTTATCAAACCCAATAAATATGAATTTATGACAGCCTTTTCCCCTTCGGACGACTCTGAAAAAAGTATTATACAAAAATCTCACGAATTGATACATTCCGGATACGTACAATATATCTGCATTACACTCGGTAAAGACGGTGCGATGCTTGTCGATAAAGAAAGCGCCTTTGTATGCCGCTCCTTGGACATTCCCCTTCGATGTACACAAGGAGCCGGCGATTCCGTTGTTGCCGGCATTTGTGCTGCATATAAAAAAAATGCACACACATCTGAAATGTTGCGTTTAGGTTGTGCGATGGCTCATGCTACCCTGATTCGTGAGGGCACCCAAATGTGTCTTCCCGAAGACTGTCGTTCTTTTTACGACAAGCTTACAGTAGAGGAAGTAAAAAAATGAAGCCTTTGATGATTATATTGGCGGGTAAAGCGGGAACCGGTAAAACGACTCTTGCACGAGCCTTATCCAAACAACTGCATTTTCCTTATTTTGATTATGATACCTTGATTCAGCCGTTTTTAAAGACCATTGAAGAAAAATACGGCATAGGAAGCGAGGGTAGAAATCATTTTTATCAAACGTGGCGTTCGGCAAGTTACAAAACACTGTGGAACGCTGTTTTTGAAAATATCGACTTGGGATGTAATGTCGTATTATCGGCCCCTCTTTCGAAAGAAATACTTAACGCTTCTTTTCCCGAAGAATTAGGCAAAAAAACAAAGAACGCTTTTAGATTATTGCTTTGTTATATGGCTCCGCCTGCGGATATTCACTATGACAGAATTTTAAAACGCTCTTCCGAAAGAGATTCGGATCTGATGCAAGACAAAACATTGTTTGCGACACAGTATCGGGCCGAAAAACCGCTGTGGAATGAAGAACTTGTTTTGTATCTTGATGTAGGCGACATGAATACCAATATGCAAAGAATATTACAAAAGATACGCGATATGGAGCAAGCTTAAAAAAATAAACGGTAAAATAAATTTATACACTAATGTATTGGAGGTACAACTATGGCATTGGTAACAATGAAGTATGAAATGAGTAAAGCTGAAAAAGGACGGTATGCGGTACCGGCATTTAACTTTTTCACTTTAGATAATCTGATCGGTATTGCACAGGGGGCGGCGAATAAAAAAAGCCCCGTCATTGCAATGGCTTCGGTCGGCGCAATGAAAATTATGGGCGAACATACGACCGTACGCATGTGCGAAGGTGTTGCATCGGATTTCGGCATCGATATGATTCTGCACCTTGACCATTGTACCGACTACGATATGATTTGCAGAGCCGTTGACAACGGTTTTACTTCCGTAATGATTGATGCTTCAAAGCTTAGCTACGAAGAAAATGTCGAACTGACGGCACGTGTGGTTGAATACGCTTCAAAATACGGAGTATCCGTAGAGGCCGAACTCGGTCATGTCGGCGGAAAAGAAGACGACATTGTCGTTTCGGAACGCGAAGCGCTTTTTACCGTTCCTGAAGACGCGCTGCGTTTTGTAAACGATACCGGAGTAGATGCGCTTGCCGTTGCCGTCGGTACGGTTCACGGTTTTTATAAAAGCGAACCCAAACTCGATTTTCCCCGTATAGAAAAAATACATGAATTATTGCCCCATATGCCGCTTGTTCTTCACGGCGGTACGGGCGTTCCCGACGACGATTTTCGTAAAGCGATTGCCGGCGGGGTAAGAAAAATAAACATAGGAACCGAATTGAAGGTTCACGGGGTTTTTGATGTTTCAAAACAAGGGTATGCCCAACCCGGAGATGATCCGCGCTCCGTTTCCAAACTTGTTATCGCTAAATGTGCTTCAATTGTTGAAGAAAAAATCGATGTAATGGGCAGCGCAAACAAAGCCGGCTAAACCCGAAAACCTTTGATTATAGGCTTGTAAGTAAAGCTTGTAATCAAAGGTTAAAATACGGCCAGTAACGGATAGTATATGAAACATGCAAAATCGATTTTAACGGTTTGTCTTAACCCGACATTTGAAAAAACACTGGTGTTCGATTCTTTTTATGAAAATGAAGTAAATCGTACGGCCGACTATTTTCTTTTGCCGGCAGGAAAAGGTATAAACGTCGCCCGCGAAATAAAGCGGCACGGTTTTGAAGCTGCCGCATTTACCCATTTGGGAGGAAGCCGGACCGATGAATTTTTGCAATTATGCGGACAAGAATCGATAAAACTCGAATATTTTATTGTTGACAGCCCTATCCGTTCTTGTATCAATATTATACATAATCGAAAAAGAACAAGTACAAAGCTGGTTGAAGAGTCCTTGCCTGTTGATATTCATGCAAGTAAACAAGCTTTTGACTTATATATTTCATTACTTAATAAATTCGACGCCGTTGTGATAACCGGAACAAAAACAGCCGGTTATGCGGATGATTTGTACCCGAAAATGGTTAAAGAAGCGAAAAATGCGGGAAAATTGGTAGTTTTAGACATTTGCGGTACAGATCTTATCGATTCTCTTCCATTTAAACCCGATATTATAAAACCCAATTTGTCGGAATTTATGTTTACGTTTGAAAACGGCTGTCGTGTTTTGGAAAATCAGGATACCGAAGGTTTACGGGATAAAGTATGCGCTCTTACCGAAAACCTGTATGCACGTTACGGAACAAAAAGCATAATAAGCAGAGGGAAATTTCCGCTGTGGGTATATGACGGACATTCCTTTTATGAAATGCCGAATATAGATGTTCCCGTTGTCAACACAATCGGCTGCGGAGATGCATTGACCGCAGGTCTTACGCTCAGTTTACTTGATGAAGGCGACCTGAAAAAAGCGGTTATTTTCGGAATGGATTGTGCCGCGCAAAATGCACAAAAACTGTATCACGGACTGAAAAAAGACAAATCCTAAAGCTTCGAATTCATCAAAATTCAATTTTAACGCTAATCCTTTTTTTTCTAACGCCGATATTTAAATGAGGTGTAGTCCCTATGAAAGAAGAAGCGCAAAGTATGACACAACGTTTATACCAAACCTTGCTTAATCAAAATGAAGTGCTTGCAGATATTATTTCACAGCAGCAAATATTGCATGCCGGTGTAATGGCCAAAAATTGGGAACAGGTTGAACGGGCGGTGAGCACCGTTAATATGCTTTCCGAACGTTTTTCCGCTTTGGAAAACGACCGCACGGCTGTTTTTGCGCTGTTATGCCCCAAAGATCCGGATGATATTTATGCGGTAACCCGCGCGGTGTCTTCGGTTTTTAAACGTCCTATTATGGAAGTATTCCATCAAGTACGCCAAAAATTGGCGGTTTCAAAAATAGAAAATGATGTTTTAAACGAATACATACGAATTACGCAGGGTTTTTTACAAGGCGTTTTTGAAACGGTATTACCGCAACGCAGAAATACCCTGTACTCGCCGGCGGGAACGGTTGTAAAGACACAGCCCGAATCGGTGGTTGTAAATACCGTAATTTAACAAAAGGAGTTATTGTATGGCTTCAAGTTTTGCAGGTATAGAAATCGGTAAACGCAGTCTAATGGCACAAAACCAGTCCATCATGACTGCCGGACATAATATTTCCAATGCGGATAACGAAGGTTATTCCCGTCAAAGAGTTAATTTACGCGCTTTTGATCCCTTGTATCGACCGGATTTAACTCGTGAAGAACGGCCGGGACAAGTAGGTCAGGGTATTGACGTTCAAAGTATAACCCGCATACGGGATGAGCTTTTAGATATCCGCATAACCGCACAGGCAAATCTGGAATCGTATTGGGAAACGCGCGATAAGTATTACAGTATGCTTGAAAAACTGTATAACGAACCGGCCGATATTTCAATCCGTACTACAATGGATAAATTTTGGGAAGCATGGCAGGAACTTTCAATATATCCGGAATCCGCTGCGGCACGCCAAGCTGTCGTAAGCAGGGGAGAGTCGCTGGTAAACTCCGTCCGCCAACGTTTTATCGGCTTACAGGGTGTCGGAACTATGTTAAACGGCGATATTGAAGCAACCGTCAGGCAAGTAAACGATTATGCGTTGCAAATTGCCGAACTGAATAAAGAAATAATCCGTTCGGAAGCTATGGGCGACAACCCGAACGATTTATATGACCGCCGCGATTTAATGGTGGAAAAACTGTCCAAGCTTATAAACATTACTACCGACCGCCGCGACCCCGATGAATTTATGGTACATATCGACGGTCATATTTTAGTACAAGGCGGTAAAGCCCGCGGCTATGAAGTTGTACCGCTTACGGATAATAACGGATATACAAAAGTTGTATGGGCAGATACGCAAAACGACGCTTTTTTTGCCGGGGGCAGTTTGGGGGCGCTTATTGAATTGCGTGATGTCGATATCCGTACTGAAATACAAAACTTAAATACGGTAGCCATGAATTTTACGGATCTTGTAAATGATATTCACCGTAATTCCGTCGGAGCAAATAACGTTACCGGCCTTGATTTTTTTGTAGAAGAGCCTTTTGTTGCGAATGTACTGGGTAATTATGACCGCGACGGTGACGGCATTGAAGATTCGACTTATTTATTTCGTATCAGCGGTTCAAACGAACTGCATCCCCAAGAACAAACGGGACTTGCCGGCGTTATTACCCTGTCGGGCACTTCGGGAAATGTCGAAATTCCTTATTATGCTACAGATACCGTCGAAACGCTTATAAACCGCATAAACGATTCAAACGGTGAAGTAAAGGCCTACCTTGACCGGACAAACCGCCTTGTTTTAAAGGCAACGACGGCATCTTCGCCCGATAATCCGGATTTTGTTATCCGTCATATAGAAGATTCGGGCTTTTTTTTAACCGGTTATGCAGGTCTTTTAGCCGGCAGCGGACCTGAAAACGCATACGATTTTAACCAAGCCGATGCGGTGAATTTTCTTGCCGCCGCAGTACGTGAAGGTTCTGCGGATATCGGCGTAAATGCCGTCAACACGGCCCGCTATGCGGTAGCACCCGTTTTAAATCCGTCAGGTTATATGCATGTCAACAAGGCGGTAAAAAACGATATCTTGTCGGTCGCCGCGGGAAAGCCGGGACATAACGGAGTTGTAGAAGCGGGCGACGGTTCTTCTGCTGTGGAAATCGCGGCTTTGCGGAACAATCCGGTTATGATCGGCCGTTCGCGTACCTTTGACGATTATTTTGCCGAAAGCGTTACCGATGTAGGCTTAAAAGGCGAACAAGCGCAAACAAATTTGTTGAGTCAAAATAAAATTATGGCGGATTTACGCGATTTACGCGATTCGATTTCCGGCGTCAATATCGATGAAGAATTGGCCGATATAATTAAATTCCAGCACGGCTACAATGCAGCCGCAAAATTCGTCAGTGTTGTGGATGAACTTTTGGATACGGTTATAAACCGTTTAGGTGTTTAATAGGAGCAAAAGATGAGAAGAGTAAGCACTTCTTTAGCGAATAACGACGTACAGTACAATCTTCGTATACAGGAATCGAAGGCTAACAAAATGAACAACCAAATGGGAAGCCAGCGGCGTATTCAGGATTTACGCGACGATCCTTTGGCGGCAGGACATCTTGTGCGATACCAATCCTACCTTTCCCGTGTCGAACAGTTTGAAAAAAACGCAAAAACCCTTACCGACCAATATTCGGTTTCCGAAGGATATATAAAGCATTCTTTGGATGTTATGCAGCGTGTAAGAGAACTTGCCGTCACCGGTGCCAACGGTGTATATACAAAAGACGATTTAAAAAATATGGCAGCGGAAGTTGACGAACTTTTAAAAGAATTGGTCACATCGGCAAATGCAGTCGGTCCGGACGGGACGGCTCTTTTTGCCGGCACTCGTACAAAAAATACGGCCTTTGAAATCGAATTCGGTTCCGTACCGGGTTCCGGTGACGCTCTTATTACGGACGTTCGTTATAACGGTTCCGTTCAACATAACGATATAGAAGTGGACGAACGTGCATACATGAATCTGAACCGCACGGGAAACAGTATTTTTTGGGCGGAAGAACAAACCCTTTTTGCCGAACGGGATGCAACTGCATATCAAGTACGCTCCGACAGTATTATCAGCATCGACGGTAAAGACATACAGCTAAAAGCCGGCGATAACGTATATTCGATAATTTCAAAGATAAACAATGCCGGTGTTGCTGTAAAAGCGCATTTGGATCCGGTAACAAACGGCTTAAACTTGAAAACAACGGATGCCCGGCAGTTATGGCTTCAGGATAAAAAAGGAAGCGCTTTGTTCGATTTGGGACTTATAAAGGATGCAAGCCAGCGCCCGCCCTATAATCTCGGAGCCTCGGTGCAAGTAACGGGAGGTTCTCTTTTCGACACTGTTATCGCTTTTCGGGATGCATTGCTGCGCGGCGATCAGGAATCCATAGGCGGTAAGGTTCTGGGCGGTTTGGACAGCGGCTTAGGGAATTTAAATAGGCGTATAGCCGAAATCGGCGCACAGTATGAACGGGCGCAAGTTGCGGTTTCCCGCTCGCAAACAAATAATTTGAATACAACCGCTATGATTGCGCGCGAAGGCGATTTGGACATTACAAAGGGAATCACCGATATGAAAATGCTCGATTATGTAAAACAAGCCACCCTGAGTACTGCGGCAAAATTGTACAACAGTACTTTACTTAACTATATAAAATAGGATAACTCATGAGCAGCGACTTTAAAACAGCGGATTTTTCTTTTTCAGATAATACATCCGTTTTACATTTTCCTAAAGGTTTATACGGCTTTGAAGAATATACGGAATTTAAACTTTCCGAATCGGAGTATCGTCCGTTTATGTGGCTTCAAGCGGTACATGAAAAAAAACTCGCTTTTTTGGTTGTAGACCCTTTTATGTTTTTCCCCGATTATGAACTGGATGTCGATGATGAAAGTGTAAAAGATATCGGTGTAAAAGATGCATCCGACGTGCTGGTTATTACGATTGTAACCTTGGCAAAGGATAAAAAAACGCATATTACCGCGAATTTGCAGGGACCCTTGATAATTAATAAAAACAACAAAACGGGCAAACAAATTGTTTTACAGGATCCGCGTTGGCTGACTAAGCATGATTTATCCTCCGCAAATTCACGGAGCTCGTCATGCTGATATTATCTCGTAAAATAAACGAAAAAATCAAAATCGGCAGCGACATTACTTTGACGATTATTGAAGTCCGCGGAGATCAGGTAAAAATAGGAGTGGAAGCGCCCAAACATGTAAAAGTGTTTCGCGAAGAAGTGTTTCAAGCCATACAGGATGAAAATAAAGCGGCGGCTGCAAGTGCGGTTTCCGCTCAAAGCGATTTAAGCGTTCTTTCCGGTTTGCTCGACCAGTGACATTTCCGCTTCGCTTTTTCTCATATAAAACGGCCCCTCGTATTCTTCGATGGGTTTTTCATGTGCACGGAATTTTTTAGCTGCCAGATCCAACAGTGTAAAAACCGCATGAACTTCCTTTACATCGGATATGCCGTTTTCGCCGCTTACGGGCAAAAAGGTAACGATATTTTGGGCAGGGCGTATTGACCGTGCCTGTTCGGCAAAATATGCCGCATCGGCTCCTACTATAAGAAGATTTTCTTCCGGATCCGTATGTGCAAGAATCGTTTCGGTACTTGCGTCAAACGGTCCGTCATTTAAAATTCCGTTTCGATATATTGCGGCATAAAAGCTGTGCTTTTTTGCATCAAGGGCGGGTATAAGGGCGCCCTGCCATTGGCGGTACGGGTAGGCAAGTATATCGAGGGTGGAAAACGCATATACGGGAATATTTTGTGCAAAGCTAAGGGCTTTGAGTGCCGAAAAAGCGAGGCGCAAACCGGTAAAAGTGCCCGGTCCGCTGCACAATGCCGTATAGTCAAGATTTTCGGATTTTAGATCGCAATGGGATAACACACATTCTACACCGTCTAAAAGCTTTTCCGATTGCCGCATTCCTATATCAAGGCTTAAAAGAGCTTTTTTTTCGCCGTTACATGCTGCAAAGCAGAGGGCTGATGTACTGCTGTCTATTGCAAGAGCTTTCATTATTGTAAATCTCCGTATGGCCAATTTTCAATTGTAATGGTACGTTTTTCGTTTTCGGCGCTAAGCGTTATAATGATGGAATTTTTAGGCAATTCGCTCATAACCTTTTCACTCCATTCGATAATACAAACACCGTCGCCGTACAACATTTCTTCCGGACCTAAATCCGAAAAATCCTCAATTCCTGCAAGCCGGTATACATCCATATGGTACAGCGGTAGGTTGCCCTCATATACGCTGATAAGAGTAAAAGTCGGGCTGGTAATTTCTTCCGTTACACCGAGCGAACGGGCGATACCCTTTGTAATAGTGGTTTTTCCCGCAGCCAAAGTGCCTTGAAGGGCTATAACATCGCCCCTTTGTAAAAATAAACCTATTTTTTCGCCCAACAAAATTGTTTCGTCGGCTGATTTTGTATATACGGTTAACAGGGCAGTAATCCTTTTTTATCCATTTCCAGTATTTTTTCTTTTATTGCCCGTATAACGGGCAAAAGAGGATAATCCACATCATCTTTTAATTTTAACTCTATATCCTTCGCTCCGCTTGCACTCGTTTCTATTGTAAAATCTATAGGAAGCTCTTTGGTTCTGTTTAAAAAAGATAAAACGGCTTGTGCTTCGTACGAAATACGGTAATAAATATAGCCGGCCTCTTTGTGTAAAATCTTTAATTCCAATACTTCCATAGGTTGTACTCCGATCGCTGAAACAGCAAACACACTTATACGATTTCGTCGTAATTATACACTAACGAAAAAATAGTATTTCGTGCTTTTTTTGACATTCGAATAAAGCGCATATGCAAAACGGTTGTTTTCATATCTACGTCTTTTTTTGATTTTACCACAATACCTATTATACTGTCTATCTGTTTGCCGATAAGGTCTATCGTAATTTGAATATATTGTCCGTCTTGGGCCGGTACCATTGTCCGCATTTTACAGCCGCCGGCTGAAATATCGTTAATCATACCCGGATATGCTTGCCCCTGCGGATAATATTGTTTTTTCCCTTCGCTTTCAAGAATCTTTAAGGAACGGAATGTACAACGCTGCGAAATCGAAACACGTTTAAATCTGCGCTGAAGCATGGGTATAATGTTTTTTGTATGCGTTACAACCATTTCTTCAAAGTCTTTGCGCCGTTGGTAGCGTATTATACGGGGGGAAATTTTATATGCTATGCCGTTTTTTAACTGAATGGTCAAAAGAATTTTGGATAAGGGAAGCGGTTTTATTTTTGTGCCGTCTTTTTTTTGTGCGATTGATATAATCATTTCCGTATCGTTGTTTTCAATAATCGCGACCGGATAGTTTTCACCTTTTTCATCGGTATATGTTGTTGCAAGCCCTGCCGAAAACGCAATACTGTTTGTTATCATTGTTAAATTCCGCTTACCGTTTTCGATTTTATGAATTATCGTAAAAAGCAATAACTTTTTAGCTTCCGTTTCGGCCGTATGCGCCGCTCGTTGTTCTTCGGCGCATATATTTCGGTAAATTGTTTTTAAAGGACCGGCAATACATTGCTCGGTAGAAGATATAAGAGGCAAAGCCGTTATATTATAGTTTTTGCATAAAGTGATTAAAAAAGCGATTTCTTCTTTTGACAAGCCGAGTTTTTTCCCGGTTGCTTTTAAAAGATTCACATCCAATACTTTTTTCGGTTTTTTTGCTGCGGAATTGCGTAAAAAGGCGTTAAAAGCTTTTACCGTATATTTTAATATGATAAAAAGCATAATAACGGCAAGAATCAAAACGGCAATGGGAATAAGCTTTGTGTTTTGGCGTACGGCTATTGCACTGCCTGCTTGCAGTATCAACATCGGTTTTCTCCGAAAGATTGAACGGCCGCTACAAAAGAACGCAGACGAGGTACTATTTCGTATTCGGCTAAATCACCGGTGAGTACGGTATCCGCATCGGAAAGAGATTTTTCAAAATCGGATAAAACGGGAGAAAAATCCCGTAAAAAAACAAGGGGAGATTGTCCGTCTATTAAAAAGCGGTCAAAGTAGTGCGGAAATAAGCTGCACAAGCTGACCGTGCGGCACAGTATATCGAACAAATCGGCAAAGGATGTTAATATAACCGACACTTTCGCATCTTTTCCGCTTTGCAGTAAAACGGAAAGTTGTTCCAGTTCGTTGCTCAAAACCGAAATCTTTGATCCCGTATCCTGCAGGGCGCGCATAATATCGCTTTGAGTAATTGTTTCAATTTTAATGCTTTGTATATTCGTAATCGCCCGATCAAAAATAGAATCCATTTGCTCGGCTTTTAGTGCAAAACCGTCTACTTCTACGGATACGATAGTTGCCTCGTTTTTTTCACATTCGATTTGAAACGCTTTTAAAACATCTCCGAGTGTTTTTTCATCTTCGAGTATAAAGTCCGCTTTTACAGAATTGATGTATATATTCATATGTACCCTCTCTATCTTGAACTGTTTTGACTGTCGGTAAAGTTTGTTATAGAATCGGATTGTTTTTCCAAACTGTTTAAAACGGCCTCCATTTGCCCGTATTTCCTTTTTAAATCCTGTTCCTTTTGTTTTAATTTTTTTTCAAGACTTTCGATATTTCGTTCCGAAGAACCTATGCGGGTATTTAACAGCGATGTTTTTGAAGCGATGATGCCGCCGATTTGCGTAAACGATTGCAAATCTTTGTCCAATAAAAAGGCGATACCGGAATCGACAAGCAAGTCGCCGTCGCTGTCGTAACCGAACAGGTTTTTTATATCCTGCATATTGCTTTGTAAAGCGGCATCCAATTTTTTTTCATCTATTTCCAAATAGCCGCGCAATCTGCTCGGAGCAATACCTGCAAAGCCGCCTGTTGTTGCGCTTGAAGAAATACCGATTTGCGACAGCATAGTGATTTCGGCATCGTCGGTAGACGGATGACGGTTTGCCATAATCGTTTGTAAAGAACGTTTCCCGTTTATAAGGGTAAATTCGGTTTGCAGCATTCCCAAGCGTTCTTCCGCCTCTTTTGCCTCTTCGGTACTCAAATATTCCAGTTCGGTAATTATTTCGGGTTTTGTTTGGGTTAAAATATTCATTTCAGCGACAAGACGGTTGTATTTTCCTACGAATGTTATCAACGATTCTTTTGCCGCTTCTGTATCTGGCGCTATAGTGATTGTAGCCGGTTTTTCCGTTTTTGCATGTATATTGAGTTTTACATTGGGGACGACATCTTCTATTTCATTTGTAGGCCGGCTAATGGTTATTCCCTGATATTTGATTTTTGCATCCGAAGCGGTTTCCGCCGGATTAAGGGGAATATATCCTCCCGCAGCGGAATTGTTGACGGTTTGCGGAGTGCTCATAATGATTTTTTTATGCGTATTGTTGTTTTTTATGACAAGCGATTGTATATCGGGGTAATCCGATATATTAACGGCATATGCGGTATTTTCTCCGTTTTGTTTAAGCGCAGTTAAAGGGATTTCGCCTCCGGCTTTTGTTTTTATAAAAACCGCTGTATAATCTTCAATCGGTTCGGCGGGAAGGACTTCGGTTTTTTCGGGCAGTTTTGTATCCAAATTTTCATTTGAAAGCGTAATGTCTTTAAATTGAACGATGCCCGGTCCCGGAAGGTCGGGGCCGTCGGGTAAAATCTCTTCGGCAGGCAAATCGACTGCACGGACGGTAAATCGTATGCTGTTGCCTTTTTCCGCCGCTATTTTGGAAGAAATTGCACTTTCAAAGCCGGAGCGGGGGGGGAGGGTAAGGGCATCCGGGGCAAATTGTACGGTTTTTGAGTTTAAGGTACCCGCATTTTGAATTTCAGTGCGTTTTATCGTAAACGAATTGTGCGCTGCAGCCGGTGCTTTACCGATCATGCCCGTTTGCAGGGCAAAATCCTTTGCCGCCTTTGAAAACACCAAGCGGTTTTCGCTTCCCGTAATCAAAGACTCGATTAAAAGAGCCTGCGTATTTTTGGTAATGCCGATAAGAGACGCTTTTACGGTATTTGCGGAGCGTCTGTTTAATGCGGCGGCAAAATCCGATAATTTTCCGCCCTTCCAGTTAAAACTTATCGTTTTTTCGTTTACCGTGTATTCGTATGTGCCGGCAGGTACCTGCATTTTACTGTCCAATTCGGCCGATAAAAAACGGTCAGCTTTTGCCGTTTCAAGAACTTCAATTTTAAATGATTCCAAAGCGGCATCCCGTTTCGGCTCGGCAGTTACTGCGTATTCGTCCGTAGACGATGCCAATTTGGAATTAAAGGGATTATCGAAAGAATAGAGGGACCTGACCGTTTCGCGCAAAGAGCGCATATGAGCGTTGACGTTGCGCCATGCATTTTGTTCGGTTTTATATGACTCGAGCCGATTTTGTTCCTGTTTTAAGGGAACTCGTTCGGTTTCCATAAGGTTTTTAATGAGATCGTTTGTTTTATATTTATCGGTTACACCGGGTATACTTATATCGGCCATGCACTGTGTAGTCTATTGTCCGCGTTATCAGCGCGTTTCGTCAATAAAACTGCCTATTGCATTTTTAACGCGAATTTTCATTTCCTGCACTTCTGCGGACGGAATCTCCTTAATGATTTTATCGGTAGACGGGTCCACAACGGTAACGACAACCTGATCCAGCTGTTCATTCATATTATAGCGCAATTCTTTTGCCGAAAAATTTTGGACAGGCTTCGGTTCCGTTTTTTTCACGGGCGGTTTATTAACTCCGGCTTCCGCATTAGTTATGGTTGTTTGCACACCTCGTACTGCGGCTGCATAATCATATGCCGTGCGGCTGTCCATAGCCGGATTATTCCCAATTCCATTTGTAGTTATACTCATGGCGTTTCCTCCTTGAAACGGCGTTATATATAACGCTGGGTGCAATCTGATTTTAAAGAAAAGTACGAAAGAGGGGCGCACCTCTTCCGTACTTCCTAATCGTTCATCAAAAAGACGACATCCAGTTTTCTCTTTAATGAACATGTGTGCTTTTAGCTCAATAAGGGCAATACGTTTTGTGCTTGCGTATTTGCCTGAGCCAACATCGCTACGCTTGACTGTGTCAGTATCTGATTTTTGGTGTACTCAACAATCTCGGATGCCATATCGGTATCTCTGATTATTGATTCGGCAGCTTGCAGGTTTTCCGCGGCAATTCCGATACCTTTTGCAGCCATTTCAAAACGGTTTTGATATGCACCAAGGTCAGCGCGCTGCTTATTTACAGAAGTAAGGGCGGAATCCAAGGTTGCAATCGCCATATTGGCCGATTCCGGACTCGCAATGGAAAGCTTTGCAGAAGCATCGCCTTGTGTACCTACCAATCCTAATGACTGTGCGGTCATTGTACCGATGTATACACGTGCGTTCTGGTCTACGTTTGCTCCTACATGAAGCTGCATAATCCGTCCTGAAACGGAATCGGTTGCAAATGCACCGGTAAGCATATTCATGCCGTTGAATTGGGCAGAACTTGCGATGCGGTCTACTTCATCTATGAGCTGGGAAACTTCGACTTGAATTTGCATACGGTCTTCATCGCTGTAAATACCGTTTGCCGATTGAATCGAAAGTTCGCGGATACGGCCGAGAATATCCGTTGTTTCCTGCAAATAACCTTCGGTTGCCTGAATAAAGGAAACGCCGTTTTGGATATTCTTTTGAGCTTGGTTAAGACCGCGGATTTGCATACGCATCTTTTCGGATACGGCAAGTCCCGAAGCATCGTCACCGGCTCTGTTTATCCGCTGACCGGAACTGAGTTTTTCAATGTTGCCCTGTACTTGATCGGTATTGATACCGAGAGTACGGTTTGCATACATTGAACTCATGTTGTGATTAATAATCATATGTTACCCTCCATGTGATAAACCTGTAAAGCATCATGCTTTAAGGCCTGTTTTACGTTTCGGGCAAGATAAAGACTTTTGCGCCTTCTTTATCTCGTTTTAGACCCGTACAACAGGAACCGTTACGGCTGTGTCATACAGCTGTAACCGTCTCTGTCGCTACGTAATCACTGAAAGGTGCTGTCAAAGATCTCTTGTTTTACACTGCGGCTTTTGCCGCGGTGTAAAACGCACGCCTCTAAAAAAGCATTCATATAACAGCTTGGGGAATTTTCGAAAAACAATGGAAGTAAAAACCGCTCAAGCTGCGGGCACAGAAGCCTCCGCTAATAGTATAGCACATCTTCTGTGTTCCCACAAGCCCTTATACAGTACTATTGAAGCAGTGTCAAGACGTTTTGAGTCGTAACGTTGGCTTGAGCCAGCATTGCGGTACCGGCTTGCGCCAAAATCCGGTTCTTCGTGAAGTCAACCATCTGCTTTGCCATATCGGTATCGCGGATAGTGGATTCGGCAGCCTGCAGGTTTTCTGCGGCAACGTCGATTCCCTTGACTGTCATTTCGAGCCTGTTTTGGTAGGCACCGAGGTCGGCACGCTGTTTGTTGATTTTTTTCAAGCCTTCGTCAATGGTTCCGATAGCGCGGTTTGCGTCATCCGGAGCTGCAATAGACATAACTTTTTCGGAACCGATTTCGCGTACGCCTACGGCCATAGCGGTCATCGTACCGATAAATACCTGCATGCGCTGATCCATGTTTGCACCGATATGGAGCCACATAGAAGCGGTAACGGTATTTTCACCGGTAGCGCGGGCAAAACGTCCTGTCAGCATGTTCATACCGTTAAACTGGGCATGACTTGCAATGCGGTCTACTTCGGCTACAAGCTGAGAAACTTCAACTTGAATCTGCATGCGGTCTTCGTCGCTGTAGATACCGTTGGATGACTGTACTGCAAGTTCACGAATACGGTGCATAATATCGGTGGTTTCCTGCAGGTAGCCTTCGCTTACCTGTATAAAACTGATACCGTTTTGCGCGTTGCGTGAAGCTTGGTTTAAGCCGCGGATTTGTGAGCGCATTTTTTCCGACACAGCCAAACCGGAAGCGTCGTCACCGGCACGGTTGATTTTCATACCGGAAGACAATTTTTCCATGTCTTTAGCCTGTGCCAGGTTTGTAACACCCAAGACACGGTTCGAGTACATTGCCGACATGTTGTGATTGATAATCATGAGATTCCTCCATGAAGATATATAAAGACAGCATCCTTGCTGTCTTTTTTTTGTGTAAACGGCCATGAAGTAATTACAAGGCTACAGTCACGGCTTTTACACAGCAAGAGCTTCCTAATTGTTTTTCTTCAACGAAGGATTACAATTATGGTTCTCTACACATATTTCATCGGCATACGGTATAAAAAACTTTAGTTTTTATTTGAAAAATGATATACTTTTTATATGTACAAAACCGTTTACTGTCCTTTTTGCGGAAAAAAAGGGGCGCAAGAACTTATTTTTTCTTTTAAAAGGAGCAAGGAAGGATGCCGCCGGTTTTTTCGCTGTCATGACGATGAACAGCCTGCCGATATATGCAGTTCCGATACGTGCAGCGGGGGCAAAAAAAGGGGCTGCGGCGGTATTTTTGTTCATCCCGATTGTTTTATATCTGCGGAAGCGCAAAAAAAACGCTATCTTTTGCATAATAACAGTCTTGCCGATAAAGGGTATCGTTCGTTTTTAGCCGATTTTGCGGATACCGCACTGTTTTACATAAAAAAACTGCTTGGCCGGCCGCCGCACACCGTTTTCGATTACGGCTGCGGAAACGGCGCCTTAGTTGAACTTTTAGCCTCTTATACGCGCAGCGGGCTTTTGCCCGAAGATACCGAGATTCGCGGCTGGGATCCTTTTTTTGCCCCCGGCGTACAGTTTTTTCCCGGCGGCGCGGATGCGGTGCTTTGTCTTGAAGTCGCCGAACATTTTGAAAGCCCGCACGAGGGCTTTGCAGGCCTTGCGCGTGCATGCAAAGCCGGAGGCATTCTTGCAGTGCACACGCTCTTTGCGCCCGATAACGTTGACGATTTTAAAAGCTGGTGGTATAAAGAAGATCCAACCCACGTAAGTTTTTATACACAAAAAGCACTTGAGTTGTGCGCAAAGCGTGCGGGCTTTGAATATTGCGGTACTTATAGTAATTGCAGTATTTTACGCGCCGCCTTTCCGCGGTGAGACATTTTGTTTTTTTCTTCGTCGGACAGCTCGGCAACCGTTTTTCCGTATTCGCTTAAAAACACGATAGGGTCGTAACCGAAACCGCCTTGACCGCGGCTTTGTTCGATGTTTTCTATCAGGGTGCCTTCAAATGTTTCCTGAACGCAATAAAAACGCTCTTTTCCCAAATATAACACCATTGCGCATACATAGCGGCATCGGCGCGCTTTATCGGCTGAGAGCGGCGCTTTATGCGCTGCAAGCGGCTGTGCGGTTTTTTCGGCCGTTTGCACGGCTGCGCATACCGCTTCATCAACGGCTTGTAAAAGCAGACGGTTTTGCTCTTCCTGCGGAATCTTCGTTCCGTCGGGCCTTCCTTTCGGAAAGGCGCTTCCGGCATAGCGTGCCGAATAGATACCGGGTGCGCCGCCGAGAATGTCGACGCAAATGCCCGAATCGTCGGCAAGTACCGGTTCTTTGACAATTTCCCACAGGGCGCGCGCTTTTATCAAGGCGTTTTCAAAAAAACCGTTTCCGTTTTCAATCGGGTTAAAGTCGATTCCCTTATCCGAAGGAATTAAAATTGTATGGCCGCGGCAAATTTCCTGCATTTCCTTTTTTTTGTGCAGGTTGCCCGTTGCAAGATACAGAGTCATAAAAAAAGTATAGCGTTTTTTTTCTATTTATACCAGTCTATAATCCGCTGTGTGCCGCTTTCGGCAAAGCCTCGGTTTTCAAGTTCTTCGTACAGTTTCAAAACGGTATCCAAAACCGGTAATTTTTTGTTTTGTTCGCTCATAACGCTTTGTCCGATTTTCATATCTTTTATAAAGTGTTTGATAAAAAAACCGGGTGCAAAATCGTTTTGAAGCATTTTGGGCACATTGTAATCCATTTGCCAACTTCCCGCCGCTCCTTTTGCAATGGCTTGTAAAATAATTTCCGCATTCAAGTTGTTTTGCAATGCATAAGCCGCTGCTTCGGCACAACCTGCAATCGTCCCGGCTATAGCTATTTGATTGCATGCCTTACAATGCTGACCGCTTCCGGCAGGTCCTATATGAGTAATTGTTTTTCCCATAATTTGGAAGAGGGGCAACAGTTCCGCAAAGTCTTCTTTATCGGCACCGACCATTATCGAAAGGGTTGCATTTTGCGCTCCCGTGTCACCTCCGGAAACGGGGGCATCGGCAACGCGGAATTTTTTATGCGCAAATTCTGCAGAATGTGCGGTATCGTACAAGCGCTTTGCCAAAACGGGGGAGGATGTGGTCATATCGACTAAAAAAGCTCCCGTTCCGGCATGGCGGAAAATGCCTTTTTCTCCCAAATATACTTGTTCGACATCGGAAGGATAACCGACAATCGTAAACACCGCCTGCGCCCCTTGTACGCATTCGGCTATTGTTGCGGCGGGTTCTATACCGTACTGCTTTAAGGCTTCACATTTTGCCGGGCTGCGGTTGTATATTTTTACCTTGTGTCCCGCCTGTGCCAGATGACGCGCCATTGAAGAGCCCATAACGCCGGCTCCTATCCATGCTATATTCATATCCTGCTCCAAAAACTGAACTTCAGTGCATACTCGATTTTGAATTTCGAGCCGCACTGTTCTCTTAGATTATCTTTTTTATTAAGAATTTACAATATTGACCGGAGTCCCTTTTAAAAAATGCTTTAAGTTATCAACGGCAATATTCATTAAACGCTGCCGTGACTCTTTCGGTGCCCAAGCGATATGCGGTGTGATAATACAATTTTTTGCTTTTAAAAGCGGATTTGTTTTTAAAATCGGTTCACTTGAAACGACATCGGCTGCATAATAATAAACCTTACCGCTGTTGAGCGCTTCAGCCATATCATCTTCTTTAACCAAGGGGCCGCGTGATGTATTAATGATAATGACATTGTTTTTCATTTTTTCTATGCTGTGTCGGTTTATCATTCCCTCGGTCGACGGGAACAGCGGAACATGCAGAGAAATTACATCGGACTGCTTATAGAGTGTTTCAAGAGGAACATAAGAAGCCAATTTTCGCCCCTCATCGCTTTTATATTCATCATAGGCGATAACATTCATACCAAGTGCTTGCGCTATTTTTGCCGTACTTTGTCCGATACGGCCGAAACCGATTACTCCTAAGGTTTTACCGGCAAGTTCAATCAGCGGGTAGTCCCAAAAACACCAATCGGGATTGGAAGTCCAGCGCCCTTCATACACTGCTGTGCAATGATGTGCAACATGGTGACAGATTTCCAGTAAGAGTGCAAAGACATATTGCGAAACGGCTTGTGTTCCGTAAGTGGGAATATTTGAAACTATAATATTCTTTTCTTTAGCTGCCTGAACATCTATGACATTATAACCGGTTGCGAGCACACCGATGAATTTCAAATGCGGACATGCATGTATCGTTTGTTTTGTAATCGGTGTTTTGTTTGTATATACATAAGCGGCGTTGCCGATACGTTCAATTATTTTATCGGCAGGGGTTCGGTCGTAGACGGTTAAATCTCCAAGCTGTCCTAATTCGTCCCAAGATAAATCTCCCGGATTTTCGGTATATCCGTCCAATACAACAATTTTTTCCATTTTTTTTCCTCAAAACAGTATACAGATTTTTATTTTTCGATAAAGGAGGGAAGGGGCTGTTTCGAAAGTCTCTGAGCTGTTCGTCAGCCCCTTTTTTAAGTAAAAATAATTTTTACTTTGATAAAAACTCCTTCATTGCCGCCCCTTGTTGGTTTATAAAATTATTATACACCTTTATTTGGTCTCCGAAACAAATATCTTTTACGCCTAAATCAAGATAATATTGCACGTCCTCAATTTTTCCGTAAATTTCACAGCGCGGCCGCACTCCGTGTTTTAGTGCGGTTTCAATCATTTTACGCTCTGCAGCCTTGCATTCTTCCTTAAAGTCGGCAACATTGTATCCGTTGCTCATAGAAAAATCGGAAGGTCCGAATTGAACCATATCCACACCTTTTACGGAACAGATTTCTTCAATATTGTCCATAGCTTCTTTTTTTTCAATCATAAAGGCTAAAACAATATCGTTTACCCGTTCCAAATGATCCATTTGTTTAAGGAAGGGCTGGTAACCGATAAATCTTCGGTTCGGATATCCGAAGCGGCCGCCTGAAACGACGGAATCTCCTTTCATAATTTTAACGGCTTCCCGAACTTCATCGGCGGTATGTACATCCGTAAACAAAATAGCTTGAAATCCCGAAGCCGCCGCCTTTTGTGCAACATATCCGGCATTTTGAAAGTCTACCTTTATCATTGTTCCCATATTGGAAAGTTCTGCCGCTCGTGCAATGTTTTCCAAATCGTATTGCGTAAAGGGGGAATATTCGGCAACATATTCGATATAATCAAAATTACCGCTGTTTCCTACCAATTCAACTAAAAAAGGCCATGTTGTAGACATTCGTGTGCCTAATGTTTTTTCTCCCGAACGAATGGCATCTCGTAACCGATTGTTTTTCATAACCGTCTCCTATAAAAGTTTTGTAAAGAATTAATTCGCAGTCCTCGTTTGAGAACCGAAGATTTTTTTGTTTTCCCTGTTTAATCATATACGCCTTTGAGGATTTCCGCAATCATTAGAGCGTCCGTAGTTTTTTTTATCATGTTTTGACGTTTTTTTTCCGCTTCGGTTATTCTTTTTACATTATCTAAGATTGATGTAACCATTTCCGAAGAGAATTTTACGGCACCGTTTTCATCCATATGAATTATATCTTTTGGCATTACATGCATACCGCAAATGTTAACGGGAACATTGATGGCTTCAATTGCAAAAGGACCATGTCCGGCAGTTACACCTGTAAGCATATATTGAACATTGAGGGCTCGTATTTCATCAACATCCCGTGATGGTCCATCGCTTAAAACTCCTACTACTCCCATTGATTTAAAAGCTGTTAACATATTTCCTCCCAATAAACCGTTTCTTTTTTTTATTTTAGGAGGGAAATTTTGTTTTACAGCCAAAACAATGGGATCTTTTATCTTATCCAATGCCAATAACAAATCTTTAAAGGTTAAGCGTTCATAAAGAGGGTCAGGCATGCCATAAACTACGGTTACCACAACTCCTGCTTTAGGCCCGAGATTTGGGAACATACATTTCAATGTCTGATTTGTGTACCAATGTCCGTTCCATGGATGATATTGTCCTAAACAAGTGTCGTGCTTTTGCGGATAAGTTGCAATAGCATTCGTAATACTTGGTGTGTCGTATTTTTCTAATTCTTTTAACAAATCTTTCATGATTTAATTTTCCCTGTGTAAAAAGTTGGCTTTTTTCATTTGTTCCTTCATAAGGTTAAGGATTGATTCATCTGAAGGCAAACTGGGACGATAGGGAAGTCCAACATCCTGGCCATTTAAATTTGCATAATCTTTTGTTCCGACAGGAAAACTTGCTTTATCCAGCATCAGTCTGAGAGGATTTAATGTGCGCTGAAACTCTAAAGCGCGCTTAATATTTCCTTTGATATATGAACGATAAATATTGCAAACTAATTCTGGAAATATGTTTGCCATTGTAGCAACGGCTCCATGTCCGCCGTGTACAAGTGTTCCATATATTAAAGTATCTTTACCGCCAAGGACTTTAAAGGAAGTATTTATAGTTCTTCTTATTAGTTCGCTGGTAAGTGTCATATCGCCGCTTGAATCTTTAATTCCGACAATATTTTCATGTTTTTCGACTAATTTTACAACTAGATCTGCTGTTAAACTATAACCGATACGACCGGGATTATTATAAAGCAGCATGTGTTTTCCATCTATTGCCTGTGCAATAGCAGAAAAATGATTTAATAATTCGTTTTCATTGGGTCTTAAAAACATAGGTTGTAAAATTGAAACTGCACATGCACCAAGTGAAAAAGCATTTTGTGCTAGCTTAATACATTTTTTTGTACTGATAGCACCTATTCCAAAATATACCGGTACGCGTTTTTTTGTTTGATCAACAATAATTTTTAGACCTTTGTATTGTTCTTCTTCTTCAATAGCATAAAATTCCCCATTGCTTCCAAAAGCCAAGATTCCTTCAACACCGCCTTCAATGATAAAATCAACTTGTTTTCTTAGTTTGAACTCATCGATTTTTTCGTTTTCATCAATTGGAGTTAGTATTGGAGGAATAATACCCTTAATATACTCAGTTTGCATTTTTTCTCCAAAATTAAATTGTACCGTCCCAAGTCGATACTTTAGTTACCTTACGTTCGATATCATCGAACCAACGGCTTGTAACGGTTTTTGTTTCTGTAAAGAATTTATAACCGTCTTTTCCCAAACAGTGTAAATCACCGATAAAAGAATCTTTATGGCCTGAAAACGGGAACATTCCGACCGGCACAGGAATGGCAACATTCACGCCAACCATACCTCCGTCCGTGTGTCGGGCAAATTCACGAGCGTAATATCCGCTTTGTGTAAAAATAGCCGACCCGTTGGCAAATCTGTTTCCGTTCATTACCTGAAGTCCTTCTTCAAAAGAATTTACTCTTTTTATACAAAGTACCGGTCCGAAAATCTCTGACTGTCCGACAGTCATTTCCGAAGAAACATAATCTAAAATTGTCGGACCTAAATAAAATCCGTTTTCAAAACCTTTCGGATAACATTCCCGCCCATCCAGCACAAGTTTTGCTCCTTCTTGAATTCCTTTATTTATCCAATCAATAATTGATTGACGGTGTTTAGCGCTTATTACAGGTCCCATGTCCGTACTTTTGTCATATCCGGGGCCGATCTTTAGATTTTTTGCCAATTCAACCAATTCAGATACTAAAGCATCTGCAACGGCATTATGTACAACTATTACAGGCAGAGCCATACAGCGTTCACCGGCACAACCGTATGCAGCATTAATAATAGCAGCGGCTGTACGTTTTACAGGTACATCATCCATAATCAAAGCATGGTTTTTAGCTTCACCTTGAACTTGAACTCTTTTTCCTGCTTGGGCAGCAACCGAATACACATGTTTTCCTACATCTGTTGTGCCGACAAAAGAAATGCCTTTTATTCTTGCATCGGTTAATAATATTTCAGCTTCCGTTCTCGAGCAAGTAACAATATTTAAAACTCCGTCTGGCAATCCTGCTTCTTTATACAATTCGGCAAAACGAAGAGCACTTAATGGTGTAGTAGAAGATGCTTTAATAACAATTGTATTACCACATGCAATACAAATCGGTGTCATCCAGCCCATAGGAATCATGGACGGAAAATTAAAAGGTGAAATTCCCGCAAAGACTCCCAACGGCTGACGATAAGATACTGTATCAAATCCGGAAGAAGTATCCATTAAACTTTCACCCATCATTAACGAAGGTGCGGCAATGGCCTGTTCGGTTCCTTCTTTTGCCTTTAAAACGTCCCCTTCGGCCTCAAACCAGTTTTTTCCGTTTTCAAGTGCAACTAAATGTGTCAATTCTTCCATATTTTGAATAATCAAATCACGAAGTTTATATAATATCTGTGTTCGTTTTAAAACAGGTGTTGCCGACCATCCTTTATATGCAGCATGAGCAGCAGATATGGCCATTTCTATTTCTTCTTTCGTACACTGGGGAATTCGCGAAATAATTTCACCTGTGCTCGGATTATACTGATCATTATACTTATCTGTCTTTGAATCAATAAATGTACCGTTAATAAACGGTTTAACTGTTTGTAGTTCTTTCATAAAATCTCCATCAATATTCTTGTGTTTTGGAAACACACACTAAAAATTAATTCGGCTGTACAATCGGAAATTTTGGTGTGCGCCCGTTAAAAACATCATCCACAGCGACGGCACAGGACATAGCCATTGCCTCGGCTGCTTCATCCGTCAGTGCTGCGTTATGGGGAGTTAAAACAATATTTTCAAGATTTAACAACGGATTATCCGTTTCAGGAGGTTCTTTTGAGAATACATCTAAGCCAGCGGATTTAACTTTACCGTTTTTTAATGCCTCTGCAAGATCATGTTCATTAACTATTCCGCCTCTTGCACAATTCACAATAATAACACCGTCTTTCATTAATTTTATTGAATTTTTATTAATTAGGTTATTTGTTTCCGGTGTAAGAGGAACATGTAAGGTAATAATATCGGCTTCTTTATAAACATCTTCAAGAGTGTTTTTCCATTCAACAAAATCCGGCACAATAGAAGGTTTGCAAATGTCAAATGCAAGAATTTTCATGCCAAAACCTTTTACTGCAATTTCTGCAACCTTACTTCCTATAGCTCCTATTCCGATAAGTCCCAGTTTTTTACCTGAAATCTCTGTTCCGTGAACCTTGTTTCTGATTGCAAAGTTTCCTTTACGTATTTCATCATGGAATGTGGGCAAAAGATTTGCTGCGGCAAGGATAAGTGTAATTGTATGTTCAGCAACAGATGTAACGTTTGCCCCTTTTGCGATAGTGACCCAAAGATTTTGCTTTTTTGCTTGTTCCAAAGGAAGGTTATCTACACCGACACCATGGCGAGCTATAATTTTGAGCTTTGTGCCGGCTTTTATAACATTTTCGGAATATAATGCCGTTCGAGCAATCAGTGCATCCGCCGAAGGGATTTCCTTCAATAAAGTTTCTTCATCAAATCCCGGCCCAACTTGAATCTCATATCCTTTTTGTAAAAGGAAATCTTTTGCTTTAGGATGAATATCTTGCGGAATTAAAATCTTGTACATACTTACCTCTGAAATTATTTCTTTTTATATGATGCTTTAAGTTCATCACTTATATCCATATAGATTTTTTCCTGTTTTTTCAAAAACTCAACAGTTTCTTTTGTGTTTTTGTATAAGGGAACTTGTGAAAAAGCTTGTGAAATTTGTTCTTGATATTCTTTATTTTTTGTAACAATATTTTCGCAGGCTTTACTCATTTTTTCAATTATTCGCGGATCTGTGCCCTTTACTGCATAGAGTACATATACCGGATCAAATTCGCCATTTACATCTTGTTCTTTTACTGTCGGGTATTGAGATAATGTAGGATGACGCTGTGATGCACAATTTCCAAGTACTTTGAATTCACCGGTTTTAATATAATCGGCTACATTGGGCATGCCGGCTAAAATAATATCTAAGTGACCTCCTTTTAAACCTACAACACGATCTGCAGCCGACCCGGATGATACCAGATTAAATTCTGCACCGGCTTTTTGAAAAACGACAGCCATATAGTTTGATGTTGCACCGGGATTAACACCGAAGCGATATTTACCGGGATTTTTTTTTGTTTCTTCAATCATACCTTGTATATCATTTGCAGGAAAATTTGATCTGACAGTAACAAATTCACCGGTTCCTTGTCCGAATGCACATACAGGATCTAAATCTGACCAACCTTTTTCGGTAATACCGAAAGCTTTTGCCGTATGTAAGGGAACATGATTCATATAAAACCTGTATCCGTCATTTGGGGAATTTACAACTTCTTCTGTTGCGATAGAACCTCCCGCACCGGTAATATTTGTAACAACAACGACAACTCCTATTTCATCTTTTAAGTATTTCGCTAATGTACGCGCATTAAAATCGGAATCTCCACCCGCAGACATACCACATACAAGTTGCACGGATTTTTTAGGCCAATCGAGTTTAGTGGTTTCTTTTGTTTTGTTAGAACAGGCTCCTAAAACGATGACAATCATAAAAAATACTCCGAATAAAATTCGCAATTTTTTTTCCATTTTTTTCCTCCTAAAGAATGATTATTTAAAAGTGTGCTTTAACACTTATTAAATCTTTTAATTTGCTTGTATATCGAAAAACAAAGGAATAAAAACGTTACAATGATAAATGTTCCAGAAATAGGTCTTAGTAAAAATGGGATAAATAAATCATTTGTCATAGAAAGGCCTCTCCTTAAATTTGTTTCAAGTGTTCCACCTAAAATAAATCCCAAAACTATCGGCGGTAGCGGAAAATTAAGTTTACTTAAAAAATTGCCTAAAATTCCAAAAAAGATAATTGCACCTATATCAAAAACTCTGTTATTTGTTCCAAATGCACCTATAACGCATAAAACTACGATTAGCGGCATCAATATATTTTTGGGAATTTTTAAAACTTTTATAAAAGCTCGTATCCCTAATGTTTCGACGATAAGCATTAAGAAACTTGCAATCAACATAAAAATAAAGATTGCATACATTAAATCACCGTGAGTTTCAAATATCAGCGGTCCGGGAATGATTCCGTGTATCATTAATCCTCCTAATACCATTGCGGTTGTCGTATCTCCTGGTATTCCGAGTGTTAATAAGGGAATCATCGCACCGCCGATTGTGGCATTATTTGCTGTTTCCGATGCTATTAAACCGGTTATTTCTCCTTTTCCAAATCGTTCCGGGTTTTTTGATTGAGACTTTGCTACCGTATATGCAATCAAGTTTGAAGTTCCGCCTCCAATCCCTGGTAGAATTCCTATACCGAGTCCGATAGCTGCCGATCGTAATATATTACCCGTTTGTTTAAAAAAATCTGGCAGGGTAATACCAAATCCTTTCATTTTTACTGCAGGTATATCGATAGGTTGGGTTTGATTAATATCCGCACAGGTTGTTAAAACTTCTGAAACGGCATATAAGCCTACTAAAACCGTTAAGATATTGAACCCCGATTTCAACGTTGTTGTTTCCAGAGTAAAACGCGGCATACCGACCACGGGATCCATACCGATTGTTGATAAGATGAGGCCTAAAACTCCAGTTATCAAACCTTTAATCATATTTTCAGATGAAAGAACAATGATTAATACAACGGAGAAAAGAGCAACAGCAAAGTATTCTTGAGGACCGAATTTAATTGCCAGTGAAGCGAGTATGGGTGAAATATAAATCAGGGCTACAATTCCCAATAAAGTGCCGATGAACGAAAACAAGATTCCGACTCCCAACGCTTTGTCTGCTTTCCCTTGTAATGCAAGCGGTCTTCCATCGAAGCAGGTTGCAACGGAAGAGGGTGTTCCCGGTATGTTAAGCAAAATAGCAGAAATTAGTCCTCCTGAAATGCCTCCGATATATAAACCAATCATTGTGGCCATCCCCTTAACAGCCGTCAAACTGTAAGTAATGGGCAAAAAGATTGCTATTGCCATAGTGGCAGATAAACCGGGAATTGCTCCAAAAATAATTCCGACAACAACACCTATGAAAATCCAAATTAAGCTTATCGGATCGTTGAAAATTACGGAAAGGCCTGAAAAAAACATTTAAAGATCCTCCTAAAAATTCAGAATACCGTTCGGGAGAACCAAGGTAAAAAAACGAGTAAAAGTCAAATAGAGTATCAAGGTAGATAAAATTGAAATAAATAAAAAAATACCGATGCGTTTTACGCTATATTCTTTACGGGGTGTCAAAATTAATATCTGACAAAAAATGTATAAAGCTGTCATAAGCGGAAAACCTATGAAACGTATTAAGGCAATATACAAAATTAATATAGAAATAGTTAAAACTATACGAATTTTTCCTCCCCGGTCGACTTGTGATTCATTGGCTTTTACTGTTTGGTCTTTGTTATTTTTCTTGGTAAGGTCTTTAATTATCAAACAAACATTTAAAAGAATCAAAAAAAATGCTAACAGGCGCGGAAAAAAAGTGGAATTGATAAATTTATCTTCCAAAATTTTAATATGATAAGATAAATAATAATAAACACTTGCAAAAGAGATGATAATAAGTGCTGTTATTGTATCTTTATATTTATTAAAAACTTGTTTCACATAGAACCTCAGATAAATTATAGTAAAAAATCATTGTAATAAATGCTTTATTTTTTAAAATAAAGCAAAATCAGCACAACAAAAATCAATAGCTCCTTTTTTAATTGTCATAACAGGCACTATAAGCTTTTCAGCTTTGTATGACTCTTGTACAAAATCCAAGTGTGTGTGTGTGTAATTTTTTATCTTGAAAATCGTTATATCAGCCTGCATTCCGCTTTTTAGCTCTCCTATTTTTCCATCCATTTTCATCAATCGTGCAGGGGTAGCAGTTACGGCTCGAATAATATTTGACAAGGGCATTCCCAGTGACAAATACTTGGACATGACAAAAGGCAAACTTTTTGCATAAGGAGAAAAATTAATTTTATCCATCGTCAAATCCGAACTGATTATATCCGGATAAAAATTTTGCTCTAAAGCGGCTTGACAAACTTTAATAGAGAAATTTCCCATTCCGTTGCTTGAATCAAAAACAACGCCGCGTTTTCTTGCATCAAGTATCGCTGATTTTATTTTGCCGTTTGCAGTTAAAATGGTATTTCCTCTCCCGTGATAGCAATGACAAAAAATATCATTAGGCCTAAGTGTATCGGCTATCTCTGCCATATCACAAGGAGGATCGGTCGTATGAACACAAACCTGTGTATTTATACTCCGGGCAATATCTACAACATCTTGCAGAGAACTAAGATCATCGGCAATTCCGTTACTTAGACGGATTTTTAAACCTAAAAGGTTGTCGAAGAACTCTTTAAACAATCTTTTTATTTCTTCAATTTTATAAAATTGTTTATTAAAGATTTCTCTGATATTGTCATCTATTTGCCCGGATCCGTAAACATTGAGGTAGGTTTTAATATCAAGAATACTCAAATCTACAATAGAGCTTTTAAAGATTCGGAAATTCGCACATCCAGAAGTTCCTGCATCAACAGCAGAGGTGACTCCTGTTGATAGCAATATGTCGGGATTAATAGCAAGTCCCGATCCTTTATAAAAAACATGACAGTGAAAGTCTATCCAGCCGGGACTGACAAAGTATTCTTCGGCATTAATCTCTTTGACAATAGAATTATTTTTTTGTGATATATCAATTAATATTCCATCTTCAATTAGAATATCTTGTTTTGTAAGCTCATTAGTCAAGGGATTAATAACGGTTCCATTTTTTATTAAAAGCTGTCTTTTCATAATGAACCATACCTTTCTTATTATAAAAAGTTTGACTAAATGATACCTATTAAATAAAGTATATATGCTAAGCCGAAAGAAATAAGTGGTATAAGACACTGTGAAACAAAGGTATATTTATAGGTATTTACCATTTCCGTATTGGCGACACTGTTAGCCAATACAACACCCGAAGCATGCGGCATCGCATCAAGCCCCGCAGAAGCAATTGCGGTCATACGGTGCAAAACGGATGGATTTATACCGGTATTTAAAAAATGTTGTCCGAGAGTTTCCATAAATATCCTTAATCCGCCGGAAGACGAACCGGTAATGGCGCAAATAACATTTATGGAAATAAAAGCCAGCAGCAGAGGACTTAGAGGTAAGCTCAACAACCAATTAACAGTTGTTTTAAATGCAGGCGCCGCTTGTACAACTCCGCCAAATCCCATAATTGACGAGGTTATCATTAATGCGGCAAGGCCGTTTGCACATCCGGATCCAAAAACATTGTTGATATTAAATCTTTTACGGAATAAAATCGCTGCAATCAAAATAGCCAATGTCATTCCAATGACGGCAATAAAGGTGGCTTTTAATGTGGGAAAAACCGATTGAATAACAAAAATAGAACCAAGTAAAATAATTAGAGGTAAAAAAGCCAGCCATGTTTTAGGCATATCTACGTGTTCTTCTTTGACAACCAAATCATTGGAACCGGGTTGAAAATGCATTCCTTTTGCTTTACAGCGTTTTGCTACGTAATTGTAAAAGAAGAAGTCCATAACAAAGATGAAAACGGAACAAACGGTAGCCATAATGGGGGCGGCATAAATAGTTGTTCCGAATGTTTCTGTCGGAATAAGATTCTGTACCGATGGAACTCCCGGGCCTACGGACATACCTACTGTTGCAGGTAAAGCAAGCAATAAGCCCGGGAAAATTTCTTTAGGCAAGTCAGCTTCTTTAAACATGGCAATACAAATGGGGTACATTGTAAAAGCAATAACAAAAACTCCGATACCGCCGTATGATAAAACAAGTGTTGTTATTAGAATTGCTAGAATAACGTTTTGTTTACCGATTTTCTTTACAACGGCTGTTGCAATTGCAAGAGAGGCATGGCTGTCTTGCATTATTTTACCGAAAATTGCTCCTAAAACAAACATAAGCATCCATGAGCCTGCGAAATTTTTAAAAGAATTGGCAAAGCTTACTGAAAAAGCTTCCCAAACATCCATTCGGCTGGTTAAAATGACAAGTAGGGATGAAACAATGGCAACAATAGTCATATGCCATCCTTTAAAAATCATCCAAACGACGAGAACAACTGCTAAGATAATTCCAATAGCTCCTAACATAAACACACTCCTTTTCGCATACTAGTCACCAACAATCATAGAAATAAACTATTCTTATGCGTTCAATTCTACTTCAAGTTTTTTTACCTGTCAAGAAAAATTTCAATATAAGAAATTTTATTTCAATTAATGAAATGTAAAAAAGAGTATGCAATAAAATTCATATAAGGATAGTTATTCAGTGTAAAGGAGAAAGAAATAATTATTTTACTTTTTATATTTTGATTATCAAATTAAAGATATAGAATGACCTTTGAGAAACGAAAGTGCATCACACAATGTACCGGCAATGCAGTCTGCCGTTCGATGTAGGGGAGATAAAAATTTCAAAGCAAAATCATCCGATGTGTTTTCCGTTTTTTTATAAAAACAACTAATGGCAGCAATGGTTTTGCCTTCCGGACTTTTAATAGGAACGGAAATACACTCAAAACCGATCTCGCATTCTTGCCTGTCACGTGCAAAACCTTCTTTTTTTACTTTTTCAATTTCTTCTCTTAAATATGCTTCATTTGTAATCGAGTATTCGGTTATACGAATCAACCCTTTGTTTTTGATATAGGTATCGAGTTCCTGTTCCGTAAATGTTGATAAAAATATTTTACCGGAACCTGAGGTATGTAAAGGCGCTTTTTTCCCGACATGCTTTAATGATGACAATCCGCCGTCGAAATCATAGACTGTATCTATGTAAATGGATTCCAATCCGGAAAGAGCGACTATACAAACACCAACATTATTTTCTTCACTCATAATACGCAAATAAGGATTGATCATAACCCGTAACTTTTCTATTGAAAATAGAGGTGCAATTAATTTTTGTACTTTGTAAGTTAATGCATAACCAAGTGTTTCATTATCTTGATAGACATAGCCGGCGGCAATAAATGAGTTTAAAAACCTAAGAATGGTTGATTGAGAAATTTTTAGAAGTCGGGCTATTTCAGATAGTTTAACCGGTTGTATATATTTTGACAATAATTCAAGAACCTGAAAAGCTTTGATAGTGGAATGATTTAAATATTGTTCATGCATAAAATTTCCTTTTTTATTTTTCATAATCTGATATTAAAACTCGGCATTATGTATTAGGTTGATTATGTATAATATCACAGAATATTGGAGCTTTACAAGGAAAATTAAAAATAAAATCTGACTAATTGCTTTTACATTATCTAAGATTTAAAAAATCGATATTTTTAAATCTTACCTCTTGTAAAAAATGCCGATGCTTTGTATTATAGAAACAATATAGAAACAAACCCGCGAGGAGGATGAAATGAAAAAAGCGATTTTATTGGCGGCGGTTTTTATGGTATTCGCTGCCTCACTGTTCGGCGCGGAGGGAGTGGATAATTCCGTAACATATCGGAATATAAAGGTCTATAAAGTGTACGCACATCCTGAAGCCTATGTTGTTATGTATTATACGAACGGCATGGATTTGGGACAGGTGACTTTGCCTACAAAATGGTTTAAGTCCGGTGCGGGAAAGGGTATTTTGAATACTTTTAACGCCGAATTCACACCTTATATGACATTGCAGTATAAAGAAGGAACATTTACAAAGGTTGTCTTAAATATGCCTTCAATGTCCAACGGTTTGGTTTGGGAACATTTAAACCAAACGGTGGATATCAGTGCCGGCAAACAAAAAGATACCTTAACTTTGGAATAAAGCATATCCTCAGGAAATCGTTTTTTAGGGGAATGTCGTTTGTTCCGTATTTTTTCGGCGTTCCCCGCTTGTCGATAGCGGCGCAAAGCTGTCCGAGAGGTTTTTTATGTTAAAATTGTGTGATACGGAGTTTAAACTCTTTTATGATTTTATATCTGTGCGCGAACATTTTGCGGTTGTAGGTCATAAAGAACCTGACGGAGATTCGATTTCCAGTTCTTTGGTCATTGCGGATCTTTTAAAGAAGATGGGCAAGCACTGCCAAGTTTTGTGTGCCGGTCCATTTAAACGCTGTGAAACCAAAAAATACGAAAAACTGTTTTTATCGGAATACACGCCGCCGGCACAAAAAGAAAAAACAGGTTTATTCATTGTCGATTGTTCTCAACGTTCCAGATTAGGCGAACTTATCGAAAAACAAGTGAGCGAATTGGATGCCTTTGTTATCGATCATCATAAAACGTCCGTTCTCGATGATAAAAATCATATTATCGACTCGACAGCCCCTGCTACGGTTTGCATTATTCAACAGCTATATGAACATTTTTTTGGAGAACCGTCAAAAGAAATAGCCGAATTGTTATTTTTCGGCTTGAGCACCGATACCGGGTTTTTTCGTTTTTTGGATAATAAAAGTTCCGATGTGTTTTACAGCGCAGGCAGGCTTGTAAAAGCGGGGGTCGATCCGCGCCGTGCCTACGAGCACATGAATAATAATAAACCTTTTATGACAAGAAAACTTTTATCGGTCGCATTGGATCGTATCGGCGTCCATTGCGGAGGAAAGTTTTTGACGACATATGAAACGATTGAGGATACACAAAAATACGGCCGCGACGGCAGAGATACCGATATGCTTTATCAAATATTGATGGCAACCGAGCGTGTGCGTGCGGTTGCGGTATTCCGTCAGGAAAGCGAAACAAATTGTACCGTCGGTTTACGTTCGAACGGAGACTTTGATGTCAGTGCCATCGCTGCACGTTTCGGCGGCGGCGGACATAAAAATGCTGCGGGATTGAGTACCGAAGGGTCTTTGGATGTTATTATGCAAAAAATTATTGCAGAATTTGAAAAAATATTTAAAAAATAATTCGTTTTATACCCGCCCAAAGAACCGTTTTGCCTTTTTTCAAAGAAAAACACTGTAAATTTCCGATTTTTTTTGAACCGGTATTTTTATATTTTGCTATAATATAACAAGATAACGTTTTTTTAGCGTTTTTTTTATATTTGGCACAATACCTGCTTACAAAATCATAGACTTTTGTGAAGGAGGATAAGGTGCAAAATATTAATGAAATTTACGCACAGATTTTTCGTAAAGAAATATCTTTAAAAGAAGGCGTTAAACGGATAATCGCCTATATTTATAACGAACCGGCCCTTTTCGGCTTAGCTCATATCGATCCCGATCTAAAAAGCGATATTATTGTACGGCTGTTGGAAAAAATGCCCAGATATATTGCGAATTATTCCAGTACAAAGGCGTTTTTTTCGACATACATAGTTACCATTATTCTTAATTTGTTAAAGTCGGAGTACAGGGATTTGTACCGAAAAAAAGCTCACGAATCTTCAATTATGTATTATTTGAGTGAAAAAAACATGACAGGCTCCGACGTACTTGAAGACAGTGCATATAGCGACGAACAATACGATTCTTATACTTTTCCGGTAAATAAAAAAGAAGGGAAAAAACAGGGTTTGAAGCCGAAACATATGTTGATTTTGGCCCTTAAAGCATGTTATTATTTAAATGAAAGTCAAATTCACCGTTTGGCAAAAATGACCGGTTATACCGAAGACGAAATTTTGCATTATAAATCCGAGTTGGAAAAATCCATTCAAAAAAGGATAAAATATTCGGAAGAAATTCAATACAGATTAAATAACAGCTATATGCTAAAAAATCGTTGTTTTTTACAGCTTATGTCACTGCCTCCCGACTCTGTCCTTTTTGACTATGTTACAAAACGTCATATGCATTATAAACAAAGCTGGTATAAGGGACTGCGCATGTACAGTCACGCTTGTTTTGTACGTCCGACAAACAAAGAAATTGCACGGGTACTTAACATGAAACAGCATCAAGTATATCAAGCTTTACGTTATATACGGGAGCTTGCCGACAAAACTAAGGTTTCCGGCTGCCTCACATAAAAAGGCGAATAAATACGTGCAATCCCCGCTTGACATCATGCTTTTTTTTTGATACGTTTTTCTTATGACTATCAGTATGCAGTTGCTTCTATACGAATTTTTCTCAAAATGCCGAAACGGCGCGGATACTGTGTAGTTATTATACATGCGGTATTATCAGCCTGCTGCCTTTCGGCGGCAGGCTTTTTTTATACCCGTAAACGTTTTATTAAGGAGGATGTATGGCAAAGTATGCCCCATTCGGAACGATACCGATACAAAATCGCTCGTGGCCCGATACCCTTATTACAAAAGCACCCGCATGGGTATCGGTAGATTTGCGCGACGGTAATCAGGCTTTGCCTGTTCCGATGAATATCGAACAAAAGTTGGATTTTTTTGATTTATTGGTAAAAACCGGCTTTAAAGAAATTGAAGTCGGGTTTCCCAGTGCTTCCGATACCGAATACCGTTTTTTGCGCCGCCTTATTGAAGAAAACCGTATTCCCGACGACGTAACCGTGCAAGTTTTGTGTCAAGCCCGCGATCATCTTATTGAAAAAACCTTTGAATGTCTTAAAGGGGTAAAAAAAGCCGTTTTTCATATATATAATTCGACCTCTCCGGCACAACGTAAATATACGTTTAATTTGGAAAAAAAAGATATTATCCGTATTGCCGTTGAGGGAGTACAGCGTGTGCAAACGTACCGGCAGCTTGTTTCCGAAAGTGAAATAATTCTCGAATATTCTCCCGAAAGTTTTTCGAACACCGAAATTGATTTTGCCCTTGAGATTTGCGAAGCGGTAAAAGATGAATGGAGAAAAACATCCTGTGCTAAGATGATTTTTAATTTACCGACTACGGTTGAATGCGCTACTGCTAATATCTTTGCGGATCAAGTCGAATACTTTTGTACGCATATAAGCGACAGAGAATCGGTTATTGTAAGCGTTCATAATCATAATGACAGAGGGTGTGCCGTTGCGTCTGCCGAGCTTGCGCTTATGGCCGGTGCCGAAAGGGTGGAAGGAACCCTTTTCGGAAACGGAGAACGTACCGGCAATGTTGATATTGTTACCTTGGCCCTTAATATGTATGTACAGGGAGTAGATCCGAAGCTTGATTTTTCAAATATCAGCGCGGTATCGCAGGCATATCGGCGGTTTACGGGAATGTCGGTTCCCCCGCGTCACCCTTATGCCGGTGAACTTGTTTTTACCGCATTCAGCGGTTCTCATCAGGATGCAATCAGAAAGGGTTTGAATGCACGGCAAAAAGCCCGCTTTGACGGGGATATCGAACCCCTGTGGGATATTCCCTACTTGCCCATAGATCCCCACGATGTAGGAAGGGAATATGAAGAAATTATCCGCGTTAACAGTCAAAGCGGTAAAGGCGGTGCTGCGTGGATACTGGAACAGCATTACGGCATTTCCGTTCCCAAAGCAATGCATCCCTGCTTGGGAGCCTTTATTACCGAAGAAGCGGATAAGCTGCAAAGAGAATTGTCGCCCCAAGAAATATTCGGTTTGTTTGCAAAGCGCTGGTTACAAAAAACGCAGCCGCTTTCGTTGCTTCGTTTTTCCGAAACCAGATCTGACGGACAAAACGGCACAACCGGACAAAATAACGAAACGCTTACATGTCGGGCGCAGATATGCTGGAAAAATCAATCCTTTTCTTTGGAGGCAAAAGGAAACGGCCCTCTCGACGCTTTTACATCCGCTTTGAAAGCGACACCCGTACCCCGATTCACTGTAAAATCCTTTCATGAACATGCGCTTGGAACGGGTTCGGGTACCGATGCGATTGCGTATATCGAACTCGAATTCGAAAACGGTACGAATTGTTGGGGCTGCGGACGCAGTCCCCATATAGGAGAAGCCGGTATTTATGCTTTGGTAAGTGCCGTCAATCAGCTTGAATTGTAGCATTCCGTTCCGGCGGCGGCATGAAGCCGTTTATAAAGCTTGTGCCGCTCGAATTCCTTGTTCGCAAAAAAGATAATCAACCCGCAAATCGTGGCTTTCCGAGGGAACGGTGCGGAGGATTTGAAAATTGCGGCACAGCCCGGCATAGACGATTTTTTGACCCCGGCATTCGGGTTCGAAAATCGTTTTATCCGTGTTTTTTTTACCGATTTCCGCAGGCCGCTTGACGGCCGAAGGGGCGAATCCGTCCGTTAAAAGTCCGCCCGCCAAAGACTTTAGGTATGCACAATACGTATCGTAATAGCCGCCGCCGCGTCCGAGCCGAGTCCCGTCTTCGCCGAACGCAAGACCGGGAACGCACACCAATAAGGGAAGGGCCGCCTTTTCGGGGTTAAAGCGTATACATAAATCGGAGGGTTCCCGTATGCCGAAAACACCCGGCGTTGTTTGCGCTTCCAAGGGAATCGAGGGTGAAAGTATAAAAAAATCCATAAAGGTATTTTTTGTTTTCGGCTGTGGTATTTGCCGCACCGGCTGTTTTGCTTTTTGTTCCGTGCATATTTTGGGTATTGCCGTTATTTTATTGTCGGCAAGGCACAGTTTTATAAAATCGTCTGTACACGCTTCATGCGGCAAAGATGCGTACAATAAAACGGATGCGGCATTGCGGTACGGAGCAAAATCCCGCAAGGATTCCAAAAAAAACGGAGAAAGATTCGGTGCTTTTTGTTCGAGCATGCGTTTTTTCATCAGCCGGCGCAAAGAAGCTTTTTGTTCGCATACTGTCATTTGTAGTTAATCCGCAAAATCAATTTTGTTCCTTTACCGGCTGCAGAGTCGATATGCATAAAGTCGGTATTCTTTTTTATGTTTGAAAGTCCCATTCCGGCTCCGTAACCCATTTCAAGGTAATCCGGCGAAGCTGTGGAAAATCCTTCTTCCATTGCCGCATCTATGTCGGGTATTCCCGGCCCCTGATCTTCCATAATAATGATAATTTCAGTATCGGTGATTTCGACATCTGCCGTTCCGCCCCCGCCGTGAACAACCATATTCATTTCGGCTTCATACATGGCAATGGATGCACGGCGGACGGCATCCGCATGTATATGTAAGGATTTTAAAGTTTTTTTTATTTCCGAAGAAGCACTGCCTGCCGCTTCCGGATTTTCGGCAGAAATATCAAAATGGTATTTCATGCTTATATGTTTCGTACACCGCCTCCGGTCAGTCCGGCATTGTACAGTTTTCCGCAGGCAATAAAAAGCGGCAGTTTTGTCGAGAGTAAAATAATATTTTGTTCTTCCGCCATTGTTATCATTTCTTGCGTAGGTTTTTTTCCCCGTACAAAACAAATACAGCCTATATCCATCAAGTTTGCGGTTCTGATAACTTGAATGTTAATAAGTCCGGTTAATAAAAGTACTTGTTCTTTGACAAAGGCCATTACATCGCTCATCAAATCGGACCCGCATGCCGAAAAAACTTCCAAATCCATGTTTTCCGCCTTACACAGGATTTCAGCGTCCAATATCTTTGCAATTGAAGTTATATTCATGCTTTATCTTAGCACAGAATATAAGGGGACGCAACTTTTTTATTTACTTTTTTTTGGTGTCGGCGGAAAAAATCCAAAAAAGAGGCGCTTTTTCTATGTATGCTTCAAAAACGGTAAAAAAATCTTTTTGGTTCGCATTGTTAAGAAAAAGTAAGCGTTCCGTATAAAAAGATGTATTGCCGGTATATTCCAAACCTTGACGCATAAGGTTTGCACGTGATTCGAGGTTTGTAAAAGAACGCGAAAGCGTTCCCGTATATCGGCTTTTTATGTCTTCGCACAAAAGCGTACAATCCGTATCGGATTTTTTGTGTGAGTTTTTTCGTAAATCCGATGCAAGTTCGGTTATACAGTTTTCAAATGCTTTTTGCACCCGGATTTTATTTTTGACTTTTATAAAATTAAGCGATGCAAGAAAAAAAGGTTCAAAGTCCGTTTTTGCCGCAGCGGCCGCTGCAGGTGCGTTTTTTTGCGCTTGAAAATCTTCCGTAAGCCTTTCGGCAATTTCATGGATTAAAGCTGCAAAAATAACTTCTTCTTTTGTACCGAATTCGGGGCTTTTAAAATATAATTGAGCGGGATCCGAAAAGTCCGTTGTCGGTATAAGCTTTGCGGGGCGTTCTCCTGCCGCTTCGGCGGATACATCCGTTAAAAACAAGCGGTGCAGCCGTACCGTCCGTTCGCCTTCGGTAAAAGCGGGGATAAAAGAATCTTTGGTATGTACCGGTTTTTCAAGATTCGGCAGGGGAGCGGCTAAAGCGCTTTTACCGAAACAGCGTTCGCTTATTTCGCTTATGTTTTGCGGAATATTGCCGCAAAAGATGAGGGAAAAATCTTCCGGATTATACAAAGAAAGGCATGCATTGCGTATTTCTTCATACGTAACCGCCGGTAAAAGCTGTGCATTCGAATTGAAAAAAGGAGCGGCATCCGTACTGCCGAAAAAGGTTTCCATCGCCGCCGAATACAGTTGGTTGTCTAACGAAGAGTCGGCATTGCGCCTTTTAAAAGCTTCCGCAAAATATAATTCGTCCGCTTGCGCCGGGCTTACATCGGTGTTTTGTACTGCCGCTGAAAGCGCGTGTAAAAGTTTTGCAATGTCCTCAGACATACAGGTAAAAACAATACGGCCGGAAAAAAGTTCAACTGCCGTTTTTATGTCGGGCGGATAAAAGCCGCTTGTGTGCATATACAGTTCCGCCAGCTTGAGCTTAACCCGTTCGGCAAGATTCAGCAAGGCGATGCTTTCAAGTCCTTTTTTTGAAAAACCGTGTTTTAATTCGCCGCCCCGTATATTTAAAATGCAGGAAGTCCAATCCGTATTCGGCAATTGCTGCATATGTACTTCAATACCCGACGAAAGGGTAAAACGTTTTATAAGATTTTTAGTATATTCGGTATGTTTTTCCAAAGGTTTTGTTTGAATGGCACCGTTGTCTTTTGCCGCGGTTTTTTCGGTTTGAACGGCGGCATTTTTTTTAGGCGTAAAGGTTTTCCAATGTGCTTTTGTAAACTGTTTTTCGTACACTTTGTATTGATTGGGATGAACAAAAACAAAAATCCACGGTGATGTAAATACATTTTTTACTTGCTGTACGGAAACATCTTGTACCCTTTGCGGCCATGTAAAAAAATATTCGGTACCCCCATAGGCCCAATGTGCGCTTAAAGCTTGAATAAAGCTTTCCGGTCCTCTAAAAGCTTGGGAACGCAAAAGCCGGGCACGTTTTTTTGCATCTTCCAAGTCTTTTTTTGTAATGTTTTGTACGGCAGCGTTTATTTCTTTTAAAAGATTTTCCAATGCATCGGCCGGATTGTCTTTTTTTACGTTTAAACCTGCGGCAAATAAAGCTTGAATGCTGATGCGGCTGTCCGCCCCGTCTGCGCTAAAAGAAATGTCTTTTTCTCTAAAATCGTGTAAGCCCCATTTTGATTGTAAAATCTCGGCCGCAGTCCATGCGGCAGCGGAAAAAACGCTGTCTGCTCCGAGCCCCGGAGCGGTATATTGAATAAGCACTTGATTAAAATCGGGTGAAAAATCTTTCGACACCAGTACAAAACGGTTTTGTCGATTCTGTGCGCTTCCCGCTTCCCGCTGCGTATCCTGCGGTACATAAAAAGAATATTCCCAATCGGACAATTCATGTTTTACCGTATAAAGAATCTTTTGGGCATCGAGAGGTCCGCTGATAAATAAAGCGCTTTGATTCGGAACATACCAGTTTTTTGCTATATGCGACAGTTTTTGCCGCACTTCTTCAATTGTCATTTTTGCAAAGAGGGCCGGATACACCCCCGAATCTTTTTTCCAAGGTGCTTGGGAAAAAACCAAACTGTCGACCGTACTGTTTATAAATCCTCCGGCGCTTGATGCCCATGCTGCCGTTTCGGTTTTTAAAATTCCGAATTCATTTTGCAGTACCGTATCCGAAAAGATTTGATGCTTTAATGATGCGGCAAATAATGAAAAAACTTTTTCAAAACTTTGCACAGGCAGGCTGAAACCGTATCTCGATTGCGATGAAGTGCATTCGGCCGTAAAATCGCCGGCCCCCGCTTTAATATAAGATTGAAAAGCGGAAACCTCGTTTTGCCAAAAAAGCCTGCTGTATAAACGAAAAAAACCCGCATTGTCTTTTTGCTGTTTTGCCGTTCCCGCTTTGCTGACGTATTCAATCCTCAGCGCGGGCAAGGTAAAATCTTCCTGCACGTACAGTTCAAGACCGTTTTCCAATTTATATGCGTAAAAACCTTCGGGTAACGGATTATCGTTTTTTTCCGAATCCGTTTGCGCAGTCAAAAATACGGCACTGAAAAAAAAGCCGAGTATACAAAGTGTCAATAAAATCGATTTTCCGGACATAAAAACAGTATATCATATTTATTGTTTAATCTGAATACATAATCTGTTGACACTTTGCTTTTTTTTATGTTATAATCCGTCAATTTGAAATTATAAGGGTGTGTATGCGGATACAAACGGAGAAAAAAAGAGGCTCGTTATGTGAACACGCGCTTGCCGTTTTTAAATGGCGCTGTGCGGCGCATATATTATCCGGTTACGATACCGTAATTTGTAAGGATACCGTTTTTTTTTGAAAACGGTATCCTTTTTTTTATTCGGGGAGGTTTTATGATAAACGGAAAAAAGGATATCATTTCGATGAATGATTTAAGCGCCGAAGAAATCCTGTTTATTTTGGAAAAGGCGGCACGCATCGAAAAAATGCCGGACAGGGATAAGCTTTTGCTTATGAGCGGGAAAATCGTTGCGACGATGTTTTACGAGCCGAGTACGCGCACAAAGCTGTCGTTTGAAACGGCGGCTATGCGGCTCGGTGCGAACATTCTCTATTTCGATGCCGATCATTCATCGGTAAAAAAGGGCGAGTCGTTTTCGGATACGATTAAAATGATAGAATCGTATTCGGATATGATTGTGATACGGCATCCGATGGACGGGGCTGCGCGTCTTGCAGCTTCGGTGTCGCACAAGCCGGTGTTAAACGGGGGCGACGGTTCGAACCAGCACCCGAGTCAAACGCTTTTGGATTTATACACAATTCAAAAAGAAAAGGGCACTTTGGAAAATCTGCACGTCGCCTTTGCGGGCGATTTAAAATACGGGCGCACGGTTCATTCTTTGGTAAAGGCGCTCAAGCATTTTAATCCGACGATTTATTTTATTTCGCCGCGCCTGCTTGCAATGCCCGATTACCTGCTTGACGACTTGGACGATGCGGGTATCAAATATCACGTGTGCGAGCATTTTGCCGATTGCTTGAGTGCCGTCGACGTGTTTTACATGACGCGCATTCAAAAAGAGCGCTTTCCCGACCCGGAAGATTACGAAAAGGTTAAGGGCGTGTACGTTATCAATCGGGACAACATAGAAGGAAAATGCAAAAACGATATGATTATTATGCATCCGCTGCCGCGGGTCGATGAAATCGCAACGGACTTGGATACTACGCGCTATGCACGCTATTTTGAACAGGCGCGAAACGGTATTCCCGTCCGCCAGGCAATGATGACGCTTTCGCTCGAAGAAGTACAAACGGGGGATAAATAATATGGAATTACAAATAACGGCATTGGAAAACGGGGTTGTTATAGACCACATCCCTTCGGAGCGCACCTTTGCGGTAGTTAAACTGCTTAAATTAAAAAACTACGAAGACGTGGTAACGGTTGCGGTAAATCTTAAAAGCAAACTTTTGCATAAAAAGGGATTGATTAAAATTGCAAACAAAACCCTTTCTCCCGAAGAGACGGCGACGGTTTCCCTTCTCGCTCCTCATGCAACGATAAATATTATACAGGATTCCAAGGTTGTAAAAAAAATTGCCCTTGACCTTCCCGATGAAATTGAAGATCTTATACACTGCGAAAACTTAAAATGTATTTCGAATGCGGAAGTTATTCCCTCGCGTTTTACAAAGGTACGCTCTCACGGCGAAGACTGTTACAAGTGTTTTTACTGCGAGCGCGTTACAAAGGCCGGCGATATAAAACTGAATATAAATTGAACAAACGGATATCATTTGAACGGAGCGGACATGATACGGGATTGTACAAGGCGGAATTTTGAAAAAGTTCGGGTTCTCTCGAATCTCTATGCAGGCGGCGGATGTTATTGCATTACGGTTGTGCCGGAAGCGGAACAGTCGGGAAGGGCCGAATTGACAGGACCGATAGAAGCGGCGGCGAACACAAGACCTTTGCCGAGTGCGGGCTGTTTTTATATGCTTTCGCTGAACGATTCTTCGCGTATGCT
Source organism: Treponema sp. OMZ 840 (assembly GCF_050937815.1). Classification (NCBI taxonomy): domain Bacteria; kingdom Pseudomonadati; phylum Spirochaetota; class Spirochaetia; order Treponematales; family Treponemataceae; genus Treponema; species Treponema sp. OMZ 840. Next base: position 78,492 of record NZ_JACDIJ010000010.1, read on the forward strand.
GCCGCGTCCTTTAAGTCTTTATTCCTTTGATGCACAAACGGGAGAAACCGGCTTTTTGTACCGGCCTATGGGAGAAGGAACGAGGGAGCTTTCCCTGTACGCGGCCGGAGACAGTCTGTATCTTCACGGACCATTGGGGCGGGGCTTTGATATTCCTTCGGCAGTATCCCCGATATCGGATGACGTTCCGGCTTTCGGAACATCCGGGGCAGTTGCGCTTTCAGAGCCTCAGATTGCCGATCCGAAGCAAGCGCCCCTCTTTATTGTCGCGGGAGGCGGTATAGGACTTGCGCCTTTAAACCTTGCGGTACGCGAAATTCTTAAGCGCAATCCGAACTCCCGCATTCTTTTTATTGCGGGCGGCAAAGACGAAAGTATAAAAGAGCTGATTGATTTTTTCCGCCTTCCCGCCGAAGTTGAACTTATACTCTGTACGGACGACGGCAGTGCGGGAAAAAAAGGCTTTGTTCCCGATATTCTTGCAGAGTATCTTAAAACCGCGGGATTGATTTCGGCGCCGGCGGACAAACCGCCGAGTACGGCAGAGCCGGCAGTGTCCATGCTTTATGCATGCGGGCCCAATCCCATGCTCGAAAAGCTGGCGGCTTTTTCCAATGAGTACGGTATTCCCTGTCAAATCTCCCTTGAGCGCAGAATGGCATGCGGTTCCGCCGCTTGTATGGGCTGTTCGGTTAAAACCTGCGGGGGGATGAAAAAGGTGTGCGCCGACGGGCCCGTCTTTGACGCAAAACTGTTTAATTTTAAGGATGGATTAAAGCAAGCGTCTGAAATATCGCCGCTTGCTTTAATTTGAGTTTTGCCCATTTATTGCGAAAAAGATGGGTAGCAAAACTCAAGTTATTTACTGCCGTTTTTCACATTCGTTGCAAAACGGCGTATTTGAACAATTTTCGGAAATTGCCATTTCCTCAATTGTTCAATTTTAAGGATATAGGATGAATACACTTGAAGTTACTATAGCCGGAATGCGTTTAAGCAATCCTCTGATGAGTGCAAGCGGCTGTTTCGGCTACGGAACCGAGTATGCCGACATCTTCGACCCGAACCTTCTCGGTGCGGTTGTGTTAAAGGGGATAACGCCCGAAGCGCGCGAAGGAAATGCGGGGGTTCGCATTGCGGAAACTCCTTCGGGCATGCTTAACTGTGTCGGCTTGGAAAATGTCGGCTTGGAAAACTTTATACAAGTGATTGTACCCGAAGTGCGAAAATCGGTGAGGGGTCCTCTTATTGCGAATATCAACGGAAAAACCGTTGAAGAATACGCCCTTGTTGCCGAACGGCTTTCGGACAATGCCGATATAGCCGCCCTTGAATTGAATATTTCATGCCCGAACGTAAAGGAGGGCGGTATGGCTTTCGGCACCGACCCCGTGCAGACTGCGCGTGTCGTTTCGGCCGTGCGCAAAGCTTCGGCCAAACCGCTTATTGTAAAACTTTCGCCCAACGTTACCGATATATGCGCCTTTGCAAAAATCGCCGAAACCGAAGGGGCGGACGCCCTTTCCTTAATCAATACTATTTCCGGAATGGCAATCGATATAGAAAAAAAGAGGCCGCTTTTGGGCAATGTGTTCGGAGGTCTTTCCGGCCCTGCGGTAAAACCCGTAGCGCTCAGGATGATTTATCAAAGCGCACAGATTACCTCGCTTCCGATTATCGGTATGGGCGGCATACAAAATGCCCGCGATGCAATCGAATTCATTTTAGCGGGAGCTTCGGCTGTGGCGGTCGGGTGCGCTCTTTTTAAAAACCCCCTTGTCTTTACCGAAGTAAAACAAGGCTTGGAAGAGTATTGCGCCGCGCATACATGCCGCATAGCGGATTTGGTCGGAGGCGCCCATCCGGACGGAGGGGAAGCGTATAGAAAACGTTTGGGGAAAACCGCAGCCTTTGATAAGAGTTTGTCCGAAATACAAAAATAGGAGAAATATATGGAAGATACAATTCGGGAAAAATTGATTGTCGCCCTCGATTACGATAATGCGGACGAAGCCGAGGTCTTGGTTAAAAAGCTCGGCTCCCTTGTGTCCGTCTACAAAGTGGGTTTGGAAATCTTTTTGCGCACAAGGGGTTCTATTGTGGAACGATTGCACGCACACAATAAAAAGGTGTTTTTGGATTTAAAGTTTCACGATATTACAAACACCGTTGTACAAGCCTGCCTTTTTGCCGCCGAGCAAAACGTGTTTATGTTTAACATTCATTGCGCAAACGGCGAAAAAACGATGGAAGCCGTTTCCCTCATGCTCAAAGAGCGCGCGTCGAAAAGTCTGTGCATAGGCGTTACCGTGCTGACGAATTTATGCGACGGCGATATGAAAGGCTTTTACGGGGAACATTTTAATACGGCACAAACGGTGGAAGCTATGGCGGCGGCGGTCAAGCGTTCGGGGCTTCACGGAATTGTCTGCTCGGCACATGAAGCGGCGGCGGTAAAAAAACGCTTCGGAAAAGATTTTGTAACGGTGTGCCCCGGAGTGCGGCCCGCAGAGGTGCACAAATTCGACAGCGCGCGAAAAGAAGACCAGTCGCGGGTTATGACACCCTACGAGGCCGTCAAAGCCGGAGCCGATTATCTGGTAGTCGGCCGCCCGATTACACAAAGCGAAAATCCGGAACAAACGGTACGCCTTATCCTCGATGAAATATGCGCCGCCGTCGGTACGGAAACCGGCAGCACGGAAACCGTCGCGAAAAATTGAAGCCAAGGATGTACTTATTAGGGCTAAGGGTATGCTTGTATTAAAAAATGCCCGAAATGTATCGGGCGAAAAAACGGATGTCTTTATCGACAAGGGAATCATTCAGGATGTACGTCCTTCCGTCGGATGTAAAGCGGCCGGAAACACTTCTCGATTTGCGGCCGGGGGTACTTCATTTTTTGCGGGTGCTAGGGAAATCGACTTGGAAGGAAAAATCCTTATGCCGGGTATCATCGATTTACACACGCACATGAGGGATCCCGGCCTCACGCATAAAGAAGATTTTTATACCGGATCGCGAGCATGTGCCAAGGGCGGCATAAGCTTTTTTTTCGATATGCCCAACACCGTGCCTCCTACGGTAACCGAAGCGGCTTTGAAAGAAAAAATGCAAAAAGCCCGCGAGCGCTCAATTGTGAACTGCGGCTTTCATTTCGGAGCGTCAAACGAGGATAACGTTGAAGAAATCCGAAACGTTATACAAAGCGGCGCGGCTGTCGGCACAAAGGTATTTTTAAACGAAAGCACCGGCCTTATGCTTATCCGCGACAGAGAACTTTTAAAGCGCGTTTTTAAAGCGGGCGGTTTAATCTTTGTGCATGCGGAAAACGAAATGATAGATACGGCGGTTGAATTAAACGCGCGTTACGGAAGGGGATTGTACATTTGCCATATTTCTTCAAAGCGGGAAATGGAAGCGGTTATAAAGGCAAAGCAAAATCCCGAACTGAATAATAAAAATCATCCCGTCTATGCCGAAGTTACGCCCCACCATTTATTTTTAACCGAAAATCTGCGCTCTGAAAGTCAGCGCCGTGATATGCTTTTACGCATGAAGCCCGAACTTAAAAGTCAAAGCGATGCGGATTTTTTAATGCAGGCGGTAAAAGACGGCTTTGTCGATACAATCGGTACCGACCACGCCCCGCATACCGCCGAAGAAAAATTAAGCAAGCTTTGTTTCGGCATACCGGGTGTTGAAACCTCCCTTGCTCTTATGCTTACTGCGGTACATCGGGGCTTAATCGATATGAACACCATTCAAAAACTGATGTGCGAAAATCCCGCAGCGATTATGAACTTATCGAAAAAAGGGAAGCTCCTTCCCGGCTTCGATGCCGATATTATTGCCGTAGACCCCCATAAAGAGTGGACGTTGACAGCCGACGACCTTGAATCGAAATGCAAGTGGTCGCCCTATGAAGGCTGGCGCTTTACGGGAAAAAATATACTGACGATTGTCGGCGGAAAAATCGTCTATGAAAACGGCCGGTTTAAAATAGACGGCTGAAACAAGGCCGCTTACGGCAATCAATAGTAAGAAAATCTTATACATAAGGAGAATGTAATATGAACAATATTCAAAAAGAGCTTTCGAGGGATGATATAAAGCTTGCGGCGGCCCGCGCCCTGTTTGAAACAAAGGCGGTAAAAATCGATGTTGCGCACCCCTTTACCTTTGCTTCGGGCATAAAAAGTCCCATCTATTGCGACAACCGCCGTATTCTCGGCTTTCCCGAGCAGCGCAGCCTCATCGTGTCCTGTTTTGTCCGGCTTATAGCCGGCTGCGAAAGCGATGTAATTGGAGGGGTTGCGACGGCGGGGCTTCCCTGGGCTTCGTTTATCGCTTCCGATATGAACATGCCCCTTGCCTATGTACGTTCTGCGGCAAAGGATCACGGAACAAAGAGCATGATTGAAGGCGCCGATATAAAAGGAAAACGGGTTATCTTAATCGAAGACCTTATATCGACCGGAAAAAGCAGTATTCAGGCGGTACGCTCATTGCGCGACGAAGGAGCAGCGGCGGTTGAATTAAAGGCGATTTTTTCATATCAGTTCGATCAGGCTTCACGGAATTTTGCCGAAGAAAACTGTCCGTTTGAATCCCTGTCCGATTTTTCGGTGTTGATAGGTTTGCTGCAAAAAGAAAACTACCTGAGCCCGCAGGAAGCCGAAACCGCCCTCAAGTGGAATAAGGATCCGGAACACTGGGGTATGTAGGAGCGGCGGAGGCTCATATACCCTTGTTTTTTACAAGACGTAATGATATAGTTTTTACCGATATGAATAGGGCGCTTTATATTCACGGTCTTAATTCCGATAAAAACTCGCATACGGGGCACATTGTTAAAAGTCTGATGAGCGGATACGGTGTAGAGCCGATTATTCCGTCTTTTCCTTCATTGAATCCGGAACAAGCCGTCTTACAAATCAATTCGATTATAAAAGATGAGGATATCAAGCTTGTCATAGGTCATTCGCTCGGCGGGTTTTATACCCTTGCAGCCCGAACGGGACCGATGAAAATTTATATCAATCCCTGTTTTGCTCCCGCCGATATTCTTCCTTCTTTAACCGACGAGGCCGACGGAAAAGTCCTCGATATATTCCGCCGCTTAACCGAAGAAGCCTTTGAGAGAATCGGTGCCGAAGAAAAAGCCGCCTCTTACGGCATTTTTGCAAAAAACGACACCCTGTTTTCTTTTTATGAACTTTTTAAAAGAACTTTCGGAAATAACTGCACATATATCAACGGAGGACATAAACCCGAGGCGGAAGATTTAGCACAAGGATTCAAGCGGGCTGCCGAATTTTTACCCTTTGCTTTAAATACACCGTCGGCTTAGGCCTTAGTTATTTTTGAAGCTCTTATTTGAACCGTTTTTTTATATTGCCGTATACGGTTGAAAAATTTCGGGCTGTGAAAAAGATTATCAAACTGCTAATCAAAATCTTTAATGAGTATTCACATTTTCCCATTGTATCTCTTATAAAGCAAATCAACAGCAACGATTTTGAATACGGGAGGCTTGAGTTATTGTATATTCGAAAAGCGGCGGGAAGTCCGAACAAAAAAACGGTGAGTGCTATAATTGTAAGAATTATTGAGAATAAGTAAAATGTTTTTATTCCTCGTAAATAATGCTGAAATTTCATTTATTTTTTTTCCATGAATTTTGAAAATACTTGTCCTATGCCCCAAAAAAGAAAACCTGTGACAACATTTCCCAGAATATTCGGAATATATGCTATATGCCGTATGCTTATTTCTCCTTGTACAATATCGGCTAAAAAAGAAAAAATACCGGCAACAATACTTGTTATTATATAAATTACACTTAAATATTTAATGTACAAAGGAACATTGATTTTTTGAAGTTTGTCTTCAGGTTTTTGATTATCAGGTGTATTCATTTTTTCTCTCTATTCTTCATGTTTTTCCCATAAAAGTCAAAAGCAAAAGATTGTGTTTAACAGGCCTTCATAAGATTTTATAGTTTTTCTATTTCCGCCTCGGAAAGCCCGGTGATTTTGTGAATATCATCCAAAGGGTAATTCATCGACTTCATTACAGCTGCCGTTTCCAAAGCTTTTTGCCGGGCACCTTCTTCTAAGGCTATTTCGCGTTCTTCTTCTCTTTGAACCGCTATATCGGTTGCGTAATCATATTCTGCCAATAACATATTCATTACCTCCCGCGATTTGCGCTCCAAGTACTCCCTTAGTATATCATTATTTATACATTCCTGTACAGCTTTTTCAAAGCCTTTTTCCCTGTCAAGCTTAAGATGTTTTCTTACTGTCTCTACAAATAAACTGTACTGGGCAAGCGGTTTGCACTGTGCAAGAATTGTATGTGCTTTATCCTGATTGATATTCACCACTTCGACAATGAGTTCAAGGTTCGGCTGTGAACCGGCCGTCATAAAAGCGTCGGAAAGTTTTAGTGTTTTATATTCCGGGAAATCTTCTTCTCCGTTGTAAAAGACATAGAATTCGGGAGTAGGAATTTTAACCAAACGGCGCAAATACTTATCGCGCGGATTTTGTATCTGCTCATACAAGCGGACTACATACTCCAAAAAACGGAACGGCATATTCAAGTTGACGGTCGATTGATGTTCTGCAAGTACAATAATTTTATTGTCTATAAGGAAGGAAACATCGTTATAAAAGTTCATATACAGGATTTGTTCCAGTCTGATGTGACGCAGCTCACAGTCAAGCGGCAGCTGTGTTCCGTGCAATGCGTTGTATAAACTGATAAAGTTTGATTTTGCCGACTTGTCCGCCCCGAAAAAGTCGGCAAACACGGAGTCCTTATACGTTCGCTTGTGTGTAGCTTTTTTCATACCAACCTCCATATATATTATTAGGTTTGATATGAAAAAAAACAGACTTTTTCCGAAAAAAACTATGAATTTATTTTGTATCCCGAACAGGACGTTCGGAAAAGCTTTATATCCCCGACGTTTTGGGCGGTGTCGCACCGCCCAAAAGTCAAATTCAAAACCGCGCAGGACGCGCGGCGGTTCCACACCCTGCGATGTTTGAGGCAAAGCCTCAAACTCGTTGATTAAGAATGTACTCAGGAGGTACATTCTTAATCTCTTTTACGGCAGCTCAAATTCTTCACTCATGTTCGAACCGGTGTATTTTTGGAGGCTCCAGTTTCTTTCGTCCCGGGCACTTTCAAAGGCTGCTCTTAAATCTGCGGGAATTGTGCCGTCAAATTGGTAGTTTTGCTCGTTATCGCCCGGGTCTTCGCTGAAAAGTATGCATATTGCGCTGTCGCTTGCCTGTCTTTCGGGTAAGCCGTTTAATACGGCGGTAAGGGCGGCGGCATTCAGTTTGTTTTTGTGACAGTATAGAGTTTTCAGCTTGGGTGTCTTTTTTACCGAATCAAGCGCGGTTAATTGGTTGCCGTAGCAGTCCAGCTTTTGCAAGTGGTAAAGTCCCCGTACGTCAAGGGCGGTAAGCTTGTTATCCCGGCAGATAAGCTCCGTAATTTGGGCGTTTTTTAAGATGATTCTTTTCCCCGCCGCGGTAAGCTCGGTTTCTTTGCCGCTTTTTATGCTTGTTTTGTCCGCGCCCAACACGTCTACCTTGCTTCCGTCGGAGGTTGTTACCGTAACTTTTATCTTTTTATTGGCAGGGTCTACGGTAAGAACCGCCGTGCCGTACTCCGCTTCTCCCGGCAGTACAAAATCTGAAAAGATGTTAGTATAGTAGAGTTTTAGGGGGCGCCAGTGTTTTTCGTCGCGGGCTTTTTTAAAGGCTGCTTCCAAGGCTTCGGGAACAGGTTCTTCATCAAATTGGTAGTTTTCGTCGTTATCGACCGGCCTTTCGCTAAAAAGTGCGCATTCTGCATGGTCGCTTTCCGCCCGTGCGGGTAAGCCGTTTAATACGGCGGTAAGGGCGGCGGCATCCAGTTTGTTTTTGTGACAGAATAGAGTTTTCAGCTTGGTTAAATTGTCCACCTTAAGCGCGGTTAATTGGTTGCCGTAGCAGTCCAGCTTTTGCAAGTGGTAAAGCCCCCGTACGTCAAGGGCGGTAAGCTTGTTATCCCGGCAGTCAAGCTTCGTAATTTTACCGCTTTTTAAGGTGATTGTGTTTCCCGTTGCGGTAAGTGTGGTTTCTACACCGCTTGTTATGCTTGTTTTGTTCGCACCCTCCACGTATATCGTGCTTCCGTCGGAGGTTGTTACCGTAACTTTTATTGTTTTTTTGGCAGGGTCTACGGTAAGACTTGCCGTGCCGGGGTCGCCCGGCAGTACAATTTCTTTAGTGAGAGCCGCACTGTTGTATTTTTGGAGCGTCCAGTGTTTTTCGTCGCGGGCTTTTTTAAAGGCTGCTTCCAAAGCTTTGGGAATAGGGGCTTCAAATTTGTAGTTTTTGCAGTTAAGTTCCGGGAATTCGCTGAAAAGTGTGCATTCTGCATGGTCGCTTTCCGCCCGCGCGGGTAAGCCGTTTAATACGGCGGTAAGGGCTGCGGCATCCAGTTTATTTATGGCGCAGTTCAGATATTTCAGCTCGGTTACATTGTCCACATTAAGCGCGGTTAATTGGTTGCCCAAGCAGGCGAGTTCCTGCAAGGAGGAAAGCCCCCGTACGTCAAGGGCGGTAAGCTTGTTGCCTCCGCAGTTAAGATGCACAATTTTATCGCTTTTTAAGGTGATTGTGTCCCCCGCTGCGGTAAGCACGGTTTTTTCGCCGCTGTTTACGCTTGTTTTGTCCGCACCCTCCACCGTTACGGCGCTCCCGTCCGAGGTTTTTACCGTGATTTCTATCGTTTTGTTGGCAGGGTCCAGGGTAAGAACAGCCGCGTCGGGGGTAATTGTGCTTCCGCCGTCGGACGAGCCTCCTCCCGTGTTCCCGCCCGTTCCGCCTCCTGCGGCGTTGGGGCAGGCGGTAAAGAGCAGTGCTAAAAGTGCGGCTGTGATGAGCGCCGCGGCTCCCTTAAAGGCGTGTGTTTTTCTGTTGTTACTCGTTTTCATAGCAACCTCCTAAGTATTAGGGGGAGAGAGTACGGCGTTCATAAAGATGAATAGTATCGAGGCATTGGGCACACGCAAAAAGGCTTCAGCGCTTCGCTTGTGCAGATTTTTTGCGCGGTGCCCATGCCTCACCGCCTGTTTCATCTAATGCCGCTGTATTCTCTCCCCTTCATAGTCCCGGCATGGATGCCGGAACAGCCATAAATAATCAGTTTTGAGCTATGCTCAAAACCGGAGTTCAAAACCGCACAGGACGTGCGGTTTTGAAACAAACTCGACGTGCAAACGGGCGGCGCTATGTGAGCCGCACGCTTGCACCCGGACACGATGTCCGATTTTATGCCTCCCGTTCGGATGGGCACCCCCGATCCGCTCGGATGTGTACCCCCGATCCGCTCGGATGGGTACCCCCGATCCGTTCGGATGGGCACCCCCGATCCGTTCGGATGGGTACCCCTGATCCGAGCGCATTAAGCTTTTGCCGTGCAGGTAAGCTTATAAACTATTTCCCGTATTTCTTTTAAGGGTTTGCCGCTTCCTGCAAACTTTGTCCGTATTACTACCGTAACCTTTCCCGCAGGAACCGCAGCGGGTACGCGGGCGATAATTTGACTCGGCTGGTTGACCGAGAGGCGGCGGGTTACTTTGTGCTCCGTGCCGTCCGCAAGGCGGAAAAAGACGCCTTGTGCCGCGTCGGTTTCGTCGATTTTAAGCTTGTTGCCCTCGATGATGATGTCATCACCTATTGTTAAGGTGCCGTCGTTTAAGGGGAGAGAGGACACCCCGTTCCGGGCAGGGTTTCCTCTCTCCCCTCGCCCCCTCTCACTTTCCCGCACAGCCAAAGGCCTCGCCGGCCTTTGGAATCCGGCCTATGCAGCTGACAGCTGTATGTTCGATATTATCTTTAAGTGTGAGCAATTCTTCAGAATTGCGAACCTAAAGCTATTTTTATGCGATGTTTCGCGCTTGTCGCGAAACTCGACGTTGAAGCGAGCGGCGCTATGTAAGCCGTGAGCTTCAACCGTGCGCTTGTGCACCTTTTCGTCGTAGGGGGCGTTTTCGGTAGCCCATACCCCCGACACGCGCGGGCTTATTTGCACCAAGCCGTCCATAAAACTTATGCCCTCTTGGATAAGGTCTTTAACCGCCTTGTCGCGCATGTTGAGGATGTTGATGATGGTTTCTTTTCGGAACTCGCTTCTCTCCTTTGTGATGATTTCCGCAATGTCCTCGTTACGCTGAGTTGCGGCGTGAGCATGAACGTCCGCAATACAGTCGCGGTCGTTTTCTTTGGTTAAGGTGTTGGGACGAAGATAGACTTCCCAAACGGATTTCTTTTTTGCCATAACATACCTCCTAAGTATTAGGGGGAGAGAGCACCCCGTTCAGGGCAGGGTTCTCTCTCCCCCTAGAACCCCCTCTCTCTCCCGCACTGCCAAAGGACTCTGCCCTTTGGAATCCCGAACATACAGCTAAAACTGTATGTTCAATGTTACCTTTAAGTGT
>NZ_JACDIJ010000011.1:0-88816 GCF_050937815.1 Treponema sp. OMZ 840
TATGCTATGGCAAAAAAGAAAAGCATTTGGGAAGTCTATCTTCGTCCCAACACCTTAACCAAAGAAAACGACCGCGACTGTATTGCGGACGTTCATGCTCACGCCGCAACTCAGCGTAACGAGGACATTGCAGAGCTCATCACAAAGGAGCGCACAGAGTTCCGCAAGGAAACCATCATCAACATACTCAACATGCGCGACAAGGCGGTTAAAGACCTTATCCAAGAGGGCATCAGTTTTATGGACGGCTTGGTGCAAATAAGCCCGCGCGTGTCGGGTGTGTGGGCTACCGAAAACGCCCCCTACGACGAAAAGATTCACAAACGTACGGTAGACCTCATCCCCACCGCCGACTTACGCACGGTGCTTGACGCAATCGGCGTAAAGGTAATGGGCGCAAAAGAAGAAAGCGCCCGCATAACCGCCGTAACCGACACCGCAACGGGCTTAAACGACGGCACGCTCACCATCGGAGATGACATCATCATCGAAGGCAACAAGCTTAAAATCGACGAAACCGACGCGGCACAAGGCGTCTTTTTCCGCCTTGCGGACGGCACGGAGCACAAGGTAACCCGCCGCCTTTCGGTAAACCAGCCGAGCCAAATAATCGCCCGCGTACCCGCGACGGTTCCTGCGGGGAAAGTGGAAGTGGTGGTAAAAACAAAGTTTTTAAAAGGAAAAGGTACTTTGAAAGAAATGCGGACAATAGTATACGGCTATCCGTGTACGGCAAAGGTCTAAGGAAGACGCTTCCTTCGGGCGGGGGAACATACTTCCCTCGGGCGGAGGAACATACTTCCTTCGGACGGAGGAACATACTTCCTTCGGGCGGAGGAACGCTCTCCCTCACGGCGGAGGGCTGTTAAATGGTTAATTTAGGTAATTATCAATTACAAATTGAATTATAAGGAGATTTTTTATGAAAACAATCAACAAGCACAAGGCACACGCCTTTAAGGGAGCCGCGGCGCTCATCACAGCCGCACTTTTAGCACTGCTCTTTACCGCATGCCCCAACGCCGCAGGCGGCGGCGGAACAAGTTCCGGAGGGAACACGGGCGGCGGTTCGTCCGGCGGCGGAAGCGGCTCCGTCTATGTACAGGTAGCCTATAGCGAGCTTGAAACCTACCTTGCAAACACCGCGTCTGCCGATAAGGTAAACTACATCGAGGTAACGGGCGTATCTAAAGACGACCTTGCGTACAAAGTCGTAGGCACCAATACTGAAGCGGGAGAACTGAGCAAAAAGATACTGGCTGCCGTTCCTAAAAAGGTTGCCCTTAAACTGCCCGGCGAAGTTGCAGATCTTGACGATATGAGCTGGTGCTTTTACGGCTGTACCAATCTTGTGTCGCTTGCAAACATACCCGAGGGCGTTACGAATATGGCAGGCTGTTTTAAGGACTGCACAAGTTTAACTCAAGGCCCGGTTATCCCTGCAAGCGTTAAGGATATGCAAAGCTGTTTTTACGGCTGCACAAGTTTAACTGAAAGCCCCGTTATTCCTTTAAACGTTAAGAATATGGTAGGCTGTTTTGCCGGCTGCACAAGTTTAACGCAAGCTCCCGACATTCCTTCAAGTGTTATAGGTATGAAAAACTGTTTTTACGGCTGTACCGCTTTAAAAGGGGTAAAGCTTCTCTGTAATTATAACGGTACGGGGAACAGGTTTAAGGGAGTCTTTAAAAACTGCACCGCTTTGGAAGAAGGCGGGGTAAAAGTACCCGCCGCATTCTACAATAACTACACCGCCGACGAAGCCCTTGATGTAATGGCAGTTCCCGGCGGCACTCCTGCGGAACAAGCGGCGAAGTTTGCAACCATAGGAGGAGAACTCCCTATCGAATACGTAAAGGTAGCCTACGCCGAGCTTGACGCCTACCTTACAAACACCGCCTTTGCCGATAAGGTAAACTTCATCGAAATAACCGGCGGTATCCTCATTGCCGACTTTCAAGGAGGTATCAGCAACACCTCGGCCTTAGGACAAACGATAAAGGCTCACCCTGCCAAAAAAGTTGCCCTTAAACTGCCCGGCGAAGTTGCAGGTCTTTACAGTATGAGCTGGTGCTTTTCCGGCTGTACCAATCTTGTGTCTTTGGCAAACATACCCGAGGGCGTTACGAATATGGCAGGCTGTTTTAAGGGCTGCACAAGTTTAACTAAAGCTCCCGCCATTCCTGCAAACGTTACGAATATGGCAGGCTGTTTTGAGGGCTGCAAAAGTTTAACTGAAGCTCCCGCCATTCCTGCAAGCGTTACAAATATGGCAAGCTGTTTTTCCGGCTGCACACGTTTAACTAAAGCTCCCGCCATTCCTGCAAGCGTTACGAATATGGCATACTGTTTTAGAGGCTGCACAAGTTTAACTAAAGCTCCCGACATTCCTTCCGGCGTTACCAGTATGAGCTACTGCTTTGCAGGCTGCACCGCTTTAAAAGGAGTAAAGCTTCTGTGTAATTATGACGGTACGGGGGACAGGTTTACGGATGTCTTTGCAGACTGCACCGCTTTGGAAGCAGGCGGCATAAAGGTAAAGAATGCCCAACTTGCCGCTTACACCGCCCCGGCAGCTCTTGATGATATGGCAGTCCCTCCTGCCGGCAACCCTGCCGAGCAAAAAAAGAAGTTCAGTACATTTTAATGTTTGAAAATGTTTCAAAACCGAACATGGCATAAAATCGGACACGATGTCCGATTTTATGCCATTACTTGCAATTCCCTCGACAGCTCTTTTTCGTCGGCCCATTCGGTTCGGGCGCGGAATACGTCGCTTCCGTCGGCTTCGCGGACGATTGAATGGATACAGGTTGCTTCATCTATTTGCTTGCAGCGGCAGATAAGTTTTTCGCCGTATACGGCCGACGACATAAAGTTGGTGTCCAGTACGCGCAACAGTTTTCCGCGGCAAAAGGATGCGCTCATAAACGAAAGAATCCAGCGCACATAGTTTAAGTTGTTTACGTGCGAGTTTAAATCAATGTCGAGCAATGTCGGTGAAAAATGCTCTTCGATATCCCAGTTTTCGCACAATTCTATTTTGATGAGCACATCGCCTTCCATATGTTCGTCGTTAAAAGTCAACCCGCCCATTGTTTTTTCATCGGGTTTAACCAAGCGGCCGGTTTTGCTGTTCAGTATAAGCCAGCATGAAGTTGCTCTCATACAGGCCTTAGCGCCGCTTTCGCTTTCAAGGCGGGGCGGTGCACAGCTTTGAGAATCTTCTTTTTTTTCGGCAAAGGCCGCATCTATCGACGTTTTTTTTCCGCCCTTGGCATAGGTATATTCAAAATCGCGCAAGCACATAAGGCCTTTGGACGGCTGTGCCCATGTTTTTAAAATCATTTCGTCGAGCCACAGGGGGTACTCGTATATTTCAAAATGCTGTTTGCTGATTACCCAAGTTAAATCCATTTGCTGTAAGTGAGGAATCGAAAGCCCGGCCGAGCTGTAGTGCAAAGCGGCCATTTCCTGTGCCAAGCTTACAAAGGCAAGGGCGGTACAGCGGCATTTTCCGTCAATGTATACGGACGGGATTGTATAAGGTATCGTGTATTTGTTGTCGATAATCATATAAGGAGTATAACAGGTTCCGGAGGTTTATTCAATGCACAAAAGAGTGAAATATGTCATTTTACCGATTTTAAGCCTGATTTTTTTGAGTTTTACGGTTCCCTGCCGGGCCGAAAACTTTATATTCAAATATAAAACGGGAAATTCATACCGTATCTTGTCTACGGTGAACGAAGAAGTATTTATAAACGGAAAAAAATCCTTTAATTCAATTATCGTAAACCGCATATCGGTAAAAGAAAAAAAAGTGCACGGCGACGGTTCTGCGGATATTGAAGCGCGCTTTATGACAAGCGAAAATGCTTCCCGCGAAGGAGAAACGCCTCATTTTGTGTGGGGAGAAGAATACGAAAGCTTTTTTACCAGAAGTAAGCTGGGGCATTATACAATCGGAGAAGAAGCCTTTATGCCCGTTGTACGCAATGTGCCTGTTTTTACGGGTAAGGATATGCGTGTCGGAGACACGTGGACGGCTTCGGGCGAAGAAGCCCACGACTTACGCATAAACTTCGGTTTGCAAAAACCTTTTAAAGTGCCCTTTACCGCTTCTTACACGTATAAGGGTACGGAACATGCGGACGGTAAAAAACTGCACGTTATTTCGGTAAAATACAACCTGTTTTTCGAGTCGCCCGTTCCCGCAGGCAATACGAAAAACCTGCCGCTTACGACAATGGGCTATTCCGACCAAACCCTTTATTGGGATAACGAGCGCGGCTTTTTGGACCATTATCACGAGCGTTTCCGCATCATTATCGAAACGACCGCGGGCACTAAGCTTGAGTTTAGGGGGAATGCACAGGCTGCGGTAAGCGAACTTGAAAATTTAAAAGAGAGTAATGTGCTGGAGCGGGTACAAAATCAAATTCGTGAAATGGGCATAGAAAATACGACTGCCAGCGCGGACGAAAAGGGTATTACCATCAGTTTGGAAAACATTCAATTTGAAGCCGAGTCCGCCGTATTGACCGAAAGCGAATTGCTTAAACTGCGGAAAATCGGAGAAATTCTCAAAGATTTTCCCGACTACGATTTGCTTATAAGCGGGCATACCGCCCTTGCAGGGACTCAGGCCGGAAGGCTCAGGCTTTCGGAAGAACGCGCTTGGGCCGTTGCCGATTATCTTGCAGAGCTGGGCGTAAAAAATCACGAACGGCTTTTTACAAAGGGTTTCGGAGCCCAAATACCGATTGCACCGAATACTACGGAAGAAGGTAAGGCGCGCAACAGGCGGGTTGAAATTACCATTTTGGATAAATAGCATCCGTTTAAGCGATTTTACCCTCAGCGTATTGCTTTTTTTCCCACCCTAGCCTATAATTCCCGATACGGTCCCGTACAACATTTATGTCGGGGCTTTTCGGAGGCAGTATGAACGAACAAAAAATATCACGTATAAGTACGGTTGTATATGCCGTTGCGGCATCGGCCGTAATTATTATATTAACCGTATGCGGAACATCGTCGGGCGGCGTTACGGTACAGTCGAGCGCCGAAGGTTATAAGGGAGCAATCACGGTTGAAGTGACGGCGGCAAACGGAAAAATTAAAACCGCACGCTTGGTTTCAACAGAAGATTCCGATTTTACCAAATCTTCAATAGAAAGCATTATCGCCCAAGCCGTAAAAAACGGCGGTACTGCGAATTTGGATATTGTATCGGGGGCAACCTATTCGTCAAAGGCTACTATTAAAGCTTTGAATGAAGCGCTCGAAAAGGCAAAAGCCGAAGAAGCCCAAGCGGCGCAATAGCGCAAGAATAAAACGGTACTCAATTCCAACACCGGGATTTTCCCGGCTTGAATATTAAAAAGCGTAAGTTCGGCTTCGCCGATACATACAGAAAAGCGGGCCGTGCATACGCATATCGGAGGAACTCATGTTCACACAAAAAACATCAAAGTCAAAAACGGCACTGAAAGTGCTTGCCGTTTCGATTTTATGCATTGCCCTGTGCTTTTTGAGCGCTTGTGCGAAAGGTTCGGGGTATGACGTCGTTATTGTAGGAAGCGGAGGAGCCGGTCTTTCGGCTGCCGTTGCGGCACGCGAAGCCGGCGCTTCGGTTTTAATCGTCGAAAAAATGCCCTTTGCCGGCGGTAACACAAACTATGCAACCGGCGGTTTAAACGCATCGGAAACCTCGGTGCAAAAAGCTAAGGGCATTGCCGACACAACCGAACAGTTTTACAATGACACCATGAAAGGCGGAAAAAACGTAAACCGTCCCGAATTGGTACGCACCTTAACCGACGAATCGGCAAAGACCGTCGATTGGCTCATTGCACAGGGTATGGATTTGTCGGATATCGGTAAACTCGGCGGCGCGACAAATAGCCGCGCTCACCGTCCCGCAGGAGGAGCGCCGGTCGGTCCCCACTTTGTAAAAGTTATGCTTGCCGCCGCGGAAAAAGCGGGCGCGCAAATCCGCTACAATACAAAGGTAACCGGTCTTATCGAAAAAAACGGTAAACCTGCCGGCGTTATTGTCAGTGCGGACGGTAAAACGGAAAAAATCAATGCAAAGGCCGTTGTTATCGCTTCCGGCGGCTTCGGTGCAAATCCGGCTATTATTACCTCTTATAAGCCCGAACTTGAAGGGTTCGGCACCACAAACCATCCGGGAGCTACCGGCGACGCATTTGAATGGGTAAAACCCTTTAACGGCGCCCTCAACGACCCCGATCAAATTCAAACCCACCCGACCGTTGTACCCGTCAAAAACATTATGATTACAGAAGCCGTAAGGGGTAACGGCGCCATTATGGTAAACCGCGACGGCGGCCGCTTCGAACAGGAAATGACCACACGCGACGTTATGTCAAAAGCTATTCTTGCTCAAAAAGGCAAAACGGCATATCTTTTATTCGACCAGGGCGTGCGTGAATCTTTAAAAGCCATTGAAGGGTACTACAAAAAAGGCTTGCTGATTGAAGGCACCAGTCTTACCGATTTAGCGGGCAAGTTGAACATTCCTGCAGCCACCTTGGAAGCGCAAGTAAAGCGTTACAACTCGTTTGCCGCGGCAAAAAAAGATACCGATTTCGGCCGCGCCGATATGCCGCGCAAAATCGAAAAGGCCCCCTTCTATGCCGTAGAAGTAGGCCCCGCAGTGCACCACACAATGGGCGGTTTGGCAATCAATAACAAAGCCGAAGTACTAACCGCCGACGGCAGCTCCATTCCCGGTTTATTTGCCGCAGGCGAAGTAACCGGCGGCGTTCACGGTGCAAACCGCTTGGGCGGAAACGCTATGGCCGATATTGCCGTATACGGTAAAATTGCCGGTACCAATGCCGCCGCCTACGCAAAAGGTAAGTAAAAATATGTAAAATATGCCGCTTGCTTTTTCGAAAGCGCTTCTCCGGAAGCGGCGGTGTTAAAACTGTAAATAAGGCGGGGCTGTCTGAAAGACTTGTGCTTTTAGGCAGCCCCTTTTTAATTGTGAAATTCGTCAGGCTGTGGTATCATTGTTCCGGAGTTTTTGCAGAGGGGAAATATGAATGGTATTATTTAAAATATCCAAGAAACTTTAACTAAAAAAAGGAGCTTTTATGAAACCGGAATCGATTATCGTTTTATGCCTTTACGCACTTTTAATTATTGCTTTAATTGCAGCCTGTGTGAGTGTTCCTAAAATTGAAGAAGACAATAGTCAAGATAAAATCTTTTTAGATTTTGCAAAGTATGAAGATCTTTATAGATCGGGTGTAATTTATTATCCTTGGGTTTTTGATAATATAGACTCTCCCAACCCCTTTTCCAACGAAAAAATAAAACTAAATCAAAACGAAATAAAAAAACGAATTTTAAAAAATATTTTTTTTGAAGAAGATTATGACGGCAATTTAAAAATAAACTATAATGCTCAAATTCCGCTTCCTCATTATATAAGCTTCAATAAGATTAAGGAAAACATATATAAGGCTGAAGCTTTAGCTGCCGTTCCGCAATCCGTAGGCGATTTTGAATTTACGGTAAACCAAATCGGCATAACAAAGAGCTTCGACAATCTTCATATCAAACTTCTCGAAATAAAAGACAATGAAGCGGTTTTCTTTATACGGGATATGGGAATAAAATACGATTACTCTTACACAAAAGACGATTATATCGATGATGAAAATGAAGAAGATGAAAATTCCAATGAAACCGAAACTAAGGCTGATGAAGAATTTTCTTATGATAAGATGCTCGAATACGAAAGAAAATACGATATTTCCCGCCGAGGTTACAGACTTTCTTATCGGGTCAATGAAAAACCCAATGAATTATTTTATAAAACAAACAAGATACATGCTGTTGTACATGGAACGGGCGGCGAAGATTTAAACTTTGAAAGTTTTTCGGCAGACTTCCGGCATTATCTCTGGTACAGAAACACGGACATGCCATACCCATGGCTTGCGGAATATTTCTATGATATAAAAGAACGCTATATCGAAGCCGAAAATGACGAAAAAAACGAGTATCATCCTTTTTTTATTGCAAAACTTAGGGCTGCGGGAAAAATAAAATCCGTCAGTTTATCGGTTTTATCCGACACGGTAAAAAAACATAAAATCGATTTAGGCCTTTTGAATGTGGAACAAAATAAAAGAGACGGGCAAAACGGAAATACAGAGAGACAGAAAGAACCGGCTTATCAAAATTATACGGCCGAAGAGTTAGAGCAAAAAATAAAAATTGAACCTTACAGCTTACACATTGCAAATAAGCAAATTACTCTTTCAGCCTTTTTCCCCCTTACGGCAAATACCCAAGATTTTTCGGATACATCGATAAGTTTAAACGATATAAGGCTGATAGACCAATACGGAAACTTATATGAAATAGGAGAAGCGGAAAGAATTAACATTGAAGGTATTCTTTTAATAAACAATCCGTACATCCGGCATACCGCTTCGTATTCTATCCCTATAGTTGAAACTCCTTTTACGGTACTGTGCAATGTCGAATTCTCTTATCCGATATATAAAAAAAATGAGGACGGAGATTTTGTTATTACGGAATATGCCGACGGAGAATACCCGGCCGAAACAGAAGTAAATTTACCGGAGTTTTAACAAGTATAGACCCCATACTCTATAATTATAGAATATTTTCTTATTTTCTCTTCTCTGTCAAATTATATATTTCGTTATCGGCTTTTGCCGTTGCAATGTTTTACGGTATTGTTGCAGGCGGCCTGAAAGCGCAAGTCTTTCAGGCCGCCCCTTTGTGTTTAGTACGGTGCAGCGGCTTAGCTATCCAGTCTTAGAAAATCGCCTTTGCGGTTGAATTTCAATTCGAGACCGTTGTTTAGTTCAACTTCCTGCCCCGTTCTTTCCAAAGTCCAGTCCGTTATATAATTTTGAGGATACTGTGCCTGAACATAGGCAAGGATTTTTGCAGGAATTACCGAATCGGGAAGTTTTTCGCGCCCGTCAATCGAGGTAATTTCGCCCTTTGCATTAAAATCAAGCTCTACTCCGTTGTTAAGCTTTATTTCATAGCTGTGAGAAACGCCTTCCGTATCCTTTACCGCAAGGGCGATTGCGGCTTCGGGAAAATGCGTGTTTACATAGGAACGTACCGCTTGGGGTAAATCCTTTTCGGCTACCGGAATATCCTTTGCAAACAAAGCGCTTCCCGATACAACAAGCATTAAAAGCAAAGCGCTTATTCCGAGTATTTTTTGTTTCATATAACCTCCGACGGTTTAAAGCGAATGCCGCAGCGGACAGTACATATTTAAACCGTTTTGTTTGAACCGTTTTTACGGTTTAACTAAAGATACTATAATTTTAAAGCTGCGGCAAGTTTATTATGATTTCAAGCACTTTTGCAAGTCCGGTGAATTTTTTACAAAGTTCAGCGATGCTTGCAATAAGGGGCGAAACGGTGTAAGCTTTTTCATTATGTATATTCAGCCTAAACACATAGAGCTTTCGAACGGAAAAACGGCGGTTTTTAAAAGTCCCGAACCGGCGGATGCGGCGGCAGTCCTTGAATGTATGCGCCTTAGCGCATCACAAACGTATTTTTTACTGCGTTATCCTGAAGAAATCGTATTAACCGTTGAAGACGAAAAAAAGCGCTTGGATGATATCAATAATTCCGAAAACGGTTTTATGCTTGCGGCCTTTATAGACGGAGAATTGGTCGGTAATGCAGGAGTGTTGTGTAAAGCCGATTGCATAAAAACACGGCACAGGGGCGATTTCGGTATGGGAATAAAAAAAGCGTTTTGGGGTTTCGGCTTGGGAACCCGTATGCTTTCCGAGGCCATTTTAGCGGCAAAGCAAACGCGCTTAGAGCAAATCGAATTGGGCGTTTTTGCCGACAATAGCCGCGCCCTGCATATGTATAAAAAAGCCGGCTTTGTGCAAACGGGTATTATTCCCCGCGCATATAAACTCAAAGACGGCACATACCGCGACGAAATTCAAATGCTCCTTAAAATAAAATAGCTGAACAAAGTGTCAACTATTGAGGCAAAACTCAAATTAAAGTGAGCGGCGCTATTTCAGACGCCCGTTTTAAACCTTCCTTAAAATTGAATACTTTATTTGAGTGTTTTTAAGTAAGCCTTTGTTTCGGCCGGAATGCGCGTACTTTCAACCGCTTTTTGAATCGCCTTTGCGTGTGTAAAGGGTTCAAGCCGCCTGTTTTGAATGTAAGGAATCGCCGTATCGTACTGTTTAATCAGGGCAAAGCTGAAATACCAGGCAACCATCATCTTTATATAGTATTCGTCGGATTTGACGGCGGCGGCACGTTCAAGCATTTCCGGTTTGAATTCACTGTCAAGATAATTCGCCAGCAAAAGACCGAGGGCATAGCGCACCGTATAGCAATGCTTCGATTTAAGCCAAACGAGGATACGCTCGTACACCGCGCCGGGATGCTTTTTGAACACAGGCGGCGAAAAAAGGTCGCAGGTTTCCCAATTGTCGATAAAGGGCAAAAAAGCTTCCGTCTTTGCAAGGCAAGTGTCAAAATCACGGATTTGTTCGACAAAAAATGCGTGCAGGTTGTTTTCTTCAAAATAAGTATGAGGAAGAACGCTCATAAAGGCTTGTGCTTCATCCGGCTCGGCTTTAAAAAAGCTTTTTGCAAAGGTACGCAGGACGGGCGTGCGGATTCCTATCATCGTTTTTTCGTCGATAGTAGGCACCAGCTTTTTATTAAAGGCCTTGTATGCTTCGTCGCGAAAAGAAAAAAGTTCTTTTTGAATGCGCTCGACGGCATTTGCAGAAGTTGACTTCATACGGAAATTATATCGGTTTACGAAAGCAAGTCAAGTGTGAAAATCAATGACGAATTACGTTTTTTGCGCTGATGCTTTGCGTTTTATTCTTAACAGATTTTAAACAGCGGCAGGGCTTGTAGGTAAACTGCACGTCATGTGCAGTTTACATTTTGAGTTTTACTTCACAAAATCGATTATTTAAAACTTGTCCGCACATCCGTGTACGGGAGGTGAAAAATCCGTGTCCCGCGAAAAACGGAGCTGAAAAGCCGACACCCGAAAAGCGCGGTTCAGGCGTCCGGAATATCAAACCTTAGTTTCGGCTTGCGGTTTTGAGCGAAGAATGACGGAGGCTTCGGGCCTCTTTTTAAAGCCGAACGAAATTGCGCCGTGCGGACATGCTTTTTGACATGCTTTGCAGCGGATGCATTCGGCAGAGGTTACGTCAAAAAAACGCGGGTTTTGTTCTTCGCGGGCGGAACCTTTAAGGGGCTTGATAATCGGAACCTGCATGGGGCACTCTCTTTGGCAGGCACCGCAGCGGGTACACAGGGAGGTATCCACGCTCATGCGGTACAAAGAGATTTTATTAAAAAAAGCGTAAAAGGCGCCGAGCGGGCACAGGTACTTGCAAAAGGGGCGGTAGATAAAAAGCGAAAAAATCAATACGGCGCCAAGGACGAGGGTTTTCCAGCCGAATAAAAAACCGAGGCTTGAGCGCAAGCCTTCGTTTGCCGCTATAAGGGGAAGCGCTCCTCCGAAAATACCGGCCGGGCATACCCATTTACAAAAATAGGGGTCGCTTATGCCGAATGCGTTATGCACAAGGGCGGGAAGCAGCACGACAAAAACGGCAAGCAGTGCATATTTAAAAAGGCGCAGCGCAAAATCGAGTTTTGCCGCTACTTTAATGCGCTTTACTTTGATTTTATGCAATAAGTCCTGTACAAAGCCGAAGGGGCATAAAAAGCCGCAAATAAAGCGGCCGAAAACCGCACCGAATACAATTGCAATGCCGCTTATATAAAAGCTGAAATCGTATTTTTTGCTTCCCGCAACCGCTTGAAAAGCTCCCACCGGGCAGGAACCGACGGCGCCCGGACATGAATAGCAGTTTAAGCCCGGAACGCAGACGTTTTTTGTGCTTCCCTTGAATATATCGCCGCGTATAAAGCCTGCAATATGGGCGTTCGAGCCTATGGAAGCACAGGTTTGTATAAAAGTTCTCGATGAAAACGGAAGCCTTTTTTTTCGGGCTTTATCACGTTTATAAGCTTTCACCGCCGCCCCCCCCTAGCCTATACCGATACATTCAAGGCAAATGCGTATCGCCTTTTGCAAAACGATACGCTGTTCGCCGCGCATAATGCCGAACACGATAAAGGCGGCACCCAGTACAAGGGCGCAGGCGGCGGCAAGATTTTTTATACGTATCCCAAACGGCGGCGCGGCTTGGGGTAAAATCTCCGGTGCGGATTTGTGCCCGGATACTTTAGCCTTTTCCATCTCGGCTGTCCCGTCAATTTTGAGAAGCGGCAAGCTCTGCAAGTGTTTTTGCATAAGCTGAGGCAGGGTCGCGGCCGGGAACGCCCGTAATAGGTTTACCGATAAGGTTTCCGTGAGAATCCACAAAAAACGTTGCGGGAATTGCCGAAAAGGAGCTTAAAAAGCCGCTTAAACCGGCGTTCGGCACAATGGTTGTAAAACGCGCCGATACCTTATTCAAAATATCGCGGGCGCCCTGCGGGTCGGAATCCGAATCGATACAAATGCTTATCATGTTTGTTCCTTCCGGAAGCATGGACGAATGGAGTTTTGCAAGGTCGGGCATTTCTTTTACACAGGGCGGACACCAGGTAGCCCAGATATTTATCATCGTTACCTTATAGTCCTTGAACATATCCTGATTTACCGTTTCGCCGGTTAAGGTTTGCGCTTGAAAAGACGTTAAGCCTGCCGATGAAGGAGCGGGAGCGGACAGAGCGTTTTCGTCCGCACGTACAAGGGGAGGAAATACAAAGATATTCTTTTTAAAGTCCTTTAACTCGCCTATAAGCGTGCCGGCCTTGGTTTTTTCGTCATCGGAAAATTGAATGTGTGCGTAATCGGTGTTATAACCGAAATAGTACGCAGTTCCGGAAAAGTCGGCTATTTTTTCAACAACCGAATAGTTTTCTTTGAGGAAGTTCAGTATTTCCTCATCGTCCCCCTTGGGTTTTCCTGAAGGGAGGCGGAATAAAAAAGCAGCCTCAAAAGCATATTTTCGAGCTTCCTGCTCAAAAAAGACCCGCTGTTCTTGAGTAAGAGTCGCCGGATCCATTCTGGAAACCAAATCGTGCAGTTTTTGGGAATAAAAACTGAAAAGCGTTATACTGTTTGAATAGGGAAGCACTTCCAACAAACCTTCGCCGCTTAAAGTCTTAAAAGATTCGGGAACAACAAAACCGAAGCCGAATTCTTGATCGGTATAAACATTGTCGCGGTTTTCTACTGTAACCGTTTTACCCGTAAGGGTTTTCATCTTTTTTTCGTTGTATTTTTTATTCGTTTTTGTACCGAACGAAAACGCACTGCAGCTTGAAGCGGTAAAAATCAACAAAGCGGTAACAATGGCCGCCGTTTTAAAAAATGATTGTGATTTGTTCATCATAACCTCGTCGTTAAAAATGTCTTTAACATAATAATACAAAATCGCTTCAATGGTTACAAGCGGAAATGTAACTCTGTCACAGGGATTCCCTACTGGTACAAATCTTTCTTTTTATATACAATCTAAATGATAAAAACATAGCGTAAAAACAAAAGGGAGGTTTTTATGAAACAATTTCGGAAAACACTGTGTCTTGTAGCGGCAGTTTTTGCCGTGCTGTTTGCATCGTGTTCAAAAAATACTTCGGCCGGTATGAAAAACGGAACCTATACGGGAACCGGAGAAGGAAAGGGCGGAGATATTTCCGTCGAAATTACCGTAAAAGGCGGCGCGGTTAAAGATATTAAAGTTCTTTCGCATAACGAAACGCCGGGGTTCGACAAAGCTATGGAAACCCTAAAAGAGCAGGTTATAAAAACCGGTACAACCGCGCTTGATACGGTCAGCGGCTGTACGCTTACTTCGAAGGGTTTTTTACAGGCTGTCGGCGCCGCTATAACACAAGCGGGCGGAAACCCTGAAATGAATGCGGCAAAAACCGCAGGAAGCATAAAAAAAGAAGCAAAAGAACAAAGCTGCGACGTAGTGATAATCGGTGCAGGCGGTGCGGGTCTTGCCGCCGCCATTGAAGCAAAAAATGCGGGTGCCGACATTCTTGTTTTGGAAAAAATGCCTATGGCCGGCGGGAATACGCTTATTTCCGGTGCGGAAATGGCGGCTCCGAACAATTGGATTCAGCAGCGCGACGGAATAACGGACAGCCCCGAACAATTTGCAAAAGACATGATGAAAGGCGGCGATAACATAAACAATCCCGAATTGGTAAACGTAATCGCCCGCAACGCTTTGGACGGCGCAAAATGGCTGCGTGACGAATGCGGTGTCGTATGGGAAGATTCTTTAATGTTTTTCGGCGGACATTCGGTAAAACGAAGCTTAATTCCCGCCGGTGCAAGCGGCAAAGAATTAATTACCAAAATGCTTGCAAAAGCCGAATCTTTAAAAATACCGATTTTATATAAAACCGCCGCCCTTGAATTGATACAGGATAAAGACGGGCGCGTTACCGGCGTTATCGCCGAAAGCGATACGGTAAAATACACCCTTTATGCCAAAAAAGCGGTTATTATAGCCTCCGGCGGTTTCGGGTCAAATATCGAAATGCGTAAAAAATACAATCCGGCTGTTGACGAAGCAATTCTTTCTACAAATACGGTAGGAAGCACCGGAGACGGTATTACAATGGCCGAAAAAATCGGCGCCGCATTAACCGATATGGAGTATATTCAAACCTATCCCATTTGCGACCCCTTAACGGGCACCCTTTTATACTTTGACGATGCGCGCTTATACGGCCACAGTGTTATCGTCAATAAAGAAGGCAAGCGCTTTGTAGAAGAACTCGGCCGCCGCGATGTTATATCTATGGCG
The DNA here is from genome assembly GCF_050937815.1 of Treponema sp. OMZ 840. Lineage (NCBI taxonomy): Bacteria > Pseudomonadati > Spirochaetota > Spirochaetia > Treponematales > Treponemataceae > Treponema > Treponema sp. OMZ 840. The sequence continues at coordinate 14,889 of NZ_JACDIJ010000011.1, forward strand.
ATAAAAGCGCAAACGGGACATTGTTGTTATGAAATTATAGACCAGCGCGGTTTTGATGAAAGTCATTTGCAGGCAAATCATGCACCTGAAATCAACTATTTAATGAAAAATAATTTACTGACAAAGGCCGATACCTTAGAAAAAGCGGCGGAATTTTTCGGTATAGATCAAAAAGAAGTTGTCGAAACCGTCAAACGCTACAATACATACGTTGCAAAGGGTAAGGATGAAGAATTCAACAAACGCAGTATGGTTCATCCCATTGAACAAGCGCCGTTTTATATTTTGAAAGCGGTTCCCGCCGTACACCACACAATGGGCGGTATTAAAATCAATACCAAGGCGCAAGTACTTAAAGCCGACGGTTCCGCTATACCCGGACTTTTTGCGGCGGGAGAAGTAACCGGAGGCGTTCACGGTAAAAACAGACTCGGAAGCGATGCCATTGCCGATATAATCGTATTCGGCCGCATTGCCGGAAAAAATGCCGCGCAATAATACGCAATAATTATATACATTAGCCTATTCGGAGGTTCGGTATGGAATTGAATTGGGATAATTTGGATACATTGGAAGCCTTTAAAAAGCTTTTATCGCTTAAGGGGCAGGTTTCGCTTAAAGAAGTACTGAACGCCGAACGGGCAGCCGGTTTTTGTGCCGAAGGGGCCGCCGGTTTGCACTATAATTATGCGGCAAAACAGGTAAACGGTCAAATCCTTTCGGTTATGCAGGAAGCTGCCGACGAAGCGCAGTTGACCGAAAAATTCAAAGCCTTGTATGAAGGCGCGGTTATAAACACGGGCGAAAAACGCAAAGTATTGCACCACTTGCTGCGCGGTCAGTTGGGGAAGGACGTATTGTACGAAACAGCGTCGGGAACAAAAAATGCGCGCGGTTTTTACGAAGAACAGCGCCTGGCCGTTGCCGATTTTGCCCGTAAAGTTCACGCAGGAAAAATCCTGAACGAAAAGGGCGAAACCTTTACCGCGGTAGTACAAATCGGCATCGGCGGCTCGGACTTGGGACCGCGGGCAATCTGCCTTGCCCTTGAAGAGTGGGCACGGGTTCAGGGCGCACAAAAAATGGATGCCCATTTTATTTCGAATGTAGACCCCGACGACGCCGACCGCGTTATAAACGTTTTAATCCGCGACATATCGCGCACCCTTTTTATCCTCGTTTCAAAGTCGGGCACCACTCAGGAAACTTTGGCAAACGAATTGCTGGTTAAAGACTTTTTGAAAAAGGCCGGCTTGGACGCTTCCAAGCACATGATAGCCGTAACTTCGGAAACAAGCCCCCTCGCGAACAATCCTGACTATCTTGCGTCTTTTTACATAGACGACTTTATAGGCGGACGTTATTCTTCAACATCGGCGGTCGGCGGCGCGGTACTTTCGCTTGCCTTCGGGCCAGACATATTTGAAGCCTTTTTAAAGGGCGCGCACGCTCAGGATAAAAACGCATGCGAAAAACAAATCGGTAAAAACACGGCTATGCTCGACGCCCTTATCGGTGTTTACGAGCGCAACGTGCAGGGGTATCCGGTAACCGCGATCCTGCCCTACAGTCAAGCGCTCAGCCGCTTTCCCGCCCACTTACAGCAGGCGGATATGGAGTCGAACGGTAAAAGCGTCAACCGTGCGGGAGGCGCCATCAATTACGCAACGGGGCCGGTTATCTTCGGCGAGCCGGGAACAAACGGTCAGCACTCCTTTTACCAATTGCTCCATCAGGGAACCGATACGATTCCCCTGCAATTTATAGGCTTTTTGCAAAGCCAAAGCGGAACGGACATCACCGTTGACGGCTCGACAAGCCAAAAAAAGCTGTGCGCAAACCTTGCCGCACAAATCGCCGCCTTTGCCCTCGGAAAAGACGACGAAAACCCGGCAAAGGTATTTACCGGCGAGCGGCCTTCAAGCCTTATCTATGCCGAACGGTTGACCCCCGAAACCTTGGGCGCCCTACTCGCCCACTACGAAAACAAAATTATGTTCCAAGGCTTTTTGTGGAACATCAACAGCTTCGACCAGGAAGGCGTGCAGCTGGGTAAAATCCTTACAAAAAAAGTACTCGCCGGTCAAAGCGAGGGCGCCCTTAAAGTGTTCGCTTCGCTTTTAGGCCTGTGAACTGTAAGACAGTATGTAAGACATAAAAACATACAAAGCGTCCGAAACGAGTAAAGTTTGCGGGGAATAAAAAACGTATAAAACATATGAGGCTTAATGCACGGCCGCCGATTGCATAGCTGCCGTACAATCCTTGTACGGCAGCCGTAAGGTACATATCAGTCTTCGGTTATCATCAAACTGTGGGCTTGATATTTCGGTAAAAAGCGCTTTACCGCAGCATTTTCAAACTGCACGGTAATAACGTAATCGCTGTCATGTGCGCCCGCCTTTGTACCGACAATAACGCCGTAGCCCCAATCGTCGTGATATACGCGTACCCCCTTCGCCCAGCGCCGCTCAAGGGCACTTTGCGCTTTTGCGCTTTTTCCGCTACCGCCTTCTCCGAACGACACTGCGCGGGAAGACGGTGAAAATCCGTAGGGGGCTCTTCCCTCTATATCGGCGGTTTTATTTCCCAATTCATATAAAAAGGGACTCGGTTCGGTATATTCGGTACGGCCGTACAGTCTTCTCATCGCGCAGGATGTCATATATAATTCATCTTTTGCACGAGTAATTCCTACATAAAACAATCGCCGTTCTTCTTCTATTTCTTCACTGTCCTTATCGACGCGGGGGAAAATACCTTTTTCAAGGCCCGTAATAATAACACGCGGAAATTCCAAGCCCTTGGTATTGTGCAGTGTTATTAAAGTTACCGCATCCTGCGGCTCCCCGTTTTTTTCTTCGGCCGCTTCAAGGGTACGGTCAAGTTCGATATGATCGAGAAAATCCAAAAGACCGTTCAGCGTTTTCGGATAAAAAACGGCACTGTTTGCCAGTTCCTGCATATTTGCCGTTTTTTGAGTACCGGCAATTTCATCCTGAGCACTGTAATACTCATTCAATCCCGAAGACAGTATTATTTTTTCGACAAAAACCGAAAGTTTTTGATCCGTTTTGTCGGCATCGGAACGGTTTTCGGCAGTTGTCCCATGTGCCGAATCTTTAGGCGACCCGTCATCTTCTCCCAAAAAGGAACACAGCGATTCCATAACGGATACAAAACCGTGCACCGCATCTGCGGTTTTTTTAGACAAAAAAGAAGCGCTCATGCGACAGCCTTGTATAAAGTCGATTTGATTGTCTTGACCGCGCGCATTTACCGAACGCACAAAATCAACGATTTTATCTTGAGAAACCGCTCCCACGGAACGGGCGGGTTTATTGACTATACGCCGAAAGGCTATTTCATCTTTCGGATTCACGACGAGGGCTAAAAAAGCAAGTATATCTTTAATTTCTTCACGTTCGTAAAACTTTAAAGAGCCGACAACGGTATAAGGAATTTTTCGGTGTAAAAATTCGGTTTCAAAGCCCAACGATTGAGCGTTTGTACGGTATAAAATCGCCCAATCCGCATAAGGACAGCCCATTGTACGGGCTTTTTGAATAAGATCCGCGCAATAGGCGGTTTCGGCATCCTGTGTCGGCAAAAAAGCAAGGACGGGGCGCTTTCCGCTTCCCCGCTCGGCACGCAGCGTTTTTCCCAAACGCTCGGTATTGTTTTGTACCACCGTATCCGCCGCATGTAAAATGGGAGAAACAGATCGGTAATTGCGTTCCAAGCGTATGATTTTAGTTCCCGGAAAATGCTCTTGAAAGGTTAAAATATTTTTAACTTCGGCGCCCCGGAATTTATAAATGGACTGGTCGTCGTCGCCGACAACGCACACATAGGTTGCACTTGAAGAAAGCTGCTGCAAAAGCAAAAACTGGGCGGTATTCGAATCCTGATATTCGTCAACCATAATCACTTTAAATCGTTCGTGCATATGAGCGCGCACGGTTTCGTCGGCACGAAGCACGCAGACGGGCAGCATAATAAGGTCGCCGAAATCGACATTTCCCGTTTCCCGCAAACGCTGTTGGTATGCCGCATAGATATCCGGAAAATCCGGGTCGCTTTCTACTTGTACCAAATCCGGAGAATCGGGGAAAAGGCAGTAATCTTTTGCAAGAGAGATTTTATGTGCGGCATGAGAAGCTTGTTGACGCGACAACGAAGGCACCGCCTTTGAAAGTAAGGTAACCGTATCGGTATCGTCGTACACGGTAAAGTTGGGTCCGATTCCCGCTTGAGAAGAAAAGGTACGTAAAAAACGCGCGCCGAACGAGTGAAAGGTGCGTATTTGAGTAAATGCGGCTTTTTCTTCCAACAACCGGGCGCGTTCTGCCATTTCATTGGCGGCTTTTTTTGTAAACGTAACGGCCAATATCGACTGCGGGTCCAAACCTTTTTCACCGATAAGATAGGCGATTTTTGTAGTAATAACCCGCGTTTTACCCGAACCGGCTCCGGCTAAAATCAAAAGAGGAGACCCTTCGTGTACTACCGCTTCGTATTGTTCGGGGTTCAAAACATTCAAATATTCGCATCCGCTCATACGCTTAATACTCCGACCATATCGACACCGCGCACTCCCGTTATGCGCACTTTAACCACTGCTCCGGGAAAAACGGCGGCGGCATGTTTTGCATCCGGATCAAAGCGGATAACGCAGCTGCCGTCAACTTCGGGTGCTTGAAAATCGCATCGCCCAAGGGCAAAGGCCGTTTCTTCGTCCGCCGCGAAAAAGTTATCGGCAGCCGTATCGCCGGCCGTATCGGCGCGGACGGGAGGAGCGGTATCGGGCAAAATACATTCTTCGACCAAAACATCGCGGACCTGCCCGACATAGCGATGTAAAAGACGTTCGGTTATTTTTTCCTGTGCTTTTTGCAGTTTTTGTATACGTTTGCCTACCGTTTGTGCGCCTACCCTTTGTTTAAGCAAAGCTGCCGGTGTGTCTTCTTCGGCACTGTATGCAAAACAGCCCGACCAAAGAGGTTCTACGGTTTCCAAAAACCGAAGTGTGCGTTCGGCTTCTTCATCGGTTTCGCCGGGAAAACCGCATAAAAAAGTGGTTCTGAGTACGGCATTGCTCAAAGAGCCTTTTATGTTTCGTATAAGCTGTATATAACGTTCGGCACTTCCGCGGCGGTTCATTGCACGGATAATGCGGTTGTCTCCGGATTGAAAGGGAAGGTCGAAATACGGAACTATGCGCGTATCTTTTTGTATAAGCGGCAAGATATCGGCGGGGAAGTGATCGGGGTGAATGTATAAAAGTCTAAGCCAAAAATTCCCTTCCAAAGCGCTTATTTTTTGCAATAACAGGCTTAAGGGACTGGGGCGTTGAAAATACAGGGGATGTTCCGAGTTTCCCTCTTCGGCGCCGTCGCAGCCGTAAGCCGCCAAATCCTGGCCGATTAAATTAAACTCGAAGATGCCGCGCTTTTGCAAACTGCGTATTTCATCTACAATATCATCGGCACTGCGGCTTCGAAGAGGCCCGCGTATAAGGGGAATGGCGCAAAACGAACAGCGGTTATTGCATCCTTCCGTTATCTTAATATAGGCTGAAGAAGGAAAGCCCAAAAGCTTGTGCCGCTCGCCCGTACATACTCCGCTTTGGGGAGGTTTGACAAGGGGACGTTCTCCTCTGTCAAGCTTTTTAAGCACTTCGTCCAGTGCGTTTAAATCACCGTTTCCGAATACCGCATCCGCTTCGGGTAAATCTTTTGCAAAAACGTCCGCATAACGCTCGGAAAGGCAGCCTGCAAGAACAATTTTTGCATCGGGATGAGCTTTACGGGCGGCAAAGAGAGCATCCAGCGATTCTTTTTTTGCACTTTCTATAAAACCGCATGAGTTTACGATAATCAAATGGGCGTATTCGGGATTTTCACTGTATGTATAACCGCGTTTTTCCAAGTATGCGATTATCAATTCGCCGTCAACTTGATTTTTTGCACAACCGTGCTGATCGAGAAAAAAATAACGCGGCGATTTATGTTTGTACTCAGTCAACTTCCGCTACCGTCAGCTTATAGACACCGTCCGCTTCTTTTATCCAGCGCACATCCTGTACTAAAACCTGACCGGGGCGTCCCATTTCCAAATCGTAAGATTTGCCTTCGGCAATCAATTGCATTTTTACGGTATTCGCATTTGAAATCCATAACCGCAAAGCGCTTTGGGCCGACATTTTAAGAGTATCGCCGGAAGTTAAAAGGTTTTCAACGCTTTCATGTTTATCGCTTTTATAACGGTACAAACATACGCCCCGAAAACTTGCATTTATCGTAAACGGATACGCACGATTATCCTGCAAAATAACCGTGTGCTTGGTTCCTTCTTTTAAAGCTTCACCGGACTCCAGCGCAACTGTCCCGGCCGTTACGGTTTCGGACGTAATTGCAGCGGCGCTTCCCGATTTAACGAACATACGTACTTCCGCACCCAATTCTTCTTTTTCTTTGGAAATATCGGATAAAAAGACGACAATGTCGGCATCTCCTGTGCCGTCAACATCCATTTCAAGTTCTTCGCCCAATTCGACATATTGAACTCCTATGGGAGTTGTCAATGCAAGGGTATTAAGCGTTTGTGAAACATGTAAGGTTACCTTATTATCGGGAAAGGGAACTTCTATCGCATCTCCCTTGTACAAACGCCTTTGAAGCGGAACGGAAGAAACGGTATAAGACTGTCCCTTGTTTTTTTTCAAATCGACTGAAGTTAATTTTGAATTGCGGGGTTTTATGACGGTAAAATACACGCTGAAAATAAGCGCCGCACACAAACCGACGGCACCGCCGACAATGGCTGCAATGAGCTTTTTATTTACTCTCTTTTTTATAATAAGATTTTCGGGAACGGGCGCTTCTTGCAGCATTTTTCCCTGAAATAATTTAATAAGATATACACTGTCCAAGCCTAAATATTCGCTGTAATTACGTAAAAAACCCGTTACATAGGTGTCGCCGGGAAAAATATCCGTATTTTCGTTTTCCAAAGCTTCAAGGTATTGCTTTGATATAATCGTATCGCGCGAAATCGTTTCAAGACTCAGATTTTTTTCTTCCCGGGTTTTACGTAAAATTGCACCGAAACTTTCCATGACAAACTCCCCCGCTATTCCGCAAGTAAAAAATTATTATACGTATTTGCAGAAGAGGGTGCATCGTATAAAAAGCGAGTATCGGGAATGTTTTGATTTAACACATAATTTGAAAAATCATATCTAAAAACTTCCCGGCTTAATGCGGAAACCGCTTCTACCCGCCGAATAAGCAAGGTAGTCGGATTAATTGCAAGCTTTATTGTTTGAAATCCTTCCGAAAGACTTTTACGCGATAAAATTAATTTGATGACTTTTTCTTCGGCGGAGGTACCGGCGGTATCTGCATCAAGGGCGACCGGTTCTTGTCCGGTTTCGTAGGCAATCGAATAGTAGCGCCGCATGAGCGCAAGGCCTTCCGGCGTTGCAAGATTTGCCGCCTGTGAACGGCCGCCGCTTTCAACGGATTGGCTTAATATCGAACGCGGTCCGGGAAGATAAATAGTCAACTGTTCGCCGTTAAACACGATTACCTGCGTTTCCGGGTTTGAAAAATCTATCCGAAGCAAATTCGGCCGTTTAAAAGATACGTGTGACTGCATCTGTGTTTTTCCTGCCGCAACGGCCATATCCGCTTCAAAATCCTGTATTTGGGCATATTTTTCCGATACGGTTTTAAAAAAAGCACTGACCGTCAATATCTGTGATTGAGCGCTTATGCCGATACCGATCAGCAATAAATAAAAAATACTGCCAGCAATTTTCTTCATTATATGCACTTACCTCAATAGACTATAATAAAAAAGATTTTCTTATAAGTCAAGTATCGTCTGCAGGATTCAGTATGAATAAAAACTGCAAAAACGCTGAAAATATCATACTGACGAGAACACGAGTGCTTTGCCATGGTTGAGCTTTTAGGGCAAAATCACCTGAGAAAAACGCTCAAAATGGCTTGCACTCGGTCCCCGTTATCATGTCGTTTTCACTTTACGTGCAATTCCTTAAGAATCCCGACTTACATCCCCTTTTCCGACACAAGCCGGAAAAAAAATCGCCTTGTGTGTTGATTTTTTTTTCACTGAGCGTTACAATCGGTACAGGTTTGTGGACCTGTTATCATGTGTACATAGGAGGCGCCGTATGGATTCCGACCCCGGCAGTAGTTGTTTATATTTTTCTATGCACACAGGAGGACAGGCCCATGATAACATTTTGGCAGCAGGAAAAAGACAAACTCGTTCAACGTTCCGAATCGGAGTTAAACCCCGATTTAAATAAATGGGTGGATGCCCGTTCGGTAACGCGCGAAGACATCCGCATTCTCGAAGAAGATTATAATATTGAACAAGAACACATCCTCGATATTCTCGATCAAGACGAACTTTCGCGCATAGAACGCGAAGACGATTACACGCTTATTATTTTGCGGCTTCCCGTCTTTATTCCCGACAACGATATCAGCTATTTTACGGTTCCGCTGGGTATTATTTTGTATCCGGGAACGGTTATCACCATTTGCTGGACGGATTGCGAGGTTTTAAAGGATATTGCCGAAAACCGTATACGGGATTTAACGCTTTCGGATTTTCCCGCCTTTATTGTGCGTATTTTAAGCCGTTCGGATACCACTTTTTTGCGCTATCTTAAAGAAATAAACAGGCGCTCTGCAACCATTCAAAGTCAACTTGAACGTTCTATCAGAAATAACGAATTGATTTTGCTTTTAAACCTTGAAAAGTCTTTGGTATTTTTTACGACATCGCTTAAAAGCAATCAGATTTTATTTGAAAAAATAAGCAAAACGCGCATTATCAATTTGGATGAAGAAGATAAAGATTGGCTTGAAGACGTTGCCATAGACAACCGCCAAGCTATCGAAATGGCGGATACTTACAGTAATATTCTTTCGGGCATGATGGATGCCTTTGCATCGGTTATTTCGAATAACCTAAACATCGTTATGAAGCGTTTAACGGTTATTTCCCTGATTTTAATGGTACCGACCTTTATCGTCAGCTTTTTCGGAATGAACGTTCCCCTGCCCTTTATGAAGTCGGGCTGGACGGGCGTAATCGTTATAAGTTTACTTTGTTTGGTTACCGGATTTATCGCAAAATTGACATTTTCGGACCGTCCGGATCCGTCAATTCGGCCTAAAAAACGCCGTAAAGAAAACAAAAGAGGATAGCGGTGAATTTTACAAAAAAACGATATTATGCCTTTTTGGTATTTTCCGTTTTTATCTTGCATACGGGCGTCGTGTCCGCCCAAGAAACGATACCTTCCGATATAAAAAACAGTATGATTGCCTTGGTTCGCCTCACCGAAAAAGAGGATTGTTTTATTATCGGCGAACACAACCAGACCGTAACGGCGGAACGCAGCGTAAAACCGTTTTATTTAAACAAGTACGAAACGGCCTATATTTTGTGGTATGAAGTGCGCGTGCGTTCGGAAAAACATTTAGGTTATGTATTTCAAAACCCGGGACAAGAAGGTTCTGCCGGACGGCGCGGCCGCGAACCGACGGAACAAGGTATATACCAGCCGGTTACAAACATCAGCTGGCGCGATGCAATTGTATGGTGTAATGCATTCAGTGAATTGGAAAACCGCACGCCCTGCTACACATACAAGGGAGAAGTGCTGCGCGATTCTTCGCATGCGGCCGCAGTCGATTTGGCCGAATGCGATTGGAATGCGGACGGGTTCCGGCTTCCGAGTGAAGCCGAATGGGAATATGCGGCACGCAAAATACGCGGCAAAGAAGGTAAAAAAAGCTTTACCGCAGGCAACAGCCTCTCCGGAGCGGCGTGGAACGCCGAAAATACCGAAAAAGCCGCTCAAAAAGCACGGAAGCTTTTTTTGGAAAGTGCCGATAACGAAAACAGTACAAAAGAAGCCGGACAAACCGAAGTCTTGATTTTACCCTATTTTTTGTATCCGGGAACGGCTAATATAGCAACGGCGGGAAGCATTCTCGGCCCTATGAGTATGCCCGAAAGCGGCAAAGCCAATGCTTCCGGTATCTACGATATGAGCGGCAATGTGCTGGAATTTTGCTGGGACTGGTTTGCCGGCTACGATAAAGCCGACAGGGGCGACTCTTCCGATGAAGGAAAAAACCTTACAAATCTGCCCGCAGCGGACAAAAAAATACACAATACCGAAAAAACCGCCGCACAAGAACTGTACGGGCCGCGTTACGGTTCCGACAGGGTGTGCCGCGGCGGGAGCTGGAGTCCCTATGCCGCCTTTTTATACAGCGCCGACCGCTACGCATACAACCCCGGAGAAGCCTACAACTATATGGGCTTCCGTTTTGCCGCTACTGCCCGTTGAAAATTAAAAAGCGTGTAACAGCTGAAATCGCAAGCCGATTTACTCCTGCGGCAGGCATTTTAACTCGGCCTTTGTAACCGTCCACTTGTCTTTGTAATTACGCTCGACTTCCAAAATACCGTAACGCCCTTCGGTTAAAGAACCCGGATTCATAAGGACGGTGCAGCCGAGTGTATCGACGGCAAAAGATTCGTGGATATGGCCGCTTATAAGGGCAAGGGGCTTATGTGTTTCCACAAAGGTACGTACCGATTTGGAGCCGACATGAGAACCCCCGTTTACGGTATCGAGTTTTGTATTGTAGGGCGGATGATGAATCAATAAAATCAAATTATCGCAGTCGTCTTTTTCGTGTACTATATTCAAATCGCTTATCAATTCTTCTTCGGTTCTTTCAAAGGGTGTAACGCCGGTGAAACGCAAGCCGCCGCCGCTTCCGGCAAACGCAAGTCCGTCACGAAACACCAAATCACCCTGTACCGATACGTCGAGATTTTCCAATTCGGTTAAAAACTCTTTTTCGTCGCAGTTTCCCAAAACGCAAAACAAGCTGTCGTGTTTTTTTACCAGCGTATTAAGCACCGGTAAAGCCGTATCGGGGGCTTTAAAACGGGCAAAATCGCCTGCAAACAACACGGCATCCGCAAGACCGAATTCCTCGTCGAGCCGATCAAGACTTTGTTCATCGCCGTGAATATCCGATAAAACAAGAAAACGCATACCTTCCTCCGCTGCGGCGGAACAACCGATGTATATGCTTATTGCACGTACATCGATCCGCTTTACATTTTTAACATTATATCCGCCAGCAAACGCATTTGTTCGCCGGTTCCTACCGTAATACGCACAAAATCGCCGGTATCGGGTCCTTCAAAATAGCGTACTAAAAAGCCCCGCTCTTTAAGCTGTTTGTACACAAAGGCCCCCGAAAATTCTGCGGGAGCTTCCGGTTTTCCCTTTTTTACCATAACAAAATTCGTTTGTGAAGGCAATACCGTCCAGCCCGCCTTTTCCAATTCATTTTTGAAAATATCCCGATCGGCTGCAATTCGGGACGCTTTATCGGCATAATAAGACCAATTTTTGCATACGGCGGAACCCGCACATTGCGTAAGAACGTCAACGGGAAAATGATTAAAGCTGTTTTTCGCTTTTTTAAGCGCACTCACAGCTTCCGGCCGGGCAATGCAAAAGCCCAAACGCATTCCGGCAAAACAAAACGCTTTTGAAAAGGTACGCACGATTATTAAATTGTCATAACGGTCTAAAAGGGATAGAGCGGTTGTGTTTCCGAAATCGGCGTACGCTTCATCTATAACGACGGCACGGCCCCTTGCGTTTTTTAAAACGGCTTCTATGTCCTCATTTGTCAATGCAATACCGGTAGGAGCATTGGGATTCGCGCATATAAAGCCGGAACAGGGTTCTTTTAATGCGGAAATTACGGTGGGAACATCAACCGACCAGTCCGGTTTTAAAGGAATTCTTTTTAAAGGAATGCCGTAATATTCTCCGTAAACCGGATAAAAGCTGTACGTATATCGGGGCAAAATAAGGGGAGCGTCGGCATCGAAAAAAGAATAAAAAATAAACGAAAGCACTTCATCGGAACCGTTCCCGCAAAAAATCATATCTTCGGTGACATTAAAAGGAAGTTTAGCCGAAGCGTTCAATATGCCTCCCGATTCATTAAGCATACGAGCAAGCGCTTTACATAAATCGGCCGACTCCGGATCCGGATACAAAGACATTGAAGCGGCTTTATCTTTTATAAAGGCCGATAAAATTTCCGAAACTGCGGGCGCCGGAGGATAAGGATTTTCATTGGCATTGAGTTTTATATAATTGCAAGCGGGTAATTGTTCGCCGGGAACATAGGGATGCAGATTTTGAAGTTTTTTTGAAAACACACTTCCTCCGTTTTGTGCTATAGTATGCAATGCTTTCTAAAACGTCAAGGGGGTAAAAATTCAATAATACGCCTGTAGACGATTGCAAAGTTTTTATATTATTGTATAATTAAGACAGATGGCAAATAAAGTAAACATGTTAACCTTGCTGAAGCTTTTTGCTCAGCGTCAAAATCATGCTCTGATTTCGTTTGCGGAATTTTGTGCATATATACAGTATTATGCACAAAAGCATTTGCATGAAGTTCCCGAACTCGTTATTTTTTTAAAAAATCCGGAAACTTCGTTACAAAAGTATTTAAGCAAACTTGAAACGGAACGTTCAATTATAATCGTAAACGCAGATACGCCCAAAAAAGGGATTATCGTTATTTCTTTTTATGTTGAAAAATATGCAAATCGTTATCGTGAAATACTTAATAATCCTGCAATACCCTACCCGCTTATAACCGACTTGCCTTCACAAACCCCTTTGGAAATTATAGACCGCCAACAAGCGTCGGGGCTTTTAACCCGTTTGTTCGATGAAATGCAGCCCGAAGAAAAAAGAGAAAGCGGTTCTAAAAACGTTTCCGCAGTTCCAAAACTTTACGGTCTTATATTACCGCGCGATATGCCGATTATAATATTTCCGTCCGAAACTTCGGTAAACATCTTATTCGACATTGCAATGGCAAAAATACGCCAAATGCTTCGCAAAGAAGAATACCATGATTATTTTTTAAAAAAACTGCGTGTAACAAATCCGGGTAAGGACATCTCCATCAAATCTTTTTTTACGCAATTTATCCAGCGGCCGATGGAAGCAATGGAATCGATACGAAATTCCGGTGAAGTTTTTTACTTTTGGGGACAATTGTGTTTTTTTATCCGTCAGGATTACGAAAAGGTAAAAGATTATACGCAAGAAGACATTGCCCTGCTGCAAAGTATTTATTTAACCGAAATTGCAATCAATTACTATAAAAATAAATCTCAACAAGCACAGCAAAAAGACGCCGCACTCCGTGTGTTGGAACAGCTTTTGGATAAACCGCCTTTTTATTTTAATAAAGAAACCATTCAAAATTTTTCGGATTCCAAGGGACGGCGGCTTTTGGGGCAATACACTGAAAAAGATTTAAATGAATTCCTGCATGCAAAAACAACGGCGTTTTCGGATAACAATCTGCCGGAACTGCTTACTTTTAAATTGCATACGGGAGAATATTACTATATTACAAAATCAAAAGTAATTCCCCTTATTATACGGTTATGCAGCGATGCGCGCGAAACCATAAAAAACAATTTAACGAAAGAATGGTTTACCTTATACAAGCATTTTGACAGCGTTCCCGCAATGACGGATAAAAAAGCTTTTGAACGGCGGCTTGAACAAGAATTGTTGTCGCGGGCGCCGATTTTATATGCCCTGCTGCATTCGAATTTTTTATCGCTTATTTATTATGAAACGTTAATTTCCAAAGAAACGACAAAAAATGCTCTTAATTTATTTGCCGACGGAAAATTGCTTCCTTACAGCGAATTGCTTATGCTTTCCCGCTCCGAAATTATTACCGATGCAAAAATTTTATTGCCGTGGTGGTACACTCTTCCTCCCATATCATGGATAGCCGCATTTATACTGCGGCCGCGGAAACGGAAAAAAAAGAAAACGGATATTCCCGTCGAAACCGCCCATGTTGAATTACAGGACGACAGCTTACCCGAAAGTGCGACACGGAGCGCGCGGAAAAAAGAATTCCGTACGGCTGCCGAACAAGCGGAAAAAGTATTGGTTCCGCCCGGTTCTTCTTTAGACAGAGAAATGACATCATACATCAATCAGTGGAATCCCTTATTGGATAAAGAGCTGCGCGCAAATCTGACGGAAGACGTCAATTCTCTTATACGCGATTATATGCGGCGTACAATCAGAACTTTAAAAGCTTCCAATTTTACGGTTGACCGCATACAAAATTTGGCGGAAATATTGATTAAAACATCTTCTTTACAAAAAATAAAAAACAAAGAGCCGCTGCAAATCTATGTGGTTTTATACATTATCAGACTTGTAAAAAACGGATAACTTGCAACCGTTTTTTCGGCTTTACAAAAAAAACAGAGATTTTTTTATAAAATCTCTGTTTTTTTATTTTTTTACCCCTATCATATTATGTAGCCGGAAAAAATTACGGAGGTTAACGTATGAATTCACTCAATTCGATTATCTTGGAAGGCAATGTTGTCCAAGAACCCGTTTTACGCGAAACGGCAAAGGGAACGCAGGTATGTACTTTTTCCGTTATGTGTATGCGAACGTACAAACAGGATGATTCCTATGAAAAAGAAATTTCTTTTTTCGACATCGATGCATGGGGGAAACTGGCCGAACTCAGCATAAAAAACGGCGTTAAAGGCAGGGGTGTCCGTGTTGTAGGAAGGTTAAAGCAAAGTCGTTGGGTAGACAGTGAAGAAAAAAACCGCAGCAAGATTACGATTGTTGCCGAACACATAGAATTTAAGCCGCTTTTCAAAAAAGTACAATCGGAAAAATCGGAAGAAAAAGCGGCCGAACTTGAAAAAGTTCCGGCTTTTTAACTAAAAGTTTTAGATTCTTTTTCCGGTTTTACAAGCGGGGGTATTGAAAAAGTGCAATGCTTTTGAAAACCCCCGTATTTTATGTATATCAGCAAGTACCCGCAACACGTTTTTTTTACTTATGCTTTTTTTTTGTATTTTTGTGACCGTTTTTTTCCCCGCGGGAAAAAAATGTTTTGTTATCCTTTTCGGATAAAATAAACGATTTTTTGCTTTGTGCGGGTACGGCGGAATAAAAGCCGTCTTTCCAATTAAAACGTGAGGTATCGGGTAAAGATTCTCCCCTATGCATCGCGCGCACAATAGCCTTAATGTCCGCACGGCGCACGCTTGTTTTGGACATATCGATTAAAAAGCGCGAAAAGCCGCTCTTTTTTAAAACATGCACGCGGTCCACAATCGAAAAGGGGTCGGCGGGCATGACAAAGGAACCGTCCGGTGTAGAAAGGGCGCGGAAGGACATGCCTTCTTTGTCGTTAAATGCGGCAAAATCATAGGATTCGGGCAGTTTAAAGCGCATACGAAAGAGGGCAGGATATGCAAAGAGGCATATCATCAGGCGGGAGCGCTGAGGGCCTTCAAAAATGCTTTCGAGGGTGCTTCGGCTGCTTTCATGGCTCATAATAAAAGCATCTATGTTTTGATTTTCGAGCCAGGAAACCGCCCAGCGGTTAAAGGTGTATAAATAAGGGCCGCCTATCAGTATATCCTTTTCCGATTTAAGCATATTGATATGGGCCGGATTGTTTACAATCCACTGATAAAAACCGTCTGCGCGCAGTGACGCTATATCCTTTTCCAAAACCGCCTGCGTTTCCGGCGTACAAAAGGGGTCAAGCGAAATAAAAACCTGTTTTTTCGAACAGGGAAGCGCTTCTTTTTTTTCGATAAGCGAACGCCGCGTATCGCTGTTCAATTCCAAAATAAAGCGTACCGGGTGCTCCGCCAAACATGCGTGCATATCCGAAAGCGTACTCACCTGTATATACACTCCTTCAGGAAAAAAGGATAAGCTGTCTTTTTTTAAAGGCGTTAAGTCGAGTATGGGCAGTCTTTCATCTGCGGGCTGTAAACGGTAGGGCGATAAATCGGCCGGAAGCACGCGCTTATACCGCTTGGACATGGACTTTGTTTGCAAAAGATATACCGGATCGCCGCGGCCGGCTTCGGGCGGTACGCTTATCCATGTTTCGGCTTGTGCACGGGTGTTTTCAAAAACCTTTACTTCCTGTACCTTGTAACTGATACGTCCCGAATCGTCTTTTTTGTGGATGCGGATTGAATCTCCGGCTTCCGGCTCGTAAGAACCGCCTTTTAAAAGGGCGAATTTTTGCACGTCCTCTGTTTTTTTATCGGAGGCGGCCGGACGCTTGCCGACATTTTTTTTATCCGGTTCGTCTAAAGCTTTAGGGGTCGGCGCTTTTTCCGAGCGCACACTGTCTATTACTCCCAAATAAATACCCGTACCGCCCGCCTGATTCGGGTTTAAGAATTTTGAAGCATCGCTTCCGTCAAACCAATAGCGGGTTTTTGCGCGGGCGAAGTCGGTTGCAAGCATACGTTTTCCGGTTTCAACGGCGCCTTTTTCATCTTTTTCCCAATTGTCTAAAACATAGCGGTAGGCTGCCGTTACGCTTCCGACGTATTCGGCGCTTTTCATGCGTCCTTCTATTTTGAATGAATCGACACCCGCTTTTATCAGGGCGGGAAGGCGGTCTATAAGCTGCAAGTCGTGCGGCGAAAAATAATAGCCTTTTTCTTTTGCGCCTCCGGGAAGTTCGGCTTCGTAATAACGGCGGCACGCTTGTGTACACATACCGCGGTTTGCCGATTTTCCGCCCAAAAAACTTGAAAAAAGACACAAGCCCGATTCGCTCACACAAAGGGCGCCGTGTACAAACACTTCCAATTCGGAAGAGGTGCTGCGTTTTATTGAAGATATTTCTTCAAGGTTTAATTCCCGCGCCAAAACGACACGTTTTATGCCTTCTTTGCTTAAAAGGTTTACCGCCGCCGCACTTGCAATATTCATTTGAGTTGAAGCGTGCAGTTCAAGTTTCGGGAAAAACTCCTGTACCATGCGCACGATACCGAAATCCTGAACAATCAGGGCATCGGGGCCGACCTTATTCAAATAGGATAAAAAACGGTATAAGCGTTCGGTTTCGCTTTCTTCGATAACCGTATTGACCGTTACATATATTTTTTTCTTTTGCCGGTGTACGGCTTCAACCGCCGCTTCAAATTGATTCCACGCAAAATTCGAGGAGCGTAAACGGGCATTAAAACTTTTAAGTCCCATATAGACGGCATCGGCACCCTCGCCTATTGCCGCGTCCAAAGCTTCTATGTTGCCCGCAGGAGCTAATAATTCCGCCATAATAAGTTGAGTATACACCAAAAACCGTAATGTGACAATCTTACATTTTTACTTGCTTATTCAGCTGAAATCCGTTATCTTGTAAAACACACCCTTATTAGGAGGCTTATTATGCTGGACAAAAAAGTAAGTCGATTGTTGAACGAACAAATCAACAAGGAATTGTTTTCGGCTTATGTATACTTGGATATTTCCAATTATTTTTATGATGAAGGCTTGGAAGGTTTCGGTAACTGGTATAAAATTCAAGCAAAGGAAGAACAGGATCACGCCGATTTAATTCTTCAGTATTTGCAAAACAACGGTGAAAAAATCATTTTGGAAGCTATCGACAAACCGAATCATTCTTACAAGGAATTTAAGGATGCCTTGGTTGTAAGTTTGCACCACGAGCAGTATGTTACAAGCTTGATTCATACGATTTACGCAGCGGCGATTGAGGTAAAGGATTACCGCACTATGCAGTTTTTGGATTGGTTTGTAAAAGAACAGGGCGAAGAAGAAAAAAACACCGAGGATATGATTAAAAAGTACGACTTATTCGGTTCGGACGCAAAAGCGCTGTACATGCTCGACAGCGAATTAAAAGCGCGCACATACGCCCCGCCGTCTTTGGTTCTGTAGGTTTTGTAAGGGTTATATCCGAATGCAAAACGCAGCAGTATAAAAAAGAGCTGCCTTCACAAATTTTCCGAAGGCAGCTCTTTATTTTTTTATCCCATTAAAAAAGAATTAAAACAACTCCTTAATGCTTAATAGTGACCGTACATGGGGCCGTAGGCTTTACATGCGCGGTAGTCCTGTCCTTCTTTATCCATACCGAATGCATTCCATGCGGCAGGGCGGAACACCTTGTCTTCCGGTACATTGTGCATACAGACGGGAATACGCAGGATGGAACAGAGTGTAATTAAATCCGCACCGATGTGTCCGTAGCTGATGGCACCGTGATTTGCACCCCAGTTGTTCATAACGTCGTATGCGGACGTAAAGGCTCCCTTGCCCGTAATGCGCGGGGCAAACCAAGTACAGGGCCATGTGTAGTTTGTGCGCAGCCACAGTTTATCCGTTACTTCATCCGGCAAGAGAACTGTCCATCCTTCGGCAATTTGAATAACCGGGCCTAAGCCTTTGACGATGTTCAAACGGGTCATCGTTACGGGCATTTCGGCATTCGTTACAAAGCGCGAGGAAAAACCGCCTCCGCGGAAATAGCCGAAGTCGGCGGCACACCACGTAGTTGCTTTAAGACAGGCTTTTTGATCTTCGTCGGTAACTTCCCAGAAAGGCTTCATAACGCCGTTGCCTTTTTTATCTTTCATTTCGGCACTGGCATCCAAACAGCTTGCACCGGAGTTGATAAGGTGCAAAAAGCCGCCGGCTTCTTTTGCAACGCCTTCCAATTCGTAACCGGAAGCTTTTTTAACCGCATCGGCGCTCCAATAGGTGCGCACGTCGGAGAATATCTGGGCGGTACCGGTAAGCAGTTTTCCGAACAGCATGGAAACGCCGTTTAAGGTGTCGTTTTCGGTTGCCAAAACGTAAGGCTCGCGCGCGCCGTTCCAGTCGAACGACGAATTGAGCAGGGCTTCGGGGAAGTCGCAGTTCGGATAAAAATCCGTCCATTGGCGCTGACCCTGGAAACCGCCTGCAATCGCATTGTGTCCGACCTTTTCTTCCGAGCAGCCTTCCGGAAGGTTTTGATTGCCGTTGTACAAATCTTTGATGATGCACATCATTTTAACGACAAATTCCCATGATTCGGCTTTTTCTTTATCCGACTTTTTCATATTATCGGGATTCATATCGATGCCTTCCGGACAGTATTTTTTTGTCCATGCAAGGGCTTTTTCGTATTCTTTTTTGTCGTAGATACCTTCGGTCATGCGGCGGATAATTTCCACTTCGTCAACGGATTCGACGCGCATTCCCAGATAGCTTTCAAAGAATGAGGGGTCGATGATGGAGCCTGCAATTCCCATACAAATGGAACCGATTTGTAAATAAGATTTTCCGCGCATGGTTGCGGCCGCGACGGCGGAACGAGCAAAGCGTAAAAGTTTTTCCTGTACGTCGGCAGGGATATCTTTTGCATCGGCTTCCTGTACGTCGTGTCCGTAAATGCCGAATGCAGGCAAGCCCTTTTGAGCATGTCCTGCCAAAACGGCGGCCAAATAAACGGCACCGGGGCGTTCGGTTCCGTTAAAACCCCACACGGCTTTAATGGTCATCGGATCCATATCCATGGTTTCCGATCCGTAGCACCAGCAAGGCGTTACGGTTAAGGTAATGTCTACGCCGGCTTTTTTAAACTTTTCGGCGCAGGCAGCCGCTTCGGCAACGCGTCCGATGGTTGTATCGGCAATAATAACTTTAACGGGTTCGCCGTTTGTATAACGGACATGTTTTTTAAAGAGCTTTGCGGCCGCTTTAGCCATGTTCATTGTCTGCTCTTCAAGAGCAGCGCGAACGTTAAGCGGTCCCTGTCTTCCGTCGATAGTGGGGCGAATACCGATAATAGGATATTCCCCGATAAGTCTGCTTTTTGCCATATATGTACCTCCTGTATACGCTGCATCCTTATGCAAGCGTAGTAATAATATACAAGCCCGTCAGCGCCGAATCAGCGTTGTAGGCAGCCGTATTTCACAGTATTCCCTTTCGGGATTATTAATACGTTCCAATATCATTTCGGCAGCCTTTATGCCGATATCCTGCATGGGCTGAGCCACAAAGTAGCGGCACCACGAAATAAGGGAAGAATAATACACATCGTCAAAGGCGGCAAAGACAATTTTTTTTTGTACTTCTTCCGGTTCTTCCATTACCCGTTTGGCCGCTCCCAGCGTTACCATAAGATTTACACAAAAATAGGCATCCGGAAGTTTTTTACAAGCGAGCATAGCATCCATAGCCTTATAGCCGCCTTCCATATTCAAACCGCTTGAAACAATCAAGCGTTCATCAACTCTAATATGCGCCGTTTCCAAAGCTTTTTTATAACCTGCAAAGCGTTCACGGCTGGTCATCGAATCTTCATCGCCGCCGAGAAAGGCTATACGTTTAAACCCGTCGGCAATTAACGCACACACCGCTTCTTGGGTACCTCCCGCATTATCGACCAACACGCAGTCGGTAGAAAAAGCGCTGAAATTGCGGTCTACGAGTACCAGAGGAATATCCTGCTGAATACGTTTGAAGTGGCGGTACGAAGGACTTACCGGAATGGCGATAATACCGTCCACAAATTGACCTGCAAGATAGTCGAGGCGTTTTTTTTCAACTTCTACGGAATCGTTGGAACAGCATAAAATCATAGAATAACCGGCTTGCCGCAGTACTTTTTCAAAGCACTCGCACAAAAACATAAAAAAGTAATTGGACAATTCCGGCGCGATCACACCGATAGTTTTACTCTTTCCCATTTTCAAGCTGCGGGCAGCCGGATACAAGCGATAGTTTAAACGGGCGATGGAAGTGTTTACGGCACGCCGTTTTTCTTCGGATACCTTCGTATCCTTATTCAATACGCGGGAAACCGTTGCGGTTGAAACCCCTGCATCCTGAGCAACATCTTTTATCGTAATCACTTCCGTATCTTCCCGTTTTTAAAAATCCTTTTAAATAATCCGAAACGCTTATGCTTTGCGGGCATTTTTGCGCATATCGAAGTATACCGCAATAATAATAATCGTTCCTTTTACCAAAAGCTGGTAATAAGAGTCGATGCTTAAATAGGTCATACCGTAGTTGATAATACCCATCGTCAATACACCGACAAGCATTCCGCCCATAGTTCCGACACCGCCTGATTGTGAAATACCGCCGACGGTAACCGCCGCAATGGCGTCAAGCTCCATTCCCTGACCGGTAAGCGAGTTTGCAAGCCCCAAACGCGACGATTGTAAAACGCCGGCGATACCGTATAAAAGGCCGGCCAAAGCATACACGATAACGAGGTTTGCTTCAACATTGATTCCGGCAACACGGGCGGCTTGCGGGTTTCCGCCGATTGCGTAAAAGTTCGCGCCCAATCGCGTATGTTTTAAGATAACCCATACAAGAAAGGCGGCAACCGCAACGTAAATGACAAGATTCGGAATAGGACCGACAAAGCCCTGTGCAATGTGCTTATAACTGTCCTTTACGCTTCCGACAACCTTTGCCTGAGTATAGATAAGCTGAATACCGCGCGCCAAAGACATTGTACCCAGCGTTGCAATAAAGGGCGGAAGCTTTGCATAAGCGACGAGGGTTCCGTTAAAGGCGCCGAACAATAAACCTACAAGCATTGCCGCAATGATGGGCAAAAACAGGGGAAAATCTATACCGGGATACATAGCCGAACTGTAATCCGGGTTTTGTGCAAAAGAAGCGGCAATACTGGTTGTAAGGCATACCATAAAACCAATTGATAAGTCGATACCTCGCGTAATGATAATCATACCGACACCCAAGGCGGCAAAGGCTCTCACCGATTCGGCGATAACAAGATTTTGAAGCGATGCGACTTCCATAGAACCGCCGCGCGTTAAAATGCCTAAGATAATGAATAAGAATACAAACGTAATATAGTTTGTATATTTACTGCCGAATTCTTTTAATGTACGGCGGTTTATGTTTAATTTATCCATAAAAATACTTCTCCTAATTTAAAAGTCTTTTCGATTAATCGGAAAATTTAGTTGCCAAACGCATAACCGATTCTTGCGTTGCATCTTTTTTATCCAAAATACCGGTTAAGCGGCCGTTGCATAATACCGCAATACGCTGCGACATACCGATAAGTTCGGGCATTTCCGACGATACCATAATAATCGATTTTCCTTCTTTTACCAAATCCGTCATTATCGTATATATTTCATACTTTGCGCCGACATCTATACCGCGTGTCGGTTCATCCATTATAAGAACATCCGGTAAGGTCATAAGCCAGCGGCTTACAATAACCTTTTGCTGGTTTCCGCCGGACAGGTTTTGTATTTGCGTATTCATCGACGGCGTTTTGGTACGTAAAAGCAAGCTTAAACCGGTTGCCATCTTTTCAACTTCTTTATGGCGGATGAGGCGGAATTTATTCAGATATTTTTTTTCGGTATTTGTCGTAACGGCTGCCATAGCCGTATTCTTTGTTATCGATAACAGGGGAAATATACCCGTGCCACGCCTGTCTTCGGTAATAAGGCCGATTTTGTTTTTTATCGCATCGCGCGGAGAACGTATTTTTACTTTTTTACCGTCTATAATAATTTCACCTACGGAAACGGCTCTCAGCCCGAACAATGCTTCAACCATTTCGGAGCGCTGAGCACCGACCAAACCTCCGATTCCTAAAATTTCGGATTTACGTAAATCAAAGCTGATGTCTTGAAACGAATGAGGATTCGGAGAAGAAAGATGCTCGACTCTTAAACGAACTTCTCCGGGTACGGTGTCTACCGGCGGAAATCGCTGTGTATTTACGCGCCCGATCATCAAGTTGATAAGCTTGTCTTCATTCAGTTCGGAAGCAGGGTAGGTTCCGACCATAGTACCGTCACGCATAACCGTTACTTCGTCGGCAATGCGGAATATTTCGTTCATGCGGTGTGAAATATATATAACTGCAACGCCTTTTGAGCGCAAATCGTTTACAATTTTAAAAAGATGCTCGACTTCTTTTTCGGATAAAGAAGATGTGGGTTCGTCCATCACTACAACCGACGCACCGTAAGAAACCGCTTTTGCAATTTCGCATGTTTGTTGAGCGGAAATGGAAAGATCGGACATTTTACTTGTAGGAGATATCGGCATATCGAGCTGTTTTAAAAGATGTGCCGTGTCTGCTATCATTTTATGGTGATCTATAAAGGGAAATTTTCCCCCGCGTTTCGGTTCGCGGCCGAGCCAAATATTTTGCGCAACGGTACGCTGCGGCACATTCGATAATTCTTGATGTATCATAGAAATGCCCGCTTCCAAAGCGTCTTTTGCGTCATGAAATTTTACTTCTTTACCTTTAAATACAATCCTGCCCTTGTCCGGATGATATATACCGAACAAACATTTCATAAGGGTGGATTTTCCCGCGCCGTTTTCACCCATAAAAGCGTGTACCGTACCCGGTTTAACATTTATCGATACATTATCGAGGGCAAGAACGCCGGGGAATTGTTTTGTTATACCTTCCATACGGAGAATGTATTCGTCATTCATTGGAATTCCTGTGTGTGTATTTTTAAGGAGGGGTAAAAGCACCCCTCCTAGGGATTGCTGCAAAACGGATTGCTTTTTGAAAATCCCTTTTTTACGTTATTGTTTTATTTTACAATCGGTTTAAAGGGAACCAAATAGCACTGAGCCAAAATAGCGGTGTCGGTTACAGGATCTTCACCGGTAACGGCTTTAGCTGCCGATAAGCCGGCCTTTGTCGTATAACCGATAGCGGTGCCCTTTGTAGCAACCTGATATACCAATTCAAAAGCGGTGGTGGACTGACCTACGGAGTCCTGCAAAACGGTGGCATACATTTTGTTTTCGTTCATAGAACGCACACCGGTTTCCGTTCCGTCAACGCCGATAACCGGTACTTTCAATACGGTACCGTCGCCGTTGGTATCTTTGGTAACATCGGAAGGATTGTCGGTGTATTTGTTGGTCAACATGGATTCGATTGCACCGAGTCCCATATCGTCGTTTTGAGCGATAACAACGTTGAATTTACCGTTGTGTGCGGCAATCCATGCGTCCATTTTTTGCTGAGCTTCGCCGGCACCCCAGTTTGCCGTATCTTCGGCAACCATATTCACCGTGTAACCGCGGGAAGCAAGACCTTCAACAACACCTTTTTTGCGGTTTACTTGGGCAGGATGTCCGAGCTGACCGTTTAAGAGCAATGCATTTACGGTTTTTCCGGGCGCCTTATCGGGATATTTTTTAAAATAATCGTCGATAATTTGAGCTTGAATATCGCCCGCTACGCTTTCCGGAGAAGAAGCAAGGAAGAAATTCTTACCTACTTTCAAAGCGGCAACGGAAGGTTGAATGTTGGAAAAAGCGGCGGCTCCGCCTTTCGCATTGATAGCCTTTGCCATTTGTTCGGTTGCAGCAGTATCTTGAGGAATAATAACAAAGTATTTTACACCCTGTGTCAACAATGTGTTCAATTGGTCAAGCTGTGTTGCAACGTCGCCGTTACCGTCCATAACTTTTAAGTCAACGTTGTTTTCTTCAGCCAACTTTTTTAAGTTATCGGCATAGTCACGGACAAAGGTTTCGTTTAAGTTGCGGATAAGGGCTCCCATTACAACTTTGCCGTCTGCAGCACTTTTTTTCGTACAGCCTACAAACATCATTCCCGCCATGAGCACGGAAACCATCAATACCAATCCTAATTTTTTCATAAGATTACTCCTTATTTATTTTTGGGTGACTAACACCCTTATACCAGATATTAAAGCGCCCAATGCGCGGCAACGGGCACCACTCCTTTTTTGAGGATAATATTACCGTATTTTACCGTTTCGCCGGTAACCACAATCGCAAAAGCCGATTTCGACCGCTCATAAAAGGCAAAACGGTCTATACGTGTTATCGCAGGGGAGTCGGGATAAATGTTTTTTATAGCTTTGACATAAGATGCCTCAACGGCAGGATCGAGCGTATCGCCCTTTACAGCCTGCATCATAACCAAAGCATCCGGTACATAGGAGTCGATATTTATCAAACGCAAAATACCGTCAAGCAGTGCAGGAATTTTAATACCGTCGGCACGGAGTACCCGCGTATTGCATGAATCCGCAGGATAAAACGCGTCGGACAGCACCAGCTCGTCACCGTGCCCCATGCGGTGTAAAACGGAAATCAATTCGGGACTTATAACGGGAGAAACTCCGATCAACATACAACGCCTCCAAACTTATATAAATAGCAAACATTTTACAAAAATCATGTAATCGTTTACATAGTATAATCGCATTGAAATTCAAATCTGTCAAGAAAAATTTTATCATTTTAATGAAAATTCCATAAAAAACGGGATTTTTTTTATAAACTTTCCGTTAAAATCCGTGTTTTTGCGCGATATCGTCCGTGTTGTCTTTTTTTTTCCTATCAGATATAATAAATCCATGAATTCTGAAGATATAAAAAGTCTCGCATTCGGTTCGCGAAAAGACGGCAGCATTGAACTGGATGCATCAACCCTTTCCGGTTTTAAAAAAATGCCTATCGATATTTTTGACAATATATATTTAGGCGAAACAAAACCGGATGCTTTAATATTATGTATCGATGTACGCGGTTTCAGTAATTTTCTTTGTTCACAAGACGACAAATTAGTTTTTTCACTTATCACCTCTTTTACATCAAATTTTTTATCATGCGTAAATCAATTCGGCTGCGGCTGTTCTTACTATAAATTACTCGGTGACGGGGCTCTGATAATTTGGGATAAAACGGATGCTCGTACTTTGACGGAAGCTATCATGGTTTTCGAAATGTACAGTGAATTTACCCAAGAAGAATTATTTAAACCGTATCCGGAACTCGGTCTTGCCGGAGCTCTTGTTATGGACCAAGTGTATAAATATGAAATTTCGGCGGAGGCTTCTTTGCTAAAATATCGGGATTATGTGGGTTATGGAATAAATCTTGCCTGTCGTTTGCAGGGGCTTGCCCTAAAGTCGGAACTCATTATAAACAAAGAACTGACAAAACTAGATGCTCTTATAACCACAACAAAGGATAATCCCGCCCTGCTTGAGGACTTGGTACGTTTAAAGGGCATAAAAGAAGAAGATAAAAAAATATTATATTTTTACAAAGACATAAAAGAAAATAACGCTTTCGGAGTCAATAGGCATAACTATTGTATATAAAGATATGTCCGTACTCACAACAAATAGGACACAAGCGAATGTTTTTGTGCATAGAATGCAGCCTCAAACTGTTTTGAAATCAAGAAGTTCAAACCTTCATGCGGACGTTGGTTTTCGTACTTAAAAATCCACTCGTCAATAATGCCCTGCAACTTGTGTACATCCATTTGTTTATAGTGATAATCCAGCGCACCATACATTCAGTCTGTAATGTTCCGATGAACCGCGCACAAATGGGCAGCACAAAACAACGTATTTCAATCCAGGCACCCGCAGTCAAAAAATCTGCTTAAATTTTCCTAAAATTTGAGGCCGGTTCAGTATATCAAGTTTCACATCCCCCATATCAAAGCCAAATATGTAAGAATATTACGTGTATTAAAGATACGACTTCCCTTCACAACTTCACAATAGCGTTGAGATGAAGAATAAAAAATACAGTGGTATAGGCATACATCAGCGATTGATGATTTTTATCTATTTGAGAAAATATTTTATTACATTATTATAAGAAATATCTTCACAAAGCTTTCCGAGCATTTCCGTATAAGGATATTCTCCTCTGTCATAATAGGATGCAATATAGGAACAAAGGATTCTCCTAAAATAATCATGTCGTGAGTAGGAAAGAAAGGACCTTGAATCGGTTAACATTCCTATAAATCCACCCAGTAATCCTGTATTAGCAAGAGCATCCATCTGCTCTATCATTCCTTTTTTATGGTCTTGCATCCACCAAGCAGCTCCCAATTGAATTTTCGAATCTACCCCGGTTTCATGAAACGTATAACAAAGACTTGCAAGCGGCCAAAGATCTTTTGGATTGAGCGAAAAGAGTATTATTTTTGTAAGTATTCCATTTTCTTCAAGGTAGTTTAAAAGTTCTCCAATGGGAAGTGACATTTCAAAATCTCCGGGAGTATCATAGCCGCAAGCCTCCCCGACTTTTCTAACCATTTTCATGTTCTGATTTCTATTACATCCCGCATGCAATTCTACAACCCAATTTCGTTTTTTATATTCCGAAAAAAGAAAAACAAGCAGAGTACATTTCCATCTTTGAATTTCAACCTTTGTTAAGGTTTCGCTTTTCATTATTTTCAGGAAAATATCGGACATCTCATCTTCTGATGTCATATTAAACACAAATGCATTAAGATCATGATCGCTCGCAACACATCCCGCATTATCAAAGTCATCCATTCTCTTTATAACGGCCGCAAGAAAATCCTGATAAGATTTAATTTCATAACCATGTTTTTCAATCGCATGAATTTCATCTATAAATTTTTGGCTATTGACGTTTAATATTCTGTCAGGTCGCCATGCAGGAAGAACCATACATTCTTTCCATTCTTTTTTCAACTTTTCATGATAACCCAAATCAGCCGAAACATCTTCCGTAGTACATAAACCCCGCACATTATACAACGAAAGTATTTTTCTTGGGGATAATTTTTTTTCATTTATAATTTTTTTTGTTTTATTCCAAATTCTTAATGCAGATTCTTTTGTAAGAACTTCTCTTATTTTGAATATGTCATTTAATTCCCTATAACTCCAATGCAAAACAGGATTACCCATCGCATAATAAAGAGTATCGATGAAAATCAAATACTTTTTATAAATATCTCCTTCTCCCGTAACATACTTTTCATCAATACCGCGGGATCTTATCAATCTCCACTTATAATGATCATGATTAAGCCAGAGTTCCCCCAAAGAAGAAAATTGAACATCCTCATATATCTCCTTTGCTGACAAATGACAATGATAATCAAAAATAGGTTTTTTTACGGCGTGTTCCGTATACAAATTCACGGCAAGAGGGCTATCCAATAAAAACTCATCTGAAAAAAAATCTCTCATTTAAACATTTTCCATGCAGTCTTTTGGTTTCAATAAAGCAAATTGGGAATAAACATTGTAATCTGAGGGAAAAACACCAAAACGACAACTTCCAGCAATACGGAGATAAAAAACGGCAACGAATATTTAACATAATCCTGTATTGATGTCTTGTGTATTCCGCAAACAACATAAATTGCAGTACCTACAGGCGGTGTCATACATCCCATTGTAACAATCGTCATCATACATATTCCAAAATGAACAGGATTTATTTCAAGCTCTGTAACCACAGGAAGAAAAATCGGAGTAAGTAACAAAATATTTACATTTGAATCGACAAGCATCCCCGTTAGAAATAAAAATCCGAGCATGAGTAGAACCATAAGTTGAGGACTATCGGTTATTCCAATTAAAAAAGCAGACATAATTTTAGGAATATTTCCATATGTAAGTGCATAACTAAATATTCCAGAGAGTGCAATTATAAAAATTATTGCGCCCGTATCTATAACGGCATTTTTTAAACTGCGAATAAAGCTTTCTATCGTAAGTTCTTTATAGACGAAAGTTCCGATGACAATTGCATAAACAACAGCAAAGGCTCCTGCTTCACTTGGTGTAAAAAAACCAAACCTAATACCAATAATGAGAATAATAGGAAACAAAAGAGCCCATACGGATGTTTTTAGATTATCCATCAATTCCTTAAAA
Source organism: Treponema sp. OMZ 840 (assembly GCF_050937815.1). Classification (NCBI taxonomy): domain Bacteria; kingdom Pseudomonadati; phylum Spirochaetota; class Spirochaetia; order Treponematales; family Treponemataceae; genus Treponema; species Treponema sp. OMZ 840. Next base: position 43,584 of record NZ_JACDIJ010000011.1, read on the forward strand.
GTAAATCGTTTCGAATCGGGTCTTGGGGCATCATATCCATGCCTGCGACTTGTAATAGTTACGGTAACCATTAATACCAAACACATCAAAAAACCGGGAACAATACCTGCCGCAAAAAGCTGACCGATAGAAACCTCTCCTACGAAACCGTATAAAATGAGACCGAGACTCGGCGGGATTGTGGCCGTAATAAGACTGGTAAGACATGTAAGACCACATGTATAACCTTTAGGATAGCCGCGACTATCCATCTCTGGGCCTAAAATGCGTATCTCCATTCCGGCATCCGCACAAGCAGACCCGGAAACACCTCCCATCAACGTGGAAAGAATAACATTTACCTGCGCCGTACCTCCATACATCCTTCTTGTAATAAGACGGGCAAGCGAAAGAAGATGTTTTGTTATTCCGGTTTCATTCATAAGATTACCGGCAAATAAAAAGAACGGAACCGCTAGAAAAGAAAAAGATTGCGTCTGTGATACAACTCGCTGAACCAAAACCGTCCAAGGGATCTCATTATTGATAAGAAAGTATCCGCCTCCTGCAATTCCAATAACAAACGCAACCGGCATACCTATTACCAGGAGAATAATAAAAAGTGTCAACAATAACCACATTTTTCCACCCCTGATTCAATGTCCCTGAAGAGCACAACAATATTATGAATTATACTCATTATCATAAACATACCGGAACAAGGAAGACTTAAAGTAACAAATCCGTAACTTATCTTAAGAGTTTGAAAACTTCTGTTCCAGTTCTTTATCGCCAGAGGAAATCCGTACTTTATAAGTATCAACACGAAAAAGAACATTATAACTAAATTTATCATCTTTATTTTTTTCTGAATCCGAAGGTTAAGATGCATGGTAACAAGATCTACGCCAACCAAAGATCCTTTTCTCAAAGTAATATCTGCACCAAAAAACGCTGCCCATGCAAAACAAAGTTGGGAAACATCAACCGTCCATGCAAGCGGCATATTCAATTTCCTCAGTATTGCGGAAATAAAAACCAACAGGATAACCATTAAGAACAATACGCAACAAAAAAACATCTCTATCTTACAAAGCTTCTCGTAAAACCGAGATAATTTTACAAAAAAAGTTGCCTTTATCATAAACCCTCATTCACACAAAGCCGCTGCCAAAAGATCGGGCAGCGGACATTATTCATCAATAACCGAGTTGTTTAAACAATTCATCTTTAAGCTTTCTGTAATTAAGTTTATCGTACACAGGCTGTACAGCCTCAATAAAGGGTGTTTTGTCAACATCTCGCACAATCATCCCATATCCTTCCATTTCCTTCTCATATTGTAATGTCAATTTCTTTACAAGCTGTTGATTTTCAGAACCAACCTCTTTAAATGTCTTTATGAAAAACTCCTGCGCCTCCCTACTCCAAGAATTGAATATCTTGGCACCCATAACAACACAGCCAATAAGTTGAAAATGCTCCGTTCTATTTGTTACCTTGGAAACCTCGTATATCCTTGTAGCATAGGAAGATGGAGTTTGAACTTCGGCACCGTCGATAGCTCCCTGCTGAATTGCCGAATATACTTCAGACCAGGCCATTGGAGTTGCAACAGCACCCATTGCATTGATACTCTCTGTATAGAGCTGAGCTCCGATAGTTCTGATTTTCAACCCTTTCAAATCGGATGGTTTGTTTATTTCTTTATCACAAACAAAATTCCTCGCTCCTGAATACCAATTCGAAGTTATAAGCTTCAGACCAAACTTATCCTCAAAGCTTTTCTCCCATTTTTTATACATGGGTGTTTCGATAAGTTTGTCTAAATCAGAGGCATCCTTAAAGATATAAGGCATCTGAATTACACCAAATTCATTAATATAACTCATCAGACGACCGGGATCAGTTACAGTGAGAACAGGAGCACCTTGAAGCCCTTGCTCCATGATATCATCTGTTTCACCGAGTGCAGAGGAAGGATAAACTGTAACTTCAAAAAGACCTGATGCATTTAAACGTCGCGCCACTTCATTTAGCCCCATGGTCTGTGTATCCTTTTCGCCCTGGGTATTACCGAACTTAATCTTATAAGGCCCTTTTGCAATACTTTCACCCGCTCCACCTGCAAAACCGAATCCTAAAACAAATAGAGCACCCAAGAAACTCATTAAGATTTTTTTCATAATGTCTTTCTCCTTTTTTTGTAAATCTAAAAACCGATTGAACAACCACCATCAACAGGAATAGAAACTCCTGTAACAAACTTAGACGCATCTGAGGCAAGATAGAGCGCTGCCCACGCAATATCTTCCGGCTGACCATACACTCCCATCGGGGTATGAGAGAGTATCTTTTTCTGTCGCTCGGGATCCGAATCAACAGCCTTATGGAACATGGGCGTGTCAATAAATCCCGGAGCAATGGCATTGATTCTGATGCCGTATGGGCAAAGATCACCTGAAAGACACTTTATCATTCCCAAAACGGCACTTTTGGCCGCACCATAGGCAACTACCTTTGTCAAAGCAAGATATGCGGACATAGAAGAGATCATTATGATGCTTCCTTTTTTTTGGCTTTTCATATGAGGTACCGCAGCTCTTATTAGCCCCAAGGGACCCACCACATGTACGGAAAGCATCTCTTCGAAATCTTTTCTGCTTATATTCTCTACATCCTTTTTAGAATGTATCCCCGCATTACTAACAATGATATCGATTTTTTTATAGCGTGCGACTATATCTTCGACAATTTCTTCATGCAGACTGTCATCAGAAATATCATAACGAATACCGATGCAATCATTACCTACTTCATCCGCCGCTCGATCAAGCCCCTCCTGTTCTCTGGTACCGGTAATAACAACTCTAGCACCCGCAGCGGCAAAACACTTTGCCATAGCAAATCCAAGCCCCGATGTACCTCCTGTTACTACAGCCACCTTATTTTCAAGCGAAAATATTTTTCTGTAATCGTATTCCACAATATCACCTCACAAAACCCCGAACTTTGAAAAAGCTTCCGTTGCCGACATACCATCTTCTATTGCGGCTCTCACAACTTTTTCGGCTCGTGCTTTTTCAATCGCTTTCTCAATAACCTCTTCACATGTATCTTGCGGTATAACCAACACACCATCGATATCCCCGAAAACAAGATCTCCCGGATTCACAGTGACCTCACCGACCTCGATCTTGCACCGATAATCAATAACCTGTGTTCTTACAGAGCTGTCCTGAGCATACCTGCCTCTTGAAAACACGGGCCAATTCTGTGCAAGCATTTGAGGGGTATCACGATGAAATCCGTTTATCACCGCACCTGCAGCTTTCCTCATTTTGGCCGTCGCCGTCAATAACTCTCCCCAGTAAGCGCATCTAAATACTCCCCCGCTTGCAAGATAAACATCTCCTTCCTCCAGTTGATCAAGCGCTTCTGTAAGATAGCCGAAAGGCTTTTTTTGTACACCATACACATCGATCATAAGAGCGGGCATTGCAAAACCGACAATCTTAAAATCTTCTCGAGCCGAAACAATCGAAGGGGGTAAAAATTGATGAACATAGCCCATAGTATCAAGAATATCACCCACGACCGGAGTATATAATTCAGTCTTTATCACATCAAAATATTTAATAATTTTTTGCTTATTCATTACATTTCTCCTCACAGATAGCTCTGATAGCTGCTTTCATATATCCGATCGCATAAGCCATACCGGCATACCATGAACCGGGACAGGTCATTTCCGGAGTATGATCGGGGATAAGAAGTCCCGTGTACTCCGTGTCCCTTAAAATCCTTAAAATTTTGAACATATCAATATCCCCTTCATCCAAAAATACCTCATCATATTTGGGGACAGTACCTTTTACATTTCTAAAATGAATATAACTGATACGCTTGTTTCTGCTGTATTTTTCCGTTTCCTTATAAATATTTCCTTCACTCATCTCCTTTAAACTGCCCAAACAAAATTCCAGCTGATTCATAGGACTTTTATTAAGATTGATGAGCTTATCATAATACTTGGGCTGATAAACAAGCCGGGCAGTCTGTCTGAGTTCGGGCATGGGGGGATCATCCGGATGAAGTGCTAAAGCAACGCCGCTTTTTTCACATACGGGTAAAATTTCATTCAAGAATCTTTCGAACCGATTCCAAAGATCGGCATGAGAAACAGGAGCGATAAATGTATCTTTTGGACCATCCCTATAGGTCATATTCCAAACTTCTCCGTCAGGTATAGAGGCATCAATCGGTAATGCCGAAGCATCAAAACATACGCTTACAGCTCCGCCACGAGCAACAGCAAGTCTCTTATGCCCCCAAACGCCTGCAATTGAAAAATTATATCCAAAATTCCGTATACCAACTCTACCTACATTTGCGATGATTCGCTTCAAGTTTTCCACTTGTTCATCACGATGCGGTCCGTCCAAAAGTACATCATACCAATCTGCGGGGCTGAAATTTTCAATACCGTATATTTCAATGCCCTCTTCTGCTGCAATATCTTTCAGATTCTTTAATCCGTCGTAACTCCAAATAAAATCATTTTCTATCGATTCACCATAATTCGTCTTATCATCCGTAGCCGGTAATATGCCCTGTTTTTCTGAATAATAATTTACAAGATGAACGATAACATGGGAACAACCCAGCTGCTTTGCAAATTTGAAATGGTTACGATCAAGCATATGTCTATAAAGACCTATTCCTAATTTCATTTTTACCTCTAACATTAGATTACATTCATTTTCCCTTTAAATATTGTATTTACAATTAAAATTTATTGCTGTATATTGATATTGTGATAAATAAAATTTTAGCCTCGGAAGTAATAGATTCGGACAGAGAAGTTCATTATTCCTTTCGAACCGCAATTGATATAAAAAGTTATCCCCAAGTTCATGATTTCTATGAATTCTCCTTGGTCCTAAGCGGAGGCTTTATTATGGAACAAAAGAACCATGTATATGAACTCGAACAAGGAGATTTGATACTTACAAAACCGGGAACAATTCATAAGAAAAAATATCTTAGCGGACAAACGCCGGTTCATATAAACCTTGCATTTCTCAAAAGTGTAATGAATAGCGCGATAAATTATCTATATGATAAGAACGATGAGGAATATTTTTCTTCAAATACAGTACTGTTCCATTTGAATGACAACTATCTAGATCTTATAAAGCGGGAAATGCAAAGACTCTCCAGTTATGTAACGGAAAATGCCGAAGCGGAAAAACATCACATGAGATGGCTGCTTACAGAACTGTTGCACTACATAATAAATCCAAAAGTCGGGCAAGAATTGAAAAGAACAGATTTTCCCCTTTGGCTTGATACTCTTTTAAATCGTTTAGATTCTCCAAACAGCATAAACGAACAGATGTCGGTAATAATAAAAGAAACCGGATTAAGCAAGGAACATGTAATTCGTTCCTTTAAAAAGCACTTAGGAACAACCCCCACGACCTATCACAATATTCATCGACTAAATCTCGCAGCCCACATGCTTTCATACACTGACAAGGAAATTTCAACTATAAGCGAAGATCTTAATTTCAATTCAATCAGCTATTTTTATAAACAATTCAAAAAGGCTTTTTCAATGACCCCCAGACAATACAGAATGAAAAAAAAGATAAGCGAATAAACTTAAAAACCATGATTCTCCCTCTTTTTTTGTTTCCAAAAAAAAGTTAATCTAAACACACCCTCCTCTTGACAATAAAACATTTTTTATATATAAATAATTATATATTTATAAAGGTACTCTAATTCAAAACAAGAGGGTTATCTGTACCGCTAAGGAGACTCCACATGAGTATTATGAATTTCTCGGTGCCGCGCCAAATTATTTACGGCGAAAATGCAATGGATCATTTGGCCCAATTAAAGGGCAAAAAAGCCGCCATCGTTACCGGCGGAAGCTCGATGAAAAAATTCGGCTTTTTGGATAAGGCCGTAGAGCTGTTGAAAAAAGCCGGCATCGAATCGATTATTATCGACGGTGTAGAACCGAACCCTTCGGTAAAAACCGTTGTGGACGGCGGCAAAAAAATGAGCGATTTCGGCCCCGATTGGATTGTCGCACTCGGAGGCGGTTCGGCGCTCGATGCGGCCAAGGTTATGTGGTGTTTTTACGAACATCCTTCCGTTAAATTCGAAGCCATCATCCCCGTCGGTGCAATGCCTCCGCTACGCAACAAGGCAAAGATGATTTGTATTCCTTCAACCAGCGGAACCGCAAGCGAAATCACGGCATTTTCCGTTATCACCGATACCGACAATCACATTAAATACCCGATAGTCGCTGCGGATATGGTTCCGGATATCGCAATCCTCGACCCCGCACTTCCCGCATGTATGCCGCCCCACATCACCGCAAACACCGGTATGGACGTATTTGCCCACGCAATTGAATCCTTTGCTTCAACGGCCGCAACTTCGTTTACGGAACCTTATTCCATCGAAGCTTTGCGCCTCGTCATTGAATATCTTCCCGCTGCATACAAAAACGGCAAAGATATGACAGCCCGCGCCCACATGCACAATGCATCCAGCCTTGCCGGTATGGCCTTCACAAATGCATCCTTGGGCTTGGTACACTCGCTTGCCCATAAAATCGGAGGCGAATTCGGCGTTACGCACGGCTTGGCAAACGCAATCCTCATGCCCTACATTATCGACTTTAACCGCAAATTCTCGGATAAATACGATTTGGCGGAAAAAAGACTCGGCGTAAAAGACATTGCCGAAACCGTCCGTGAACTTAACAAAAAACTCGACATTCCCTTGTGCTTTAAAGACTGTAAAGAAGTCGACTTTAACGAAGAAAAGTTCAAAACGGTTTTGGAGCGCATGAGTAAAAACGCCCACGGCGACCCCTGTACGCTGACCAACCCCGGAAAACCCACTCCGGAAGACGTCAAGATGATTTACGAAGCAGCGTATTACGGAAAAAAAATCAACTAAAAAAGGAAGCCGCCGATAAGAATAATTTTACCGGCGGTCTTGATAAAAAAGCTGCCCTAAGCATCAATTTTCAGCTTTCGGCAGCTTTTTTTTACGTTTTTTTATCTTTTATCTTGCTTTTTGCTTGCGTTTTATTCAATTTCGTAATATAATCGAAAAGAAAGGGGAAACAATGGTGATTCAGGAATTATCCGACCGCGAACACAGTATATTAAACCGTCTTATGGCGCAGGGGGCCGTGTCCGTCGCCGAATTGAGCGGCGAGCTGGACGTTTCGGAAGTTACGATTCGTTCGGATTTAAGCAGCTTGGAAGAAAGAGGTCTTTTAAGCCGCACTCACGGAGGAGCCCTGCCCACCATTCACCCCCATATCTTCCAGCGGCAAAATATGAATATCGAAGAAAAGCACTGCATTGCGCGTTCCGCCGCAGAGTTGGTGCGGGACGGAGATGCAATCATGATAGAAGCGGGAACAACAACCGCTCTTTTACCGCGGTATTTAACGGGTAAGCGCGATGTATTGATTATCACCAATTCCATCGCGGCCTTCGAATCAGCAAAGTCGAACCCCGCTTTAAAAATCACCCTTGTAGGCGGCGAGTTCCGCAACAGCACCGATTCCTTTGTAGGCAGCATTGCATTGGATACGATACGCCGCTTTAACGTGCGCTACGCCTTTGTCGGCACCGACGGCTTCAGTGTAAAGACGGGCATTACCACCCACTTGGTCGAAGGCGGCGACGTTATTACGGCTATGCGAGAACGCGCGGAAAAGCTCGTTCTTATGGCCGACTCTTCAAAGCACGGTAAAAGCGGGGTGGTAACGATTTTACCGATGAGCGATATAGATATTTTAATTACCGACGGCGGCATAAGGGCGCAGGATAAAACGGAATTGGAACAAGTTCCCTTGCACCTTATTACGTGCAAAGGCTAACGGGTACTTCCATAAAACGGGTGTTTTTGGAAGACCCCTATATAAAAAACAGGAGGAAACATGGCTCATGTTTTGATTATGCCCAGACAGGGCAACACTGTAGAATCTTGCATTATTGTAGAATGGAAGAAAAAAGAGGGGGACGCCGTAGACGCGGATACAACCGTATGTGAAGTTGAAACCGACAAGGCAACCTTTGAAGTTCCCGCAGGAGCTGCCGGAACGATTTTAAAAATCATTCACCCGGAAGGGGACGACGTTCCCGTCTTGCAGCCGATTATGGTTGTCGGTAACGCGGGAGAAGATTGGACGAAGTTTGTGGATGCGGGAACCTCTTCGGAATCGGCCGGCGCCGCGGAAAGTGTTCCGGCAGCGCAGGCACCCGCACAAAGTCCGGCAGACGCCCCTGCACCGAGTGCACCTGCCGTGCAGACACTTGTAACGCAGGCAAGCGCCGCACAGACTGCAAGCGGCGGACATCTTGCGGTATCTCCGCGCGCACGCGCTGCGGCTTTAAAAGAAGTCATTGACGTAAGCACGCTGACGGGTACCGGAGCGGAAGGCCGCATTATAGAAGCCGACGTATTGCGCGCCGCTTCTCAAAGACCTCCGCTGACGGCGGCCGCAAAAGAAGCCCTGCGTTCAGGCGGTGCAATCCCTGCAAGCGGAAGCGGTATCGGCGGAAGAGTAACCTTGGAAGATATAGCCGCCGTCGCATCGGGCGCAAAAGCGGTCCTTGCTCAAGGCGCACCGGCCGGACAAACGGGATGTGCCGCAAGCAAAGCGGACGAGTATACCGATACACCGATTAAAGGTATCCGCAAAGTTATTGCCGAACGCATGATGAGTTCTTTGGCTACATCCGCCCAGTTCACTTTAAATGCAAGTGCAAGCGCTGTCCGTATGCAAAAGCTCCGCGAGCGCTTTAAAGCAAGCGACCCTGCGATGGGCTTGTCAAAGGTTACCGTAAACGACTTAATCCTCTTTTTGGCTTCACGGCTGCTTAAAGACTACAGCTATATGAATGCGGTAAAAAAAGACGGCGTTGTACGCGAATACAAAAACGTTCACCTCGGTATGGCGGTCGACACCCCGCGCGGCCTTATGGTTCCGGTTATCCGCAACGCCGACACCCTTTCCCTGGCGGAAATCTCGGCTCAGGCAAAATACCTTGCAGGCGAATGCCAAAACGGTTCGATAAGCCCCGACCTTTTAGGCGGCTCGAGTTTCACAATCACAAACCTCGGCAATACGGGAATCGAAAGCTTTACCCCCGTTATCAATGCGCCCGAAGTTGCGATTTTAGGCGTTTGCGGTATTCAGCCCAAGCCCGAAGCCAATGCCCAGGGTTCGTACGATATCGTTCCGCACCTTTCGTTCAGTTTAACGATAGACCATGCGGTGGTTGACGGCGCTCCTGCAGCCCGGTTTATGAAAGCTCTATGCCTTGCTTTAAAAGACATCGATATTTGGATTGCAAAATAAGGCGGAAAACGTATGTATGATGTTATTGTAATCGGAGGCGGCCCCGGAGGCTATCTTGCCGCGGAACGGCTCGCTCAACGGAAAAAACAGGTTTTACTTATTGAAAGAGAATTTCTGGGCGGTACCTGCCTGAATGTCGGCTGTATCCCCACAAAGACGCTTTTGAATTCGGCAAAACACTATCTCCATGCCCACGAAGCACCCATGTTCGGCGTTCATGCGGACAATATCCGTTTCGACATGAAGGAAATGTCGGCGTGGAAAAAGAAAACGGTCGAAACCCTTTGTTCGGGCGTAAGCGCTCTTATGAAGCGTTTAAAAGTCGAAGTTATTATGGGAACGGGAGAACTTGTATCAGCCGGCAAGGTTAAAATAGCCGAAACGGGTGCCGTACACGAAGCCAAAGCGGTTGTCATTGCGGCCGGCTCTCTTCCGGCAATGCCGCCCATTCCCGGAGCAAAGGACAATCCCAAGGTATTGGATTCGACCGCTCTTTTGGACATCGATCACGTTCCCGAGCGCTTATGCGTTATCGGAGGCGGCGTTATCGGTATCGAGTTTGCAAGCTTATTCGGCACCCTGGGAAGCAAGGTTTCGGTTATCGAAATGATGGACGAAATCATTCCGCCTATGGACAAAGAACTTGCCCCCGTATTGAGAAACAGCCTTAAAAACACGGAATTTCACTTGGGCTGCCGCGTCGAAAAAATCGAAGGCGGAACGGTCTTTTTCAAAACAAAGGACGGTAAAAGTCTTTCTTCGCAAGCCGACATCGTATTGATGGCCGCAGGACGCAGATGCCAAACCGAAAACTGGAACGGTAAGGCCGCGGGAGTAGACATCACTGCCAAGGGTGTTGCCGTAGACGACAGAATGAGGACGAATATCAGCGGCGTATGGGCTATCGGAGACGTAAACGGCCGCAGTATGCTCGCACACTCGGCCTACCGCATGGCGGAAGTTGCCGTAAACGATATTTGCTCGGTTTTGGACGGAACGCCTAATACCGACCGTATGCGCTATAACGCAGTCCCCTGGGTTGTCTATTCGATCCCCGAAGCTTCCGGCTGCGGTATTACCGAACAGGAAGCCGAAGCCAAAAAGATTGCCGTAAAAACGGCAACGGTTCCCATGCTCGTTTCGGGACGCTTTATTGCCGAAAACGGCGTAAAAGCTCCCGGCAGCGTAAAAGTCATTGTTTCAAAAGACGATAACCGCATACTCGGTATTCACGTTTTGGGCCCCTATGCTTCCGAAATGATTTGGGGAGCGGCCGCCCTCGTCGAAAACGAAATGCGCGTTGAAGATGTCAAACAAATGATCTTCCCCCATCCGACCGTTTGTGAAGCGATCCGGGAAGCAATTTGGACACTGTAGGTTTTATATAAGGAGAAGAACATGCCTAAGTCATTATTTGTGGACCCTAAAAAGGTCAGAAAGGCGGAAATCTTAAAAATTAAAGACATTCCGGTTAACCAATATCAAAGCAATTTTGAAAAAGAGCTTAAAACGTACGGAGCGGAAGGGCTTAAGAGAATCCTCTACGATATGCAGACAATCCGCGCCTTTGAAAACATGCTCAATACATTTAAAACCCAGGGCGCATGGGAAAACATTGAATACAACCACAAGGGCCCTGCCCACCTTTCGATGGGACAGGAAGCCGCCGCTGTCGGTCAGTGCGTCAACTTGGGAATAGACGACTTTATATTCGGTTCACACAGAAGCCACGGCGAAATCTTGGCAAAATGCTATTCCGCTGTAGAAAAACTGAGCGAAAAAGAACTCGAAAAAATTATGAAAGAATTTTTAGGCGGCGATACGCTTAAAATGGCCGAAAAAATCGGCTACAAAAACGTAAAGGATTTGGCTGAAAACTTCGTTTTATACGGAACATTGGCCGAAATTTTTGCCCGCAACGCAGGCTTTAACCGCGGTTTGGGCGGCTCCATGCACGCATACTTTTTGCCCTTCGGCTCCATGCCCAACAATGCAATCGTAGGCGGAAGCGCCGACATTGCAACCGGTTCGGCCCTCTTTAAACGCATCAATAAAAAGAAGGGTATCGTTATTTCCAACGTCGGAGACGCCGCCCTCGGATGCGGTCCGGTATGGGAAGCTATGATGATGGCTTCGATGGACCAGTACAACAACCTTTGGCCCGAATCGGTAGGAGGAGCGCCGCCTATTTTATTTAACTTCTTTAATAACTTTTACGGTATGGGCGGCCAAACCTGCGGCGAAACCATGGGCTATCAATATGTCGCGCGCGTCGGTGCGGGTGTCAATCCCGACAATATGCACGCCGAGCGCGTAGACGGTTACAATCCTTTGGCCGTTGCCGATGCAATCGCACGCAAAAAAGAAATCCTTTTAAAGGGTAAGGGCCCCGTTCTTTTGGACACGATTACCTACCGCGTTTCGGGGCACTCTCCCTCGGACGCCTCCAGCTACCGCACAAAAGAAGAAATCGAAGCGTGGGAAAAGGCGGACGCTATCGAAGAATACAAAGCCTATTTGATTAAAAACAAGCTGATTACAAAGGCCGATGCCGAAAAGCAGGACGAGATAATCCGTGAAAAACTGATTCAAGTGGTAAAATTGGCGGTTAACGACGAAGAAAGTCCGCGCGCAAGTGCCGCCTTTATCGAGTCGGTTATGTTTTCGAACACCAAAGCCGAAAAAATGGAAGAAGGCAAGCCCGAAGTGCTTGACGTCAATCCCGAAACCAATGTGCGCTTAAAGGCGATTGCCGGAAAGGTACGCTCCGCCTTCGGGCCGGACGGCAAACCCGTTTCCAAAAACAAAATGTTTCAATACCGCGACGGTTTGTTTGAAGCGATGTTCCACCGCTTTACAACAGACCCGACCATGGCGGCTTGGGGTGAAGAAAACCGCGACTGGGGCGGAGCCTTTGCCGTATACCGCGGCTTAACCGAAGCCCTGCCCTACCAGCGCCTGTTCAACAGCCCCATATCCGAAGCCGCAATCGTCGGCGCGGGCGTCGGCTATGCAATGAGCGGAGGACGTGCAGTTGTCGAATTGATGTACTGCGACTTTATGGGACGCGCCGGAGACGAAATATTCAACCAGGCATCCAAGTGGCAATCGATGTCCGCAGGTCTTCTTAAAATGCCGCTTACGGTGCGCGTTTCGGTCGGTAACAAATACGGCGCACAGCACAGCCAGGATTGGAGCGCCATCGTCGCGGCAATTCCCGGTCTTAAAGCCGTATTCCCGGCAACCCCCTATGATGCAAAGGGTATGCTGAACTACGCTTTGCGCGGTACCGACCCTGTAATCTTCTTTGAAAGCCAAAAACTCTACGATAAGGGTGAAGAATTTGAAAAAGAAGTACCGGCCGGCTATTATGAAGTACCCGAAGGAGAACCGGCAGTCCGCAAAACGGGTAAAGACATTACAATTGCAACATTGGGCGCAACCTTGTACACCGCATTGAGCACGGCAAAGATTTTAGAGGAAAAATACGGTTTGGATGCCGAAGTTATCGATATCCGCTGGATTAACCCGCTCAACTACGAAAAGTTGGTTGAATCGGTAAAGAAAACCGGAAAAATCCTGCTTGCAAGCGATGCGGCCGAACGCGGTTCTTACCTGCATACGGTTGCTTCAAACATAAGCGCCCTGGCTTTCGATTACTTGGACGCGCCGCCGGCCGTTTTGGGAAGCCGCAACTGGATTACCCCCGCTCCGGAATGCGAACACTACTATTTCCCGAGCACGGAATGGATGCTGGATGCAATTCACGAAAGAATCATTCCTTTAAAAGGACATACGCCTAAATCCGTCCAAACAACGATGGACATTATGCGCAAAAACCGCATGGGTGTTTAAAAAACGTACATCCTGTACGTTTTTTAGCTTGAGTTTTGCAGGTGCAAAACTCAAGCTATAGTGTTTTTTGCACATCCGTGTGCGAGTATAAAGGTAAGCTATGAACGATTACGGAAAAATAAACGAGTTTAAGAGTACGGGAGAAAAGCGTATTGCAGCCCTTCAATCATGGGCTGAAAAAAACAAAGAAACGCTTCCGCCTTTGAACAAACAAACGAACAATCACATTCACACGATATACAGCTTCAGCCCCTATACCCCGTCTATGGCCGCTTTAAAAGCGCGTGAAGCGGGACTTTCGGTTGCAGGCTCCGTAGACCACGATTCCGTATCGGCTGCCGCTGAAATGACCGATGCGTGTCACATTCTGGGTATGGGAAGCGTTACCGGCTTTGAAGTACGGGTAAGTTTTAAGCATACGCGCTTTGCCGATATGAAACTTAACAATCCCGATTCGGCAGGCATTGTCTATATGACGGTACAGGGTATTCCCGCCTCCAAAAGAGAATTGGCCGCATTGTTCTTAAAGCCCCTTCAGGAAGCCCGTAAAAAACGCAGCATCGCAATGACGGAAGCTTTAAATGAGATTATAACCGAAGCGGGCTTAAAACCGCTGTCGTATGAAAAAGACATTGAAAACTTATCGAAAAAGGATGAGGCCGGCGGCGTTACCGAACGTCATATTTTGTTTGCTTTGGCAAAACGCTTTACGGACATCTACGGTATCGGCGAAGAACTCTTAAAAAACCTGAGAGCACGTTTTAACTTGTATATCGAAGGCAAAATAGCCGACAGGCTCGCAGACGCTTCAAATCCGCATTATCTCTACGATTTGCTCGGTGTTTTAAAAAGCGAATTCTTACCGCGTATTTTTATTCGGCCCGGAAGCGACGAATGTATTCCCGCCGAAACGGTTACCGCCTTTGCCCGATCAATCGGGGCGATTCCCGCCTATGCTTATTTGGGCGATATAACCGAATCTCCGACAGGCGATAAAAAAGCCGAAAAATTCGAAGACGACTTTTTGGACGATTTATTCCCCGTTCTTAAAGAAGCGGGATATCTTGCGGTAACCTATATGCCCCCGCGGAACACAAAACAGCAGCTTTTGCGCGTGCGCCGCTTGTGCGAAAAGTACGGCTTTATGGAAATATCGGGTGTAGATATAAACAGTTCGCGTCAGGAATTTTCCTGCCCCGAACTTTTGGATGAAGACTTTGCAAGCCTTACCGATGCCACATGGGCACTTGTCGCCCACGAAGCGCTTTCGTCCTATAAGACAAAATACGGTTTGTTTTCGCCGGAAAATCCCCTTTGTGCAAGTGCATTAAACAGCCGATTAAGCCTTTATGCCGATTTGGGAAAAAAATTGTTTCCGGCCGGAACAATGACCGTTGAAGAAGCGGCTCAACAGATAAAAACACAATGCGCGGCACATCATGTGTAAGCCGGCACACGAAAAATTAAAACGGAATTATATCAGGAGGATATATGAATAATGCCGTATTTACAGCTCCCCTTATTCGCGGAGCTGCCATACAAAAAGCGGGAAAACCGTGGACGGTCCGCTTTTTCGATAAAAACCCCGCCCCTTCTCAAAGTCCTGTCCGTATCCTTATTGATACCGACGATGAAAAGGCTGCAGCCGAAACCGTGCACAAAGCCTTTGATACGGTAAAAGAAGGCGGCAAAACCGCAATTCCCGCCTTCATAGAAGCGGTATACAAGGGAGAAAGCGCCTTTTTTATTACCGCCCCCGATATGCCTTCTCTTAAAGCGGCCCAAAGCGGAACTGCCGCGTCATGGCCTATTGACAATACACTTCCTGCAAAAGCGGGAAGCGCGGTTTGTCCTTCCTGCCGCGCCGACGTTGTAAAAAACCGTGTTGCCCTCGTTACCGGCGGCGCTCAGGGTTTCGGCGAAGAAATCGTACGGGGGTTGATAAATCAGGGTGCGATTGTTTGTATAGCCGACTTGAACATTGAAGGAGCCGAAAAGCTCGCTTCGGCCTTAAATACCGAATACGGCAAAGAAGTCGCTTTTGCGGTAAAGGTAAACGTTGCAGATGAAGAATCGGTTCGGGAAATGATTAAAACAATCGCCCTTAAAGCAGGCGGCTTGGATTTGTGCGTAAGCAATGCCGGAGTACTGCGCGCTTCAAGCATTTTGGAACAGGACATCGCGTCTTTCCGCTTTGTAACCGACATAAACTACACGGCATTCGCCATTGTTTCAAAACACTGCGCCGCTCTTATGAAGCGTCAAAATGCCGCCTGCCCCTCATGGACAAGCGATATTATTCAAATCAATTCAAAGTCCGGATTGGAAGGCTCAAATAAAAACGGCGCATACGCCGGCGGAAAATTCGGCAGTATCGGTTTGGTGGAAAGCTTTGCCCTTGAATTGGTCGGCTACGGTATAAAGGTAAACGCCGTATGTCCCGGAAACTTTTTCGACGGTCCGCTGTGGTCGGATCCCGAAAAGGGCTTATTTGTACAGTACTTAAAAACGGGTAAGGTTCCCGGTGCAAAAACCGTTCAGGATGTAAAAGCCTTTTACGAGGCAAAAGTTCCGATGAACAGAGGCTGCTCCGGTCCCGACGTTTTAAGAGCCGTTCTCTACCTTGTAGAACAGGTGTATGAAACAGGGCAGGCCCTGCCCGTTACCGGCGGTCAGGTAATGCTGCATTAATACTAATAAGGATGGGCCGCAAGGCGCGGCATAAATAGTACCGCACCTTGCTTCCAAAGTTTGCCTTCGGCAAACTTCCGATATTTATTGCACTTCCTCGCTGTGCTGCGGAAGTGCCGAAAAAATATTTTTCGGGATTTGAAAATCCCTCAAAATATTTTTATAGGAGTAGTTATGAACTATGCTGTTGCCGTTATAGACATCGGCATGACGAACAAAAAGGTTGCCGTATACGACGAAAACCTCCGCCAGCTCGATGCGGTGTATAAAAACTTTGAACCGCTGAAGGTAAAAGAACCGGCAAGCGGGCTTGAAGTAGACGCCCACGATTTAGCCGGTATGGAAGAATGGTTTTGCGCTCAGCTGCAAGTCTTTGCTCAAAAATATCCGATAAAGGCTTTGTCGGTAACAACGCACGGGGCAACCTTTGTGTGTATTGACGACAAGGGCAAGGTCTGCGCACCTTGTGTATTGTACACCCATGAGCCGGGAGAAAGTTTCCAAACGGACTTTTACACGCTTTGCGGCACAAAGGAAGAATTACAAAAAACAACGTATACGCCTCCCTTCGGCTCTCTTATAAATCCGGCAAAGGGCATTATGTATATGCAAAAATATTTCCCCGGCGAATTTGCAAAGACAAAGACAATCCTGAACTTCCCGCAGTATTGGGGACATGTCTTTACGGGTATTGCGGGAATCGAACCTACCTATTGCGGCTGTCACAGCTATTTGTGGAACCACAAAAAAAGCGATTGGTCGCCCGTTGCCGACAAACTGAATATACGCCCCCTGCTTCCGGTCAACTATAAAAACACGTGCGAAACCTTAGGAACCATAAGCGAAGAGACTGCCAAACGCACCTGCTTGGATAAGTCGGTTATCGTTACGATGGGTATCCATGATTCAAACGCGTCGCTTTTACCCTACCTTGCAAAAAGCGATACGGGCGACTTTGTACTTAATTCAACGGGAACCTGGTGCGTCTGCATGCACCCGCAGGACAACCTTGATTTTAACGATGAAGATATCGGCAAAATAGTATTCTTTAATCAGTCGGCATTCCGTCAGCCCGTAAAAACATCAATCTTTTTGGGAGGGATGGAATTCGATACTTACATCAGCTTGTACAAAAAGGTAAATAAAACCGACGACTTTCCTTCGTTCGGTTTTGATGAAACACAAGCGGTATTGAATGCAAAAGATACCTTTTTGATGCCCGAAATGGTTGCAGGCTCGGGACAATTTACCGGTTCAAAGCCGGGCATTTGGGAAAAAGGAACGTTTTATTCTCTTGAAGGTATGCAAAAGGGCAGCAAGCTTCCGGAAATCATACGGAATGAAAAGCGCTTTTTCGCTCTTTTAGACTTATCGCTTGTGATACAAACCGAAACGGCCTTACGCCGCGCAGGATTGAAAAAAGGCACAAAGGTGTTTACCGAAGGCGGATTCCGTAAAAACAAACTGTACAATGCTCTTTTGGCCGCCGCTATGAGCGAAAACGATTTTTTCCTGACGAGTATAAGCGAGGCTACGGCCTGCGGCTCGGCAATGACGGCGATTATGGCCTTGAGCGGTAAAAAAATCTGCGAATTGGGTGAAGCTGCCGATATAAGTTATCAGGCGGTTGACAAAGCTCCCGTTAGCGGGTATGAAGAGTATAAAAAAGCATGGGAAAAGCTGATTTAAACGGCTGCCCCATCGGTTAGTTTTATAGGAGCGGTGATGTCCGAAAACTGAAAGTAAGCTCCGCTTACACGGTTTCCGGAAGGTTTTTATAGGAGTCACGATAAAAAGCAATGTAAAATATCGCCATTGCTTTTTATCCGTAGTTTGCCTTTCGGCAAACTGAAGCTGTCTAAAAACTTCAATTTTTTGGACAGCTACCTTGATTCTAAATGCGATGTTTTAAATTAAGTCATTTCGATATAAAGACTTAATTTAAAACTCGACGGGCTGCCAAAAAAGTAACCGACTTTTGAGGCAGCCCCCACTTCCTCGCTACGCTGCGGAAGTGCTGAAAAAGGTCTTTTCGAAAACTGAAAGTAAGCTCCGCTTACACAGTTTTCGGAGGTTTTTTATAGGAGCGGTCGCAAGGGCGCGGCACAAATGGTGCCGCTTCTTGCTTCCACAGTTTGCCTTTCGGCAAACTGTTAATATGTATTGCACTTCCTCGCTACGCTGCGGAAGTGCTGAAAAAGGTCTTTTCGAAAACTGAAGTTTTCTCAAAGACCTTTTATAGGAGTAAAAATGAAAACAAAGGCTGTACGTTTATACGGTGTAAATGACTTACGGTTGGAAGAATTTGAACTTCCGCCGATTAAAGATGATGAAATTCTTGCAAAGGTTGTATCAGATTCGGTATGTATGTCGAGCCATAAATTGGCTATGCAGGGCGATGCTCACAAGCGCGTGCGTGCAAAGCTTTCGGAAAATCCGGTTATGATCGGACACGAGTTTTGCGGTACGCTCGTAGAAGTGGGGAAAAAGTGGCAAAGTCAATTTAAAGTCGGACAAAAGTTCGCCATTCAGCCTGCATTGAATAAAGACGGAACCTTATGGGCACCCGGTTATTCCTATGCCCATATCGGAGGCGATGCAACCTACATCATCATCCCTGCCGAAGTTATGGAACTCGGCTGTCTTTTGGAATATAAGGCCGACAATTACTTTATGGGCTCCCTTTCGGAGCCGGTATCCTGCGTTGTCGGAGCCTTCCACGCCCAATATCATACCACCGCCGGCAGTTATGAGCACCGCATGGGCATTGTTGAAGGCGGCTCTCTTGCCCTTTTGGCGGGAGTAGGACCTATGGGATTGACGGCAATCGACTATGCGATTCACAACCCGCGCAAACCAGGCTTTATGGTTGTAACCGATATCGACGATGCGCGCTTAAAGCGTGCGGAAAGTTTATTGCCTCCGTCGGAAGCGGCAAAGCACGGCGTAAAGCTCGTATACCTGAACACGCGCGATATTGCAAATCCCGTTGAAGCATTAAAAGAATTAAACGGCGGAAAACTCTTTGACGACGTATTCGTATTCGCACCCGTCAAACCCGTTGTGGAATTGGGCGACGCCCTGTGCGGTAAGGACGGCTGTTTGAACTTTTTTGCAGGCCCCACCGATCCGACTTTCAGCGCAATGTACAACTTTTACAACGTACACTACGAAGCCCACCACGTAGTCGGAACCTCAGGCGGCAACACGGACGACATTAAAGAATCGCTTGATATGATGGCCGAAGGCAAACTGAACCCCGTAGCCATGGTTACCCATGTAGGCGGTTTGGACCAGGTAGCGGACACGGTTATCAATTTGGATAAAATACCCGGCGGTAAAAAGCTGATTTATACTCACAAAAAACTGCCCCTTACCGCCTTAACCGATTTTGAAGAAAAGGGTAAAACCGCCCCCCTGTTTGCCGAGCTTGCAAAACTCGTCAAAAAGAACAATATGCTGTGGTCAAAAGAGGCCGAAGACTATCTTTTGGAGCACGCTCCGGATTTATAATAACGGATAATCCCGATTTTTTAAATCGAATCGAAAAAAAAAGCCGGCGGTTTTTACAAGCTGCCGGCCTTTTTGGATACAGAGAATACTGCCGATTTTATATAGTTCCGATTCCGTAATTGTCTATAACAAAATCAATGTCTTTATCGCCGCGGCCGGAAAGATTTACCAAAATCGATTCACGTTTATGGGCAGCCGCATATTTAAAAGCGTAGGACACGGCATGGGCGCTTTCCAATGCGGGAATAATACCTTCATAACGCGACAGTTTGAAAAACGCTTGCAAACATTCATCGTCATTTGCGGTTGTATATTCGACACGTTTGGTATCTTTGAACATGCAGTGTTCGGGGCCGCTTCCCGGATAATCAAGGCCGGAGGCGATTGAATACACCGGAGCCGGTTCACCCTTGCCGTCCTGTAAAAGGTAGGTACGGAAGCCGTGCAAAACGCCGGCTGTACCAAAGGAAAGACTTGCCGCATGTTCTCCCGGTTTAAAGGAGCGGCCGCCGGGTTCTACACCGACGAGTTTTACGCTTTTATCTTCTACAAAGCCGCTGAAAATACCTGCGGCATTCGAGCCGCCGCCGACACAGGCGGTAACCGCATCGGGTAATTCTCCGGTCATTTCCAAAAACTGTTCGCGCGCTTCAACTCCGATAATATGCTGAAAGTCGCGTACAAGCATCGGGAAAGGATGCGGCCCGACAACCGAACCGATACAATAAATGGAATTAATTGGGTCCTGAAGATAGGCGTCAAAGGCGGCATCAACCGCTTCTTTAAGCGTCTTTAAGCCGTGTGTAACGGGAACAACATTTGCTCCCAAAAGCTGCATGCGCGCAACGTTCGGATGCTGTTTGGCAATATCGACTTCTCCCATATAGATTTCACATTCAAGACCGAAATAGGCGGCGGCGGTCGCCAAAGCCACGCCGTGTTGTCCCGCACCCGTTTCGGCTATGAGCTTTTTTTTACCCATGTACTTTGCCAAAAGACCTTCGCCCATGCAGTGGTTTAATTTATGTGCGCCCGTGTGATTTAAGTCTTCGCGTTTTAAATAGATGCGTCCGCCATACATTTCCGATAAGCGCTTACAAAAATACACGGGCGTCGGGCGTCCTTGAAAGTGCTTGCGGATTGAACGCAGTTCGCTTATAAACTCATGACTTTTGCTTATCGAATAATAGGCGTCCGTAATTTTATCCATTTCTTTTTGCAGTTCATCGGATACAAAGGAACCGCCGTATTCGCCGAAATATCCCTTTTCATCGGGGAATTGTTTTAAATAATCCATCTTTTCTCCTATAAAAAGTCAAGAAGAAAGTGTCAACTTTCGATTGACTTTTTACACACGTTCGCAACGCAGTGAGAACGTGCATATAATAAAGCGATGTTTTGCGTTTGGGCGCAAAACTCGACGTTGAAACACCGAACACCATTTGTGTGAGGTGTTTCAACCCTTCTCCTAATAAAAAGTCAAGAAGAAAGTGTCAACTTTCGATTGACTTTTTACACACGTTCGCAACGCAGTGAGAACGTGTATTTAATACGCCGATGTTTCTATATATAGAAACACTATAGCCTAAACGTCTTTTTTTGTCAACAGAAAATTATAAAAAACAAACCAATTATTTACACTACATGAATAACTTCACGCGGTTTACTTCCGTTTGCAGGGCCAACGATACCGCGTGCTTCCATATCCTCTACAAGGCGGGCGGCACGGTTATAACCGATTTTAAGCCGGCGCTGAATATAAGACGCAGAAGCTTTTCCCGCCTGCATAACAATTTCCAACGCCTTATCATACAAGGGATCTTCGCCTTCGCTGAATACGCCGGGATCGAAATTTTCTTCTTCATCATCGACAAAAATTTCATCATCGATATAGTCGGGTTCTCCGTACTGTTTCACATACTCAACCACATTTTCCACTTCGGTATCCGACACAAAGGTTCCTTGTATACGAATGGGAAAGGGATCGACGGCTCCGGCATACAGCATATCGCCCTTGCCTAAAAGTTTTTCAGCCCCGACTTGATCGATGATAATACGACTGTCCATTTTTGAGGCAACCATAAAAGCGATGCGCGAAGGTATATTCGCTTTGATAAGACCGGTTATAACATCTATTGACGGCCGCTGTGTTGCAAGCACCAAATGAATACCGACGGCGCGGCTCATTGCGGCAAGGCGGGCGACGGTGGATTCGAGTTCTTTGCCCGTAGTCGCCATAAGGTCGGCAAATTCGTCAACAATCAAAACAATATAAGGTAATTTTTCCGTTGCGATTTTACGTTCGATAATACGCTTATTGTAACTTGCAATATCCCGCACCCCCATACCGTCCAAAAGGGCATAGCGCCGTTCCATTTCGCACAAGCAGTACTGCAAAGCTTGAAAAGCTTTTTTCGGCTCGGTAATGACGGGAGTAAGCAAATGGGGAATATCGTTGTATAATTTCAATTCGACAATCTTCGGGTCTATTAAAATCATACGGACATCCTGCGGTGAACGTTTATATAAAATCGATAAAATCAAACTGTTTACACAAACAGATTTCCCCGATCCGGTTGCACCGGCAATAAGCAAATGCGGTGTTTTAGCTAAATCAAGCACTTGGGCATCGCCGGCTATATCTTTACCCAACACAACCGGAATAGCCATTTTTTTAAAGGCGGGAATGTCGGTATCTATTAGTTCTTTGAAACTGACAATAGAACGTTCTTTGTTCGGCACTTCTATACCGACAGCATGTTTACCGGGAATGGGAGCTACAATGCGCACGCTTGATGCGGCAAGCCGAAGTGCTATATTATCCCCAAGTGTAACTATTTTACTTAATTTAACACCGGGTGCAGGTAAAATCTCAAACATCGTAACAACGGGTCCCTTACGAATACCGGTAACCTCCGCTTCGATTTTAAATTCGTTTAGAGTTTCTTTTAAAGCATCAGCCGAGCGCCGCGTTTCGCCATCTATAAGCCAATATTCACCGCCCGGATATTCGGTCAATAATCCCGAAGTGGGTACCGTATACGGTTTACCTCGCTGCCGCTTCGGAACGGAAGGAATACGATGCGCCGCCGTATTTTTTTCTTCTGCAGCTTTGACAGCTTCGGTAAACTCCGACGATTCATTCGTATCAACAACTTCAAACTCAAAAGGATTATTTAGAAATTCCGCTTCATCGGGATTTTCAAATAATTCACCGGAAGGAACTTCCGTTATCGAAGTGTGTTCCCCGTTTTCCGCCGCTTCTTCGATTTCAAAATCATCGTATTCTTCAAATCCATCTATTTCTTCATAGTCTTCATCGGGCACATATTCGGCTTCAATATGTTCGGAATCCGCTTCCTTTATCATCGCTTGGCTGAAAAAAGGGGGTCGGTTTTCGCTTTCGACTTCTTCATCAACAGAATCGGCGTCAGGAATTTCATCAAAATCCGCAAAAAAAACTGCCGGCTCCGGCTCATCAAGATTTTGACTTACCGCATCGTGTTTATTTTCCGTAGGTGCCGCTGATGCCGATAAAACGGATTCTGCTTTATTTTTCGGTTTTTTATCATTTTTCCGTTGTTTTTTATTTCTAACAGTGCTGATAAAAAAATCGCCTATCAAACCGATTGCAATATATTCAATCAAACACAAAAGAACGCTGACTAAAACAAAGGTTGTAATGCGAATAATACCGATAGTAAAGGTAGGGGCAGTAAATATTTTTTTTACAAAAAACTCGACCGCGGCAACGGTAAAAAACGGAACAACCGAAAACAGTAAGTACAATACTTTTTTTGCAGACCACTGCGAAGAAAAAAGCATAAGTCCTGCAATAAAAACATATAGCGGAATTAAAAAAGACGAAAAACCGTATACGGAAAAAAGCATACGGCCGAATCTATATAAAAAAACGGCCTTAATCGGATCCGTAAAACCGAAATCGAGAAATTGCAGTATAAGAGAAACCGTACACAAGGCGGAAACGGCAAGCACTATAATACCGGCGGCCATAAAACCGCGCTCAGAACGCTTCATGAGTAACTCCATCATCTATTTATCGGAAAAAAATGAGGTAAAGCTTAGCAAATAAATATGCTGAAAAGATACCGCGCGGCAGTAAAAATCAGTGAAATTTATGCATATAGTGCCGGAGTGTTGCCGAATCGATTAACGAGGGAACAACACCCGTCCTTGTTATGGAAAATCCTGCCGCACATACGGCATATAATAAAGCATCGGACAGTTCTTTGTCTTCCAATAAACAAACGGCTAATGCAGATATAAAAGCATCGGCAGCTCCGGTTGTATCAACCGCCGTAAAAGGAGCGGCAGGGACATATAGTTCATGATCCCTTTGACACATATAACATCCTTCACTGTCAAGCGTTACTATAATAGTTTTGACTCCTCTTTCCAAAAACCATGCTGCCTTTTCTTTTATAGTTCCTACGATAGGACACAAAAGGTCCAGTTCTTTACGGTTTGGAATAAAATAGTCTATTCCGCTTAAAAGCGTTTCATCAATTTGTGCAATAGCGGACGGTTTTAACATAATTTTAACTTTATTTTTTTGTGCAATTTCGATGACTTTTTTTACCGCCGGCATAGGGATTTCTGTTTGTAAAAGACAAAATGCGGCATCCGTAAACAATTTTTCATTTTGCGAAACCGTATCCGCACAAACGGATAGATTTGCTCCTCCATAGAGCACAATACCGCTTTCGCCGTCCGCTTGAACATGAATATAAGCTTTACCCGTAGGTTTTTCACAATCAATGAGTACAGCAGATGTATCCACCGTATTTTCGTGCAAAACGTTCAAAATTACATTACCATCAAAATCCCTGCCTATACCGCCGATTAAAGAAACCTTCGCTCCAAGTTTTGCTGCGCCGACAGCTTGATTTATCCCTTTACCTCCCGGTATCATTGAAACACTGTTTGCAGGAACGCTTTCACCTGTTTGCGGATGATTTTTTACTGAAAGCAATATATCCATATTTATACTTCCAATAACAATAATACGTTTTGAACGGAACCTGGAGGGGAAATCCATACTCTTGGTATTTTTACAAATAAATTCTTCACTATAGGAAGGCTTTTTAAGCTTATTTTTTTCAATTCTTTGTATCAAACAATTACAAACATATTTTCCAAAATTGTATAAAGATAAGGAAATAACCGATAGCGGCGGAAACGGCTTTATATTCATTTCATCATCAATACATAACACAGAAATATCACGCGGTATACAAAATTTATGAACTTGGGTATATTCATATACCCATAATGCTTTATCCCACCCACAGCATATAATTGCCGAACAATGATGAACGGATAGTGCTTCTTGTAAATCTTTTGATTCAATGAATGCACTATGATGATCGAACAAACAACGTTCCACCCCTTGCCGTATTTTTTGCTCCCAAAATTCAGTTTTATCACATAAGCAGTATATTTTTCTATGACCCAATTTGATAAGTTCTTTTGCAGCTGCATAACCGGCCTTTGTATAATCGTACACAATACCGAATTCCGATTTTTCAGCATTCAACATAACAAAAGGAATTTTGTTTTGAGTTAACAAAAAAATACTTTGCATATTTTTTTCATCAACAGGTTCCCACAAAAGAGCATCCGGATTATTTTTACACAAAGCTGCAATATTCTTTCTTTCGTTACCGGCGGAAGAGGAAAAGCAAATCTGCACTTGATATCCTTGTTTTTCGGCTTCCGTTAAAAAACCGTATTGAAAGGAATCATGCTTTCTAATACCGGACAAAAAGAGTCCTAATAAAAAAGTTTTTGAATTCGTATTTTTTTTTTATAAAATCATAGGGTTTATAACGGTAATCTTTAACGATTTTAAGTACACGTTCACGCGTTTCCGTTTTTATACCGTTATCCTTTCCGTTAATTATCTTTGAAACAGTTGAAATTGAAACACCTGCAAGTTCGGCTATATCGTTAATTGTCAAACAAAACCTCTTCGGCACTCGGAATCGATGTTTGCGCCCCCCGCCGTGTAACGACGATTGTAGCTACCTCATTTGCATAGCGCACAGCCTGCACTAACGAAAAACCGGAAGCAAGGCGTACCGCCAATGCCGCCGTAAAGGCATCTCCCGCAGCAGTGGTATCGACAACCGGCACGGAACGCACCGAAAGCAAGTGTTTTCCTTCTTTTTCGGAGTTTATATACGCACCTTTTGGGCCGAGAGTAATGAGCACATTTTGTATTCCCTTCGCACGCAGTTTATCCGATGCTTCTTCACAGCCTTTTACTTGTTCGCCTAAAAGTTGGGCAGCTTCATTTTCGTTTGGTTTTATAATGTCGATATAAGAGTATAATTCCTCAGGGAATTGTTGCGGTACGGGTGCGGGATCCAGGATAACGGTTTTTCCCAATTCTCTTGCACGTTTTGCGGCATAAACAACGGTTTTTAGAGGGATTTCCAACTGGCATAACAAAATGTCGCAATCTCTTATCAAACAATCATGAGCCGCAATATCCCGTTCCGTTACAGTTGCGTTTGCGCCGGGAATAACGATAATACTGTTATCTCCTTCATCATTTACGGTTATCCAAGCCAAACCGGTTGATTTATCTTTGCGAACCAAAAGATGTGATGTATCGACTCCGGCGGAGGAAAGACTTTGTTTTTCGATATCGGCATATGAATCGGACCCGACAGCCCCGAACATTGTTACATGTGCCCCCAAGCGGCCGGCGGCATAGGCTTGATTGGCCCCCTTTCCTCCCGGTACCAATTCCATATTACCGGCTAAAATCGTTTCCCCGGCGACAGGCATGTGAGGCACGTTTACCACCATGTCTACATTCAAACTTCCGATAACAAGTATTTTTTTCATTATGTATCCTCCGTTCTAAAAGCTCCTCAATCGCACTTCGACAAAGATTCCGTAAACCACAACCGGAAAGCCGGAACATCCACATCGATAAACACGGTTGTATTTGCTTTTTTTTGTAAAAAACCGTTCATATCGACAACGGAACAGCCCGCAGTTAAAGTTCCCGACAATTCAATATCGGCAAACACTTGGGCGCTTGTAAAAAGTTCGGGCTTTAAAATATAGGCGACGGCACAGGAATCATACATGCGCAAGCCTGACGTGAAGGTTCCGCTCCGGTATTTTTTTAATAGGGCATACAACATAGTGCCGGTTTTTCCAAAACTCCGAATCTTTTCTATATCGGCTCCCGGAATACTTGCTTTTCGCCCGATATCCAAGTCGGCCATCACAAGGGGAACACCTGAATCGAATACCATTTTTGCCGCATGAGGGTCGGTTGCAAAATTGAATTCCGACATAACTCCTTTGTTCCCGCGTGTTAAAGAACCGCCCATAATAACAAGACGCGAAATGTGCGGCTTTACTTCGGGGTACATTGCAAACAAAAGGGCTATATTTGTCAACGGACCGATAGCAGCAAGGGTAATTTTTTCCTCAGCCATTATCACTTGACGCATTTTTTCAACCGCGTGTTCGGTGCAAAAAAGCGACATATCCGGTTCTGGAAAGTCAAAACCGGCCAAACCGCTTTGTCCGTGAACATGGGAAGCGTCTATAAATTTTTCTATAAGAGGCCGTTCGGCGCCGCGCGCTACGGGTATTTTTTTATTCCAAAAGGTGAGCAGCTTCAGAGCATTTGCGGTTACCTTTTCCAGCGAAACGTTGCCGGCGACAGTTGTAATTAATTTAACATCAAGTTTATCGCTGAACAAAGCAATCGCCAAAGCTACGGCATCGTCTATACCCGGATCCGTGTCTATAATGATTTTTTCTTTATTCATAATTGCTCCTGCGACAATAAAAGACTGCGAGTAGTTTCTCTTTCAACAAGCGACACCGGTAACTTTATAACGGCACGGGTTTGTTGTTCATCGATAAGATTCACCGTTGCAGACACAATAGTACGTCCCATTTTTACAACGTCTTGTTTATATGTTGTAAGAGCAGGATTTACATACGAACCGATATTGATACCGTCAAAACCGATAATTTGTATTTTTTCGGGAACTTTTATTCCGTTTTCAATAACAGCGCGTAGAGCACCCAATGCAATTGTATCGGTAACACAAAATATTCCGTCAATTGCAGGATTTGTTTGCAGCATATGACACACAAGTTTATAACCGCCTGAAAAAGATACATGGGTAAAAGACGTATATACGGATATTCCCAAAAAATGTGCATGCTTTTGTGCCGCACGAATTCTGTTTTCTGCCCCGTAAATATGGCGTTCATCGCCTATTAGCAAAATATTTCGTGCCCCTCTGTCATAAAGTGTTTGAACAGCATTTTTACCGCCGGCTTCATTATCGCTACAAATTAAGCACTTTTGCTTTATGGAAATATTTTTAATATTCCTGTCTACAAGAATAACCGGAATCTGAGCTTGTTCAAGAGCGGAAGAAAGTTTGCCGCCGGCAGCAGCTATAATTACAGCCGCAACTTGATTATCCAACAGTGAGTTTATATAAAATTCTTCCGTTTCGACATTTTCATCGGTGTTGCATAAAAACAACGCATATCCTTCCGAACGCAGGCCGGTTTCAACTTCTTTTACAAGCATTGAAAAATATTCATTTGAGATATCGGGAATAATAAATCCTACAAAGTTTGAATTACGGGTACGTAAATTTCGTGCAATGCGGTTTCGCCTATATCCGAGCGTATTTACCGCCTCCATAATTTTTTTATGTGTTGCCGGCGCAACATATCCGGACTTATTGAGAGCACGGGATACGGTTGATTGAGCGACACCGACAACCCGTGCAATTTCCGCGATACAAAGCTTTTCCATACGCACAAGTGTACACTATCACCGCTGCGTTACGCAAGTCTATCAAAGGCACTGTATGCCGCACCTAAAACACCTGCATTATTTGTGTCTTCCGAAAAATAGAAAGATGCACTTTGCTGCGGATACGGATACCGCAGCCTTTTTTTTACCTCAGATATTAATTTCTCTTTGGGAAACCCCTGCATAGATACAATACCTCCCCCAAAGACAACGGCAAAGGGATCAAAAATATTCATTTCCGCCGCAGCAGGATATGACAGTAATTCTATAAATTCATTTGCAAAAGTTTCATCTTTATGATATCTAAAAAAATCCTTTATTTCCGTTTTCGGATATTTTTTCTTTATCTGTTCTACCAGGTATTTTCCTGAAGCAATCGTTTCCACACAACCCGTATTTCCGCAGGAACATAATTCATTATTCATGTAAAGAGGAATGTGCCCCAGTTCACCGGCAGCACCGTTAGCCCCGCAAAAGAATTTCTTATGTATATAAATTGAATTTCCAAATCCCGTACCTATATAAAATCCCAATACAGGGCTCAATTCTTTTAATCCCAGTTTTTCTATATCATAGCGAAGTAAAAGATTTACGTCTTTTTCAAGGAACACGGGTATATTAAAGCGTTCTTCAGCAAGTTTTACCATTTCTATACGGTCAAGCCCTGAGATATTCGGCGTTTGAAGGATAACCAGTTTATCTTTTGAAATTATTGAAGGGAACCCGAAACACATAGCTGAAACAGATTCTTTTCCTTGGCATAAAAAATCGTCAACTAAATTTAAAAAATTACTGACGGTGTTATCTTGATCCGCAAAAATTGCAGTTGAAATTGTTAAATCGCGGCATATAGATAAATCGGAAGCTACAATACCCATCCGAGTATTCGTTCCTCCGACATCAATACCCAGAATATATTCTAAAGACATTATAAGGTGCCCCGCAAACAATATGCATCATCTTCTTCATATACACGATATAAAAAAGGGATTCTTTCCAATGCAGAGTAATCATATCCCGACTGTGCAGGCCAAACACTGTAAAAGAAAAGACTTTCATCTACACAAACATTCACTGTTCGATGATTCCAGCCGCCGGGAATATAAACCGCTTTTCCCGGTACTAATTCTTCATATTTAAACTCGGAATCATGTTGCATTAAAACAAGACCCTTACCGCTTATTCCTAAATATATTTCCGCACACTCTTTACATATGTGCCCGTGCCCGCGCGTCATAAAAAATTCACCGGCACACAGCCCCGGTAAGATTTCCGTAGTACACTGTAAAAGTTCTCCGGCTTTTTCATCCACCGAACGTTTAAAAACACGATAAACAACTTTGTCGGACATCGCTAAAGCCGAATTTTTATCTGCAAAAGAATCCGCCATTTCTCCCAATGTAACGACAGACTCCGCATTTGCTTTATCGAGTTTTTTTGTATCCTTGTCAATATAGGTATAAAAAGGTTCTACAGTCATATTTTCTCCTTATTTAAAAATCGGATTATAAGTTATAAAACAGCTTCATTAAATAAAAACAGCATTTTTTCCCATGCCGTTTTTATGTCGGGATCAAGGCCGAATAGACCGGAAGTACCGACAACAAAAATCTCGCCGCCGGCTTTTACAAGATCGGCGAATGTACGGCGGTTGCAGGAACCGTCAATCTCTACTGCATATCCGTAGCCGTTTTTTTCACGTATCTCACGGATATTTTCAATTTTTTTCAACATTTGTGCAATAAACGGTTGCCCTGCAAATCCGGGATCAACGGTCATTACGGTAATTTTATCTGCAAATTCAAGATAGTACTCGGCATGTTGAACGGAAACTTCAGGATTAAAGACAAGCCCGACTTTTATATTTCGTTTTTTAAGTTCGTCAATCAAACGAAATGCTTTGGCACCTATAGTTTCAGGATGTAAAGATATAAAATCACTGCCGGCATTAATACAGGCATTCATAATTTCTTGCGGATTTTGTACCATCAAATGTGAATCGATAGGCTTAGCACTCAATTTTTTTAATTCGGAAATAAAAAAAGGAGAGAGCGTAATATTGGGGACAAAATGACCGTCCATAATATCTATATGGAAATAATCGGCAACAGTATTTAAAAAAAGTATTTGTTCCTTAAAGCGGGTTAAATCCATACACATGAGTGAAGGTGAAAATTTATACATACATTTCTCCTATTTCTTTTTTGAAACAAAATGATCCAAATACACTGAAATAATAATCAATGAACCCATAACAATTTGTTGATAAAAGGTAGGGACATTTAATATATTCAAGCCATTATTAATTACTCCGATAATTAAACCTCCTATAACAACACCCCACACACGGCCTATCCCTCCAAAAAAACTGGTTCCGCCGATTATCGTTGACGCAATGGCATATGTTTCAAAGCCTATACCGGCTTGCGGTTCGGCGGCACCCAATCTTGCAATAGTTACAATTCCGGCAAGACCTGCGGCAAAACCGGATATGATAAAAGCTAAAAGCGTATGTTTTTTCACGGCAATTCCATTATACCATGCGGCATTTTTATTACCTCCTATAGCGTACAGATTACGACCGGCCTTTGTCCGCTTTGTGAACCATGAGCACAAAGCCGCAAATGCAAGGGCTATAATTACGGGAACCGGAATCCCCAGCAAAACACCGCTGACAGTTTGCATAAAAACCGGGGGGAAGCCGAAAACGGAACGCGCATTTGAAATAATAAGGGTAGCTCCCCTGAAAATAGCCTGTGTACCCAATGTTATAATAAACGGATGTAAACCGGTAGAATTAACCAATGCCCCGTTAAAAGCACCAAGTACAATTCCTAAAAACAATCCCGCCGCAATAGCGACAATTACAGGCATCCCCGCAGTTAATAATTTTGCAGACACAAGTCCCGTTAACGCCATGACAGCCCCGACAGAAAGATCTATTCCCGCTAAAAGGATAGCAAAAAATTCTCCTATTGCAATAAGAATAGTTATCGAACTTTGTAAAAAAATTTGAACGATATTTTCCGGAGTCAAAAAATATCCGTTGGAAATAATACCGATAAAAAGTACAAGAAAGATTAAAATAGCAAGCGTTCCGAACTTTGACCAAAAATTTCTAAATGAATAAATCTTCATACCCTTTCCCTGTAATTTATAATTCATATATGATTTATGATTTTTGCCGGACAAAAGAACCGGTAGCTGCGCGCATAATATTTTCCTCAGTAGCGGAATCGGCAGACATTTCTGCTGTAATTTCACCTTTATTAAAAACAATGATTCTATCACTTATAAAAAGCAATTCCGGTAATTCCGAAGAGACCATAATAATCCCTTTACCCGAATCTGCAAGATTTCTCAGAATTTTATAGATTTCCGATTTTGAGCCGACATCAATTCCCCGAGTAGGCTCATCAAAAATAAAAATATCGGGATTACATGCAAGCCATTTGCCTATCAAACATTTTTGCTGATTACCGCCGGACAATTCCGTAATATATTGATTGGCGGAAGTATATTTTATATTCAGCAGTTTTTTTGCCTGTTCGGTAACCTTTTTATCAAGTTTTGGAGAAATCATCCCCCACATACCGCCCATCTTTGAATTGAGAATCTCGGATGATACGGAAATATTTTCCTGAATTGAAAAATTGCCGAAAAAACCTGTTTCTCTTCTATTTTCTGTAATAAAGGCAATGCGGCTTTTTAAAGCTCCATAAGGATTTTTATGTGTCAGTTTTTTCCCATTTAAGAAAATACTACTTTTTGAATCCGTCGGTACTACCGAAAAAATAGCTTCCATTAGCTCCGTTCTCCCCGACCCTATAAGCCCTGCAAAGCCCAATATTTCTCCCTTTTTTAATGTAAAACTGATATTTTTAACCCTTTGATCAAGCCGAGAAAGATTATTGACGGTCAAACAGGTATCATATAGTGAAAAATCTTTAGCGGATACCTGTCTGTTGCGATTTAATTCTCTGCCGACCATCATCGATATCATTTCATCGACAGTTATATCGGATGCATTTTTCGTACCGATATATTTTCCGTCTTTTAATACCGTTACGCGGTCTCCGACAATGGGAATTTCTTCAAGCTTATGTGAAATATATACAATTGCCGCATTTTCCTTTTTTAGTTTTTGTATTATCGCGAAAAGCTTTTTTGTCTCTTCAACAGTTAACGAAGATGTAGGCTCGTCCATAATAATGATACGTGCTTTTGCCGTAAAAACACGCGCTATTTCAAGCAATTGCTTTTCCGCAATGGATAAAAGGCCGGCACTGTCATTCGGATTATACTTTAAGCCTAATTTTTCAAGAATTATTTTTGATTGTTCATATATCTTTACATTATCAACAACAGGTAAAAAGCCGATTTTTTTCTCAGGCAAACAACCTAAAAATATATTTTCTGCAAGCGATAATTCATCAATAATACTTAATTCCTGATAAATAACACCTATCCCGAGTTTTTTTGCAAGCGCCGGCGTTAGATATGCATAATCAGTGTTTTCAATCGTAATCGACCCTTTGTCGGGAATAAAAACACCGCTCAAAAGCTTTATTAAGGTTGACTTACCGGCACCGTTTTCACCGAGAATAACATGAACTTCACCGGAACACAGATCCCAATTAATATCTTCAAGAGCATGAACCCCTGTAAAGGTTTTTGTAATATTACTCATCCGTACAACTGTTTTCATGTATTTCTCCGATTTTAAAAGGGGCATTTTATACGGAAATATTTTTTAAATACCCCTTTTTGAAAATCATTAAATTATTCGGTTATAAGTTTTGACTCGACAGCAATAAAATCGGGTTGCGCGTTTACTGCAATTTGCGTACCGGACTTTACAGCAGCTATCATACGGCGTAAAGATTCGGCTCCGATTTCTGCAGGATCCTGAGCGACCGTTGCAGATAATTTTCCCTGTTTTATAAAAGATAAAGCTTCTGGATCTCCGTCGGTTCCGACAACTACTATTTGGCCGGCTTTACCGGCATTAATAACCGCTTGTACCGCTCCTAACGCCATAGTATCGTTTGCACAATAAATACCTTTTAACTTCGGGTAGCGTTGAATCATATTCGCCGCAACGTCAAGAGCCTTTGTTCTATCCCAATCGGCAGGCTGACTTGCAACGAGCTTTATATTCGATTTTGATTCAAAAACTTTTTTTGCACCGTTTTTACGGTCCTCGCCCGACGCATTTCCGGCCATGCCTTCGATAATGGCAACTTCACCGCCGTCAGCACCCAATTTTTCAATGATAAACGTTGCACCCTTTGCGCCTACCGCTTTGTTATCGGTTGTAATAAAAGCAAATACATTTGCTTGCGCATTTTTAAGCTGTCCCATATCTACCCGTTCATCAATGTTTACCAGTTTAACCCCTTTTTTATATGCTTGGGCGGCAGGTTGAACAAGGTTAATAGGCGACAACGGCGCAAATCCTATGGCAGCATACTTTTTTCCGAGCAGATTTTCAAATTGGCGCAACTGTCCTTCCGTATCACTTTCAGATTGAACGGCAAAAACATCAACCTCTACCCCCTGTTTTTTCGCTTCTTCCAGAATTCCCTCTTTCATTGCAGCCCAAAAAGAGTTTCCGAGCGTTTTTAAAATAATAGCATACTTCGGTGCGCCGTCTTTTTTTTCTTCTGTAGTACCCTTTGCCGATAAAATTGATACGGAACAGATCAAAAATAAAACAAACACAACAAACATGATTCGTTTTTTGTTCATTTGAATATCCTCCTTAAATGAACCGTTAATTTGTGGAATCGATTCCACAAATTAACAATAAACCATGTTTTTGAATCTGTCAAGGATTTTGTATAAGAATTCGAAAATCAGCCGGTATTTTTGCCCTTTACTCATGCAATTTTTCGGCAAGTTTTTTTATAGCCGATAAAAGTTGTGTTTTCTTTTTTTCGTCATAAAAATCGCATAAGCGTTTTAGACAAAGAATTTCGTTTTTTAACAGCTCGAACTTTTGAAGCGGAAGCTCTTCGGGCGTATATTCGATAAGGGCGCTTCCCGTATGAGTATTGCATTCGACATGTTTAACCGCTGCATGGGATTCGACGGCGGATTTTAAAGCGTCGGCAACGGCAGCATCTTTTAAAACGGCATGGCGCAGCCGTATACGGCCCGGAAAAAAACTTGAAATAACCATACTCGCTCGCTTTTTTCAAACAAGGGGGCGCATTGCCGACATGCCGACCGCAACGGTTGACGCATTATGCAGTAAAGCGGCGGACGACGATGAAAGCAGCCCCGAAAGCTCGCCGGCAATCAATGCGGAATTGACGCCGATAATAATATCGTTGTTGGTTTGTATGCGCTCAATCAAATTCATTGCAATAAGGCGCAAAAAAGGCAGCGAATGCAGCCCGTCCGCAGGCAGCAGAATATCGGCCGTTTCGCTTGCAATGGCGGAAGCTTGAGCCATTGCAATACCGACATCGGCAGCCGAAAGCGCAGGCGAATCGTTAATACCGTCACCGATCATAACAACCCTACGCCCCTGTTTTTTCAGCTTTTTAATAAAATCGGCCTTTGTGTCGGGCAGGGCTTGAGCTTCATAGCTGAGTATGCCTGTTTTGTGCGCAATGGTACGCGCCGTTTCGGGACCGTCGCCGGTAAGCATAATGATGTTTGCAACACCGAGTGCATACAAATCTTTTATCACATCCATTGCTTCGGCACGCACGGGATCCTCTATTGCGATAATACCTGCAAGTTCGTTGTTGATTGCCAAATATAATTGAGAACAACCGGATTGTCCGAGTTCTGAAATTACGCGCTCAACCTCCGGAGTTTTCGGAATTTTTTCATCGTCAAATATAAAATGAGCGCTGCCTATTCTCAATTCGTCTTTTTTCAGCGTAGATACCAAACCGTGTGCTAAGATGTACGATACCTTCGTATGTTCTTCCCGATGATTGATTCCGCGCTCTGCAGCTTCTTTTACAACGGCACGTGCCAAAGAATGAGGAAAATGCTCTTCCAAACAAGCGGCAATTTTCAATACCTCCCGTTCGGTTTTACCGCCGAAGGCGACAATACGCTTTACCTTCGGAGAAGACTCGGTAAGAGTTCCGGTTTTATCGAACACAATGGTGTCGGCACGGGCAAAATCTTCCAAAAATTTTCCGCCTTTTACGGTAATGCCCATTTGTGCACAGTTTTTCATTGCGGCAAGTACGCACACGGGGGCGGACAGTTTCATCGCACACGAATAATCTACAAGCAGCGTAAAGGACGCCTTTACAAAATCGCGCGTAAACGCGTAGGTAAGGCCTGCAAGCAAAAAATTATAAAATACAAGCTTATCCGCGGTGCGCTCGGAGCGGATTTGCGAAGCGGCTTTAAGCGACTGCATACGGTCAATCATAGAAGCTATTTTACTGACGCGCGTTTCTCTGCCGCACGCTTTTATGCAAATATACAACTCTCCTTCTTCTACGATTGTAGAAGCGAATACCGAATCTCCCGCATTTTTTTGTACCGGCAAACTTTCGCCGGTCATCGCCGCTTGATTAACGGTAGCTTCTCCCGACACCACCGTTCCGTCTGCAGGAATAACCGAATTGGCACGGACTACAATCGTATCTCCCGTTTTCAGCATTGAAACGGAAACCGAAGATTCGTTTCCGTTTTGAACGATTTGTACCGTTTCCTGCGTATTTAAAAAGGATTGGGCAAGGTTATCGTATGATTTACGCCGCGTGTAATCTTCCAAAACATCGCCCATGTTTAAAAACATTGCGATGGTATTTGCCGTATTAAAATTGCCCGAAGCATACGATAAAGCTAAGGCCGTTGCATCAAGGGTAGCGGCGCAAAAAGGCATACCCGATAAAACGGCATTGATACCTTTTTTTATCCGCGGCGCTATCGCAAATATGGATAAGAATTTACGCAAGGGCAGAGGAAAAAGCTTTTTTATAAAAAACTCTATGCAAAGAAATAACAGGGATTGCAGCAAGCTTTCCTGTACTTCCGAAACGCCTACGTGCACTAACAATTCTTTATTTTCCAAATACGAATCATCCAAAGCTTTTACATAGGCGATTGCTTGATTTTCCGTAATATCGGTATATTCAATTAAAATACTGCCGGAAACGGGATTTACCGTTACCGAGTCGATTCCGTCCTGCAAAGACACGAGTGTTTGCACAAGTGCAGCTTGCGCGGGAACAAGAGATTTCCGGTCATACCGTAAACGCACGCGTCCCGGCAATCGGTGAGCAATATAAAAATCCATACGTTACCTGCGGCATACCTCAAAACAATAAGCTGCTTTTTTAAAGCCTTCGGGGTATGCCTCTGTGTTATTTTGCGGCGGCTTTGGTTTTTTTATTGAATTTCGCTTCCGCGGCAATATCCTGCGCGTCTTCTTTTACCGTTTCAACAAAGGCGGACGCATCGTCTTTTAACTGCAAGCCCGCACTTATAACCTTCGCGCATACTTTTTTAAAACCCGCTTTACGGGCAACCGCAACCGTCAAACCGCCGACCGCTAAACCGACCGCAAATGCTCCCCATTTTGTCATAACACACCTCCGCTTATCCGACTACAACATTTACTTATTTTCAAATTACTTTACTATAACATGTTTTTTGATGCCCTGCAATATGCCGAAAAGCCGCCGTATTTGGTTTCTTCTTTACTTTTTTTTACAAAAGAATATACTATAAGAATTATGAACAAACTTGCTGAATTTCTTCCCGCATTTATGCATTTTTCGCGTCTTGAAAGCACAAACCTCATCCTTTTGTTAGGCCTCATTTTACTGTTGGGCGCTTTAGGCGGGCGCTTGTTTCAAAAACTGAAAATTCCTCAAGTGGTCGGCTATATCGTCATAGGTATTTTAATCGGACAATCGGGCTTTCAAATATTGTCGGCAAACGTTATCACCGCATTGGATCCGCTTTCAAGTATTGCCCTTTCCCTCATCGGCTTTATGATAGGCGGAGAATTAAAAGCACAAGTTATAAAAAAATACGGAAAACAATTTGTCGGTATTTTGCTTTTTGAATCCATTGTTCCCTTTATTATCGTATCCGTTTGTATATCGGCAGTGTCATTTGCGGTAACAAAAAATGCGCCGGCATCGCTTTCTCTCGGCTTAATTTTAGGAGCGATTTCTTCGGCCACCGCACCGGCAGCGACAACGGACGTACTGCGCGAAAACAGAACGCGCGGCCCGCTTACAACCACGGTTTTAGGTATAGTGGCAATGGATGATGCCGTTGCCCTTGTATTATACGCCCTTGCTTCTTCCGTAGCTGCAAGCCTTTTGGGAGCGCATACGGCAAGTTTCGGTAAACAGCTTTTATTATTGGCATACAATATCGGAGGTTCCGTGTTGCTCGGAAGCCTTATAGGCTTTTTTTTAAGCCTTATTATCCGGAATGTTATGACAGACCCCGGCCGTATTTTAGGGTTTTCGCTGGGTGCACTTTTTTTATCCGCAGGCATTGCAGGTTTTTTGCACTTGGACATGATTTTAGCGGCAATGGCATTGGGCTTTTTTATGGTAAATTTTGCGCCCGCTAAAACAAGGCCGACCTTTACCTTAGTCGAAAATTTTACGCCGCCGATTTACGTTTTGTTTTTTGTACTTGTCGGGGCAAAACTCAATGTATGGAACGTAACCGCCTTTGTCGCCCTTCTTGCAGTATTATACGTTTTTTTACGTACAGTCGGAAAAACAATCGGTGCAACGTTCGGTTCCCGTCTTACAAAGGCTCCCGAAGCTGTCCGTAAATATCTGCCCTTTTGTCTTTTAAGTCAAGCAGGAGTGGCAATCGGGCTTTCAATATCCGCAGGCCACGATTTTGCCGGCAGCGTCGGCCCCACCGTTTTACTTATCATCACCGCGACAACCTTTATCGTACAGCTTATAGGGCCGGTATGCGTAAAACACGGTATCGAAAAGGCCGGCGAATGCAATTTGGATATTACCGAAGAAGATTTAATGAAAACCGTAACCGTTTCCGATGTTGCATGGAACAATCAAAAAGTTTGTTCGCCTTCATCACCGGCTATCGTATTTGAAACATCGAAATTAAGCTCCATATTGAATTCATTCAGCCGGCATCCGAATTTAAACTATGCGGTAAAAGATGCGGAGGGAACATTGACGGGTTTTATTACTTTGGAACGGTTAAAAGATGCGTTAATAATGTCGGACTGGTATGAAAGCCTTTTAGCAATGGACATTATGGAACCCGTACATATTGTATGCTCGCCTCAAACAACGATTACGGATTTATACACACTGTTTTCAAAAAATGATTGTACCGCAGTTCCTATCGTCAGCGAAAACAACAAAACCATGGGTGTTATAGAAAAAAATGCGGTAGACCATTTTTTACGCCAGCAAGTAATTGCACTGCATAAAAAAATTGCAAGTTTAGGATAATTATGCGCTATAAAACATCGCAGCGAACAATAGTAGGATATTTATTTTTAACCTTCAGCATTCTCACATGGGGCTGTACCTTTATATCCACAAAAATTCTTTTGCAAGCTTTTAATCCGATTGAAATCCTTTTTGTGCGTTTTTTTGCAGGCTATGCCGGCCTGTGGATTTTAGCGCCGCGCCCTTTAAAACTTGACACATCAAGCGGAAAGCCGTCCCGCATAAGGCAGGAATTGTATTTTGCCGGAGCGGGAATTTTTGCAATAACCTTGTATCAGTTTTTGGAAAATATCGCACTTTCATATACGCAAGCCTCGAATGTAAGTGTTATCGCTGCAACGGCGCCCATTTTTACGGCACTGGCAATCCGACTATGTTTAAAAAACTCACCGCAAGCAAAACCGCTCAGTCTGCGCTTTATACTCGGCTTTATCTGTGCAATGACCGGTATTATTCTTATCAGCTTCAGCGGTGCAACCGAACTCAAACTGAACCCGATCGGAGATTGTTTAGCCTTTGCAGGGGCGATTATTTGGGCAGGTTATTCGGTACTGATTACAAAGGTAAACGATTTAAACCTTCCGCCGCTGGAAAGCACACGGCGTATATTTTTTTATGCCCTTATTACAATGATTCCGCCCGCTCTTATTTCCGGTATCGAAACCGATATCGGTATAAATGCGGTACGATTTTCAAACCCCGTATATATTGCACATTTTTTATTTTTAGGAATCGGAGCTTCGGCTTTAACCTACAGTGCATGGGCACTCGCGGGAAAATATTTGGGCATCGTAAAAACCTCATTGTTTATCTATGTTATTCCGGTTATTACGGTTATAGCCGCCGCAATTTTTTTAAATGAACGCTTTACACTTATGTCCGGACTCGGTACCCTCTTAACGATTTTAGGTTTGTTTGTTTCAGGATAAACGCCCGTCCATAAAGAGTGCGCGGCTGTCCAAAGACTGATTCGGACAACCGCAGCTGAAAGATTTTTTAAACCGTTATTTCGGTACAAATCCCGAAAATTAAAACACCTTAACCACTTCACCGTCCGGATAACGTTTTTCGATAAAGTCGGCAATCTTTGCACTGCACAGGGCTTGAACCAGAGCTTTAATGCGCGCGTCTTTTTCGTTACCCGCTTTTACGGTAATAATATTCACATAGGGTGAATCCGCTCCTTCAACGACTAAGCCGTCTTTAGAGGCGCGTAAACCCGCAGGTATCGCGTAGTTTCCGTTAATCACAGCGGCGTCAACATCCGGCAACACACGCGGAAGAGAAGCCGCTTCTATTTCGCGGAATTTCAGTTTTTTTGCATTTTCGGCAATATCTTGCGGCGTCGCCGTAATACCCGCGCTTGCATTCAATGTAATTAAGCCGGCGGATTGAAGAAGCAACAAAGCACGACCTTCATTTGTAGGATCGTTCGGAATTGCGATAACGGCCCCGGCAGGTATATCGGATAAAGCGGATATTTTTTTCGAATACAGGGCTATCGGTTCAATATGAATGCCTCCCGCATTTACCAAGTGAAAGCCTTTTTCTTTGTTAAAGGATTCCATATACGGCAAGTGCTGGAAAAAATTCGCATCTATTTGCCCGCTTTCCAAAGCTTCGTTCGGTGTAACATAATCGGTAAATTCGATTACTTCCAGCTTAATGCCCTGTGCAGCCAAATCTTCGACCACCAGCTTAAGCATTTCCGCATGCGGTTCCGGAGTTGCCCCGACTTTTAAAACCTTTTCATCTTTTTGCTTTGTACATGAAACAAAAAGCGCCAATACGGCAATTGCCGCAAAAATCGTTCGTGTGAGCTTTTTCATACCTACTCCTATAAAAAGTCAAGAAGAAAGTGTCAACTTTCGTTATATCATAGTGATTAATATCACCTTTTTTTCATTTGAGCGGCGCTTAACTTTGAGCCTGCCGCTTGAATAATTTCCACTAAAACCAAAATAACCGCAACCGATACCGCCATCACGTCCGGCCTAAAACGCTGGTAACCGTAGCGGATAGCCAAATCGCCCAAACCGCCGCCGCCTATTGCGCCCGCCATTGCCGAATAACCGATGAGGTTTATTATCGTAAGCGTAATACCGGCAGTTAAAGAAGGCAGGGCTTCGGGAAGCAAAACCTTTACGATTATTTGAAAATTCGTAGAACCCATAGCGCGGGCGGCTTGCACAACCCCCGCGTCTACCTCCTTTAAAGCCGTTTCTATAATACGCGCCGCAAAGGGGGCAGCTGCAATAGAAAGCGGAATAATCGTCGCACCCGTACCGATACTTGTACCGGCAAGAATCCGCGACAGGGGAAACAATAAAATCATCAATATAATAAACGGGAAAGAACGCAATACGTTTACCGCACGCGTCAGCACTTGGTATAAAAGGGGACGCGGGCGAATACCTGCAGGATCGCTTGTACACAACAATATGCCGACGGGAAGCCCGAGCAAAACCGAAAAAAAAGTTGAAGCGAATACCATAATCAAGGTTTGTCCTGTTGCTCTTCCGACTAACAGCATAAGGTTTTGTACATTGCTCATCGATTTTCTCCTTCGATTTCGACGATTACGCCCTGACTTTCAAGCCACTGTAAAGCTTTGTTCAGCTCGTCGGAAGCACCGCTTATATCGGTTACCAAAGTGCCGACATCGCCCTCGCTTAAATGCTGAATACCGCCCGCGCGTATATTGAATTCCACATCAAAAAGGCGCGAAAGACGGCTTAATACCGGCTCGCCGGTTGTCGTTCCGATAAAACGTAAAATGTATTTTCCCCCCTCTTTCGACCAGCGCACAAAGCCGCCGCCGGAGTCCTGATGTATACTGCCTGAACCCTGATGTACACCGGCGGAACTTTCGGCCGTACCGGAAAAATCCCGTACTTCGGCCGCCGATACGGATACGGAAGCCGCCGTATCGGAAAAAGCCGGAGCCGAAACGGCAAGATTTGCTAAAAAATCTTTTGTAACCGCGGTTTTCGGGCGGCTGAAAATATCGGTAACCGTACCGTATTCGGCGATTTTTCCTTCGTCAAGTACGGCAACATGGCTGCAAATATCGCGCACCACTTCCATTTGGTGGGTAATCATCACCACCGTTAAATTCATTTGTTTTTGAATATTGCGTATTAAAAGCAATATCGAGCGCGTCGTCTGCGGATCGAGGGCGCTGGTCGCTTCGTCGCAAAATAAAATATCGGGTTTGTTTGCCAAAGCGCGGGCAATAGCGATACGCTGTTTTTGTCCGCCGGACAAAGTGCTTATAGGCGCGTTTTCCCTTCCTTCAAGACCGACCAATTCCAAAAGCTCCGCCGTACGATTTTTTATCGAACGCTTAGGCACTCCGACAATTTCCAAAGGATAGGCGATATTTTCGCCGGCAGTACGCGAACCGAATAAATTGAAATTTTGGAAAATCATACCGATACGGCGGCGCCGT
This sequence comes from Treponema sp. OMZ 840, assembly GCF_050937815.1. Lineage (NCBI taxonomy): Bacteria > Pseudomonadati > Spirochaetota > Spirochaetia > Treponematales > Treponemataceae > Treponema > Treponema sp. OMZ 840. Next base: position 85,757 of record NZ_JACDIJ010000011.1, read on the forward strand.
TCGATAAGCGTTTTTTTATCGGAATTGTCTACACGCACATCATCGTACAAAATCGAACCGGAGTCGGGTTTTTCGAGGAGGCTGATAAGACGCACCAGGGTGGACTTTCCCGCCCCGCTTTTGCCGATAATACCGTATACGGTGTTCGACGGGATAGAAAGAGATACATCCCGAACGGCATGAATATTTCCACTGTCCGTTCCGTAGGTTTTTTTTAATGACTGCAAACGAATGCGCATGTAAAACTCCTAAAATCGTATTGTATACATTTTTTTCCGTCATAGTCAACATGACCGTTAAGCTCTTTAAAAATATATCAAAAGATGATAAAATTGTTCAGTTATTACTTTCACAGGAGGAAGTGTTATGAAAAAATTGCTATCGGTATGTGTTATTGTGATTTTATCGATCGGCTTGTTGTGCGCACAAGCACAAAATCCGGGCTTTTCGAATACCGTTCATGCTGCATTCGGTCAGCCGGTACAAAAGAATTCGCAAGTTCGATTTTTCGGCTTTACCGACTATTTTACGGGAAATATAAGCGTCGGCAAATTGGTTTTCGCAGGTGATATAACATGGCAGCTTGTACCCTCCTCCGGCGGAATACAAACCGAATTTTTAGATAGAAACGTAAATGTCGTCATTAAACCTATCAAAGCTTTGGATATCGGCTTGGGAACGAATTTAAATTGGACGGTCGGTCCCGGCCCCTCGTCCGGTCCGCAATGGACTGCGTATAACAGGCTCTATTACGGAGGAATTAATCTTGCAAACTCGCCGAACAAAATATCGGGAGATAAGGATTATCCGCAAAAGGGTTTTAAAGTTATAAATTATTATGCACAACAAGCCTTTGCTGTCCGGTACAAATATGAAAATATTTTTGAAGCGGGTTTTTCTTTGCCGGTACTGCGGCCCGGAAAAAATTTTAATGCAGGTGTCGGTATTAGGGGAAACATAAAAGACAAGTTCAGTATCGGTTTTGCTTATAACGGCCCCTTTAACGCAGGAGAAAATTATTTATACTTAGGCGTTTCGACAACGGCAGTCAAGGGATTCACTATCGGAGCATATTGGAATATGCTCACCGATACTTCTACAACCGTAAAAGACGGCGGACACACAGTCGGTGCATTGCTTGATTTCGAAGTTAAGGGATTCCGCATTAAACCCGAAGGCGCAATAACCTTTTGGACGGATACCGATTGGGGACCTGCAGGTTATCTCGGCGTAGACGCATATATGAGTTTTACAAAAGAAATTCTCGGCGGAATCAATGCAAGCTGGGGTATCGGATCAGACCTTATAAAAAACGATCCTAATAATCTTATAAAAGCCGGCGCGCGGTTGGACATTAATCCCTATATTGTATGGAACATCAATAAAACAAATGTATTTTCCGCAGGCGTGCACTTAAGCCCCATATGGTGGAGAAACGGATATTCTTCATTTGCATGGGAAATTCCGATTGCATGGAAGCTTAAATTTTAAAAAGAGCAAATATAAAAAAGCGCCGCCTTAATCGGGCGGCGCTTGTGAAAGCAATTACAATCCTATAAACATATCCGGATTTTCCGATCGCTCTTTATCGATTTCCTGAATTTCCTTGTTCAAAAAAACCGAAAGTACCGTGCGTATGGCAACAATTCCCGCTAAAATCCCTAAGTCAATCAAATCCGGTTCTATAATCGATTTTATAATATCGGCGGCAATCAATACTTCAAGAGCTAAAAGCAAGTAAGTGCCTAAGTCCGCCCTGATAACGCGCAAACGCTGTACACTGTATTTTGATTTTAAGCGCAGCAATTCGGTTTTTAGTAAGGCGGCAAGGGCGGAAAGCGTTCCGTATACCACAATCAATACGCTGATTACCGAAATGATAACTTCAATATTTTTAAGCACATACAATATAAAACCGCTGTTTTCCAAAATCGACATCAGCACTTCTCCTAAACAAAGTATCGTTTATTTTTCCGGCCGTAAGCCTTCAACTAAAAACGCTTCAGGCAGTTTTGAGGGGCGCCCCGTTTTTGACGAAACGCAAGCCCAACTGACAGACGCCTCGACACAAACGGTTCCGTCGTCCTTGTAAATCTTTTGCCGGAATTCGCCCGATAAGCTTTTTAATTTTACGGGTTTGACTTCGATAAAAAGCTTGTCGTCGAGAACGGCGGAAGCTCTATAATAAATGTCGATATGGGTCACATACAGATAATAGCCGGCATCGAATACGGCCTTATAATCAAAACCGCATGCATGTAAAAATTCCATGCGTGCAAATTCCAAATAGTTTAAATATACCGCATTGTTTACATGGTTATACGAATCGCATTCATAACTTCTTACAACCAGCTCTGCCGTATGAGTCATAGCTTCCTTCCTTCGCTCAGCTTTTTATTTTAAAACGGAATCAACAAGACTTTGAAATTCCGTATCAAGGTTTTGCTCGGTAATATCGTTACCGGCTTCTTCGGAAACAATAAATAAACCGTTTTTTTCAAGAATCGGTACACTGTCTTCTGCAGGACTTACCGTATCCGGTTTTACGGGAACCGTGCCGAGTGTAAAACTAAAAGGCAGTGTTTCGACAAAATCCGCATCTTGAATATCCGTATCCGCAGTTTGAATTTCCTGTGCTTGCAATACCGGAAGCTGTTTATCCGTATCGGAATCCGTATCGGAATCTTTTGTATCGTCCGTTTTCGTTACGTCAAGTATCGAAAAATCGGGCATCCCGATTTTAAAATCGGAAAAATGATTACCGGAATCGGCATTTGAAGGTTGCGGTTCGATTTTATGAGGTGAAGTTTCACCGATTCTCAATTCTTCATCAAAAATATCATCATCTTCAGATATAAGCGCATGTTTTTCTCCTTGCGCTTTTTTTAGTTGTAAAAGCGATGAGTCGTCTTGTTCGGATTCAACGTTAAATATATCTTCGGCAGCGGCATTCGGAATATCCGGCGGAATGGGTTCTTCCCCGTAGCGAATTTCTTCTTGTGTATTTTCAAGTTCAGCCAATATCTTCGCATCATGCACAAAATCAAGGCCGAAGATATC
>NZ_JACDIJ010000012.1:0-60210 GCF_050937815.1 Treponema sp. OMZ 840
TTCTCCTGTTATGGAACAGGCAAATGAAACGGTAGACGTAATGCTGCAGGACCCGAAAGAGCGGTGGCTGTATGAAAACCGTATGAAGTATGAACACGATAAGGCCTCTTGGGAACATTTCGGTTACACAAAGGGAGTTACTGAAGGCGAAGCTATCGGGCTTGAAAAAGGTGCCCGGCAAAAAGCGCTGGAAACGGCAGCGGCTTTTAAACGGCTTGGCGTTGAACTCGATACGATAGTTGCGGGTACGGGCTTATCCCGTGAAGAAATAGAAAAACTGTAACTTTTTTTTATGCCGTTTTTTATTTGAAGTATAAAAATACGTGCCGCACGGCGGTTTTGCCGGCGCACGGCAGCATATTATTGTTGAGGATATCGATTATGAATAAAAAATCGAACCGTGTATGGGGTTTAAGGTTTATAGGGTTTGTAGCAGTGCTTATATTTGTTTTTATAAGCCTGTCTTGTAAAAGCGTACAAGGCGCGCCGAACGGACAAAGTACCGAACAAAGCGCCGACCCCGCCTTTTTGGGCGACTTCGACCCCATACGTCTTGAAGACGCTATGGCATTGCGATTGTCGTTCGGAAAAATAAAACCGACACAAATACGGCTTTATTTTGTACCGCGCACCAACGTGGTGGAAGCCCACTTGCGCGACGGTATGAATTCCGTTGTGCTTATGTTCGATGCACAACAGCGCCGCAGCCTTGCCGAAGGAATCGACTTGTATGCGCAAGCTTACGCTTTATATGCCGCCGGAAACAAATCGGCCCTGCCGGAACGGAAAGCGGATCGCAAAAACGCCTTTAACAGAGGCGGCCTTTCGGTTGCATGGGGTGTGCTGGGTACCGCGCGTACCGCACACACGGAGTTCAGAACAAATTACGAGTTTCTTGAAAAAGGCAAACCCTATTTTGTGCTTACGGCCGAAGGCGGCGAAGATATGGAAGATTCAACCGTTCAATCGCCCCTCGTACATTTATATTTTTCGCCTGCACAATTGGAAGCTTTATCGGAAATTACGCGGCAAGACGCTTTGCAAAAGCATATTGACGTTTTAAACGAAAAAGCCTTTGCATTTTAATTTACACTTTGACATTTTTTGTCGAATGTGTAAAAAAAAACTGCCCAAAAACGTCCTAAATACTTGACGATTGTCTTAACTCATGCTATTCTTATTTTTAAGTAAAGATAAACTGTACCATAAAAAAAAAGCGTTGCTTTCGTGCAGTTTTAACGACTAAGGAGGGTTTTCAAGATATGAAAAAAGCTCTTGTAATTTTTCTTGCTTTGGCAATGGTATGCTCCGTTTTTGCAGCCGAACCCGCAGCCGAAGTAAAGGTAGCCGAGTTTAAAGGCAGTGCGGCTGTTACGTTCGGTATCAACTTGGATACGGTAAAAACCGGTTTTAAAAATGAAACCGACGGCAGTTTAAAGTTGAATTTTATGAACGGTGGTGAAAAATCCACGACCGGAAGCGGTATTTGGGGCGAACTGAAAATTAAAATCGTAGGTTTGCAAGCTAGTGTAACCGTAGATGATAATTTTGCGCTCACTATGCAAAAAGATAATGATAATGCAAGTGATATTCGTGTAGAAATCGATACGGCTAAAATTCACTTCGGTCCTGTATATATGGGAATCAAATCGGGAAATTTAAGCTACGGCGGAAGCTTTTGGTATCCCCATGCTTTAAACTATAAGGACAGTAACGATAAATACAATCGCACTCCTTCGGATAAGTTTGAAACAACCGGTACCAACGTTGCCTATGATCAGGGAATTGTTGTAGGATATGCAAATGATAAGTTTAAAGTTGAAGGTTCTTTGCGTTCAAATAAGGAAAAAGATGGCGCAGGTAAACCGATTTATTGGACCAACAAATATGCAATGGGCGTATACGGTGAAGCAACCCCCATTAAAGATTTGCGCGCAGGTGCAGGCTTTGCCTATGTGCTCGGTAATATAAGCTTAAATACTCCTATTTCGGACGCACAGAAAGATGCGGATCGAGCAGGTGACTTCTCTTTGTTCGCCGGTGTTGACTACCGCTTTAACTTTAACGACGATTTCTTTATTCAGCCGACACTTACCTATACACTGACCAACGATTACAATTGGGTTGCTTCTACCAGCGCTGTTTCAATGAATGCTCTTAGTACAGGTGTTCGCTTAGGTTTTGCAAAGAGCAAGAGTTCAAGCGACAATTCAGTACTCTATGATTTCTTCGGTAATAAATTGGTCTATGAAACAAAGCAAAACGACAAAGGTGACGATACCCTTCTTCCCGGCGTGAGCGTATATACTTCTTTTGATTTGAAGAAGAACGCTATGAAAACGAATTTGCCCCTTATGGTTACTGCTTATTCCGGTGAAATCGTAAATGGTTTGAAAGCCGCTGCGTTATTCTATGCCAACCTCGGTAAGGATGCCAGCAAAGTTCCCTCTGTTCTAGGTATTGATTATACCACTCTTATTGCAGCAAAAGGGTTGCAAGCCGGTCTTGCCGCCAGCTACGACATTAAGGTTAACGATATTACCGTTGTTCCCGTTGCAGGTTTCCTGTGGACACACGGCAGTGCAAAAGTCGATAAAGACAACGTGATAAACGCTGACGAATTTGCTATCGAGGCAAAAGTCATCGTTAAGGGATTGATAGATAATACTACTCTTACCCTTTTCTGGGACGACGCCGCTTTTGGAGTAGCCAAAGCAAAAATACTTGGTACTTCCGGTTCTACTAAGTACACAACAAAAGGTTTGGTCGGTCTTAAAGCAAAAATCGCCCTCTAAGGTGTGATTGCTTAAAGTACGGTGCCCCGTGTGCCGTACTTGGACTAAAGCCCTGCGCGCAAGTGCAGGGCTTTTTTTGTGTTTTTATGCCGAATCCGGTTTGTTCAAACCCCGATTGTGCCGCTTTTAAACGGCTTCCTCCTTATACCCGCCGGTTCCCTTCAATCTCACACACAATATTTTTTGTAAAATGTCTGATTTTTTGAAAATCCGCCCCTATAATGTTTAAAGAGAGCGGCTGAAATAGCGCCGCTCTCTTTAACGTCGAGTTTGTTTCAAAACCGCACGTCCTGTGCGGTTTTGAACTCCAGTTTTGAGCATAGCTCAAAACTGATTACTGACGGCTTTTATGCACATCCGTGTGCAGGATTTGAAACAGGATGTTTTACGTGCGGTATTTTATCGTCCAAAACATCGCGAATAATCGGCTTTAGGTTCGCAATTGTTTTAAAACCGAACCTCGTGTTCGGTTTTAAACCTCAGTTTTGCTGCACAAAACTGAGTATTTGCAGCTTTTTCGTACATCCGTGTACGGAAATGAAATAAAATGGAGCTATTTCGGTGTGGTTCACTTGTAAAACAGTATAGGAGAACGGCTAATAATCACACATCCTGTGCGATTATTAGCTTCTAGTTTGCGCGCGCCGCAAACTAGGGCAATCTGAAGCTTTTACCGGCATCCGTGCCGGGATTTGAAATAGACAAAGGGAGTAAAACTATGGCAGAAAACAAAGCGGAAATCTTAAACCCCAAAACCGACTGGGTATTCAAGTTGATGTTTTCAAAGGGCGAAGAGGGTAACAAAGCACTCATCAGCTTTCTCAATGCCTTTTTGAAAGAAACTTACGGCACTATACGTAAGGCAGATATCCTGAACACCGAGCTTACGCGCGAAAGTCCCAAAGGTGAAACCTATTATTTGGACTTACTCGTGAAAACCGACAACGGCCTTATCGTCAACATCGAAATGCAGCAATTTTGGAGCAGCTCATTTTTACGTAGAAAACAACTCTACCTGGCGCGTACCGCTTCCCGTTTTCTTAAAAAAGAACCGAAAAACGATGACTTGCTTTATGCGATAAGCTTAACCGTATTCGGCTGTGATGTTCCTGAAAACGCCAAACTGGCCGAGATAAGCGGTGAAACAATCATGCAGTTTATTTACGTTGCGTTAAACGAACTTATCGGGTATACTATGAGTAAGGATATCGCGGATTATACGGCAAAGGATTGTTGGATACGGTTTTTAAGCAACTATGCGCAAGATAAACAAAGCGGTATGCTCAAAAAACTGTGTGCGCTGGAGGAGGGTTTGGAAATGGCCGAAGCGACATTATTCAAAGTAACCGAAGAAGAGCGGCGTATAGCACGGGAATTGTCCGAGCAGTACTATTATGATACCCTTGCCGATGAACGTGCCGAAGGCAGAGAAGAAGGCGAAGCTATCGGGCTTGAAAAAGGCTTGTTTCAAGGTGCCCGGCAAAAAGCGCTGGAAACGGCAAAAAACTTACTTGATATGGGCTTATCTTTAGAGAATATCGTAAAAGCTACCGGTTTAACCCGCGAAGAAATAGAAAAACTGTAATTTCTTACATGCTCTGCGTTCTTTGCGCTCTGTGCGGTTAACGCTTCTTATCTTCCGTAGGGAAGGCCGGTTAAAAGTTCGCACACCGCCTTGGTGTTTTCCGGGGCGTCTTCTTTTTTGCCGCCTTCTTCAAGCCGCTTTAATTCTTCCAATACGATTTTATGGTTTAGAGGCGTTACTTTAAAAGTCAGCCCGATGACGATTCCGAGTATAATCATTGCCAGCGGCATTAAAACAAAGGCGAGCCTGACTCCGTGCAGGGTCGTATTTTTTTGAAGCGGTTTTTGCACTTCGCCGATACCCGAATACGGATATTCGATTTTTTCCAAAAGTACCTTTAAATCGTACAAGTCCGCCTTTGAATAAAAGTCCTGCGGTTCGATGTATACATAAAAATCGCCGCTTTTTTTATACGCCGATTTTAAGAAAAAGAGGAGGTCGGCGTCGCGGAAGTTTTTCGGGTTTAGAGAGCCGAGGATAAGATTTTCAAACAGACCTGCCGGAATTTCGGCGGAGGATTTTTTTTCTTCAAAAAAATCGGCGGCATCTTCAAAATCGGCCGCTTTTAAAGCCGTTTGTCCTGCACTTCCCTTGTGTTTTTTTGCCGCCGTGTATGCATCGCTTACAATGCTGTCGGCGCTTCGCGGAAGGTATTTTAAGTGCAGATTTCCGTCTTCGCCTTTTGCATAATAGGCTTCGATTGCGGAAAAATCCTGCCCGTGTTTTACGCTTAATTCGCGCGCTTCGGTAAACTGATTTTCGGTTAAAATCGAGGGCACGGGATTTTTATAGCCTATGCCGTTCAAAATGGCTCCGATACTCGTCATAATGACAAGACCCAAAAACAGTTTTCGGGTTAAAGTCATAGCGGCCGAATAGGTGCCGGCCCTGCTTTTTCCGCTCATAAGTTTGTCTATATCGCTTATAAAGGGCAAAAGCTGGTGCGGTATAAGATTGTTTGCCGAAATTCCTATGCCCATCAAAACCATATTCAAAATTAAAAGTACGACCGGAGAGGTCGGCGTATGGAAAAGCATGAGTAAAACGGAAAGAGCAAAAACAACCAGGGCCGTTATATATACGGGGCGGTGGCCGAATTTGTTTATAAAATGATTGTGAACGGGCAAAACGAGCATCATCGTAATAAGGAGGGTGCCTTGTATAATAACAAATACGCTGCCCCTGTCCAAATAATCGACCATATAAAATAAGACAAACGACATAAAAATATCGAGCGCCCCGTATGAGCAAACGTACATGGCAATATGGATTCGGCAGGATTTGTTTTTAAACAGCGATAAAAAGTTACGCATAAAGGATTCGCCCTTTGCATTCTTTTCCTGCACGGAAGCTTTTTCCCATGTACCGAAATAGAGCGGTATCCACGGCAGGGCAAAGATCAGGGCAAAAACGCAGCTCATAACAAAATATCCCATCTTGCTGCCGTGAAAGCTGTCGATAATCGGCTGAGCCAAAACGCCGCCGAGAAGGGTTGCTATAAACGAAAACATCAATCGCGACGTGTTCAGCTTATTGCGCTCGGAAAAGGATTCGGTCATTTCCGCACTGAGGGCTGCATAAGGAATGTATGAAACCGTCGATACGGTAAAAAACGCTATATATGCAATGGTGTAAAAAATGAATTTTCCGGCTTGGCTTTCAAAATGTGCCGGAAACCAAATATGCATAAAAGACAGGGCTATCGGTACAATCGATATTAAAAACCAAACCCGCCGTTTACCGAATCGGTTTTGCGGGGTGTTATCCGCAATATAGCCCATAAGCGGATCCGATACCGCATCCCAAAATTTACCGATAGCGGGGATAAGTCCTGCCAGCAGGGGGTGCAGTCCGACGACGTTTACCAAATAATACATTGAAAAGGTCGTTACGATAAAAAAACAACCGCCTCCGTATAAATCGGCGGCTCCGTAAGCCAAGTAGTTTTTCCATGTCAGTTTGCGGTTTTGCGTATTCATACCGAATATTATACACCGCTTTTCTCTATCCGTGCAAGTAAACAAATACCGACTTTGTAAACGACAGTAAAAAAACGGTAACAGTAAAACGCCGATTCTTGTTATTTTTTTGCCGACATGCTAGTATGCTGATTGATGTAACAGCGGTGTTTTGTTCATCTGAATCTTAGGAAATACATCGGAGGAAAAATGAAAAAATCATTATGTAAGCTCGGTATTGCGGTATTGATTGTGTTTTCTTTATTCTTTATTGCGTGTAAAGACGAAAACAAATTCAAAGCCGGTACCTATACCGGAGAAGGCTCGGGTATGGCCGGCCCCGTTACGGTAGAAGTAAAACTTTCGGAATCAAAAATCGAATCCGTTAGGGTTGTCAAACACAACGAAACGGCGGGAATCAGCGATCCGGCACTGGTAAAAATACCGGAACAAATTGTAGCCTTGCAAAAAACAAAGGTCGATGTAGTGGCCGGCTGCTCGATTACAAGCCGTGCAATTGCAGCGGGAACGGAAGCCGCTCTTAAAGCCGCCGGTGCGGATATTGCAAAACTTAATAAAGCCGCTTCGGATGTAAAAAAGGCAAAAACGGCTTCCGAAGAAAAGCGCACGGATGTCGTTGTTGTGGGCAGCGGAGGAGCCGGTATTGCCGCCGCCCTTGCTGCGGCGGAAAACGGCGCAAAGGTTATTTTGCTTGAAAAAATGTCGTCGCTCGGCGGTGCTACACGGCTTTCCGGCGGTATAATTCCGGCAGTAGGAACAAAGCAGCAAGTCGAAGCGGGAATCGCCGACAACAACGATTGGTTTGCACGGGATATTCTCCGTCCGAGTAATTACAGCGTAAGACAGGATCTTGTCTATACCGTTGTTGAAAATTCAAAGTCCCTGATAGAATGGATGGAATCGATGGGCTGCCGCTTTACGCTTGTTACAAACGCCCTGTATTACGGTCAATCCAATTACAGAATGCATCGAAGCGAGGGGTCCGGAGCCGGAATGACCGAAACGCTCATAAAATATCTTGAAGGCGTTGGCGCCATTACGGTTATGCGCGAAACGGCGGGTACCGGTCTTATTACAAATAAAGCCGGCGAAGTTATCGGAGTTACCGCAAGCGACGGAAAAACCTCGTTTAACATTTATGCGAACAATACCGTCCTTGCCACTTCCGGATTCGGAGCAAACGACGCAATGTTAAAAGAATATATGCCTGAAGTCGCCGCAGCTTTTAAATATGTGGCTCCGGGAGCAACGGGCGAGGGCATTTTGTGGGGACAAAAACTCGGCGCCGCCGTTGCCAATATGAAAGCGTATCAGGGACATGCGTTTTTTAACGAACAAATTCGGAAATCGCTTTCACAGGGAATGGCCAATATGGGCGGTATTTTTGTAAATACAAACGGCGTACGTTTTACCAACGAATACGGCGGATATTCCGAATTGACGCCGCATGTTTTGGCGCAGCCCGGACATTTTGCCTATTTGATTATCAATAAGGATATTGCAAATGCAACGTCCGCCTTTGCCGGATACAAAGAAAACGGTATTGTCGTTTCGGGAAATACCGCCGAAAGCTTGGCTGCGGAACTCGGTATCGATGCGGCCGCCCTTGCCGACACCTTTGAGCGCTACAAAGCTTCGATTAAGCGCGGCGAAGATGAATTTAATAAAACAAAGCTTCCCAAAAATTGGGACGGTCCGTATTATGCGATGAAAATAACGGGCGATTTACGCCATACGCAGGGCGGCTTGGTAACCGATATAGATACGCACGTTTTGAAAAAAGACGGTTCGGTTATTCAGGGTTTGTATGCGGCCGGCGGTTGTACCGAAGGTTTTGCAAGCACCGGCGGCGCCGCATATATGTCCGGCGACGGATTGCTGCAAGCTTTGATTTACGGACGCATAGCGGGAACCAAGGCTGCAACCGAAAAAAAAGGCAGTATAAAAGCAACGGTTTGGCAAGGTCCTTCATCACGATAAATTTTTGCATATTCTAAACTGCCGTTTATCTTTACGGCAGCCGGGCTGTTTTAAAAGTAATCGACTTTTAAAACAGCCCTTTTTTTGTTGTTCTGCGGCATTTTTCGGAACAAAAGCTGTGAAAAAAATTAAATTTGTTGACAGCCGGTAAAAGCTGTCTTATACTGGATAGGGACATACAGTATAATTTTATCTAATACAGAGGACGAAACATGCACACAGATTCTCAAATTCAAAAACTTATTGACGGCTACGGCAGCTGGGTTCAGCAAGAGGGCGAAAACAAGGCGGGATCGAGCGGCGGAATGACTAAAAATCTGTTTCCGTATTCCGCAATTTTTTCACCGATTCAAATTAACCGCACAACGGTAAAAAACCGTGTGGTTATGGCTCCTATGGGCAACCTCGATATGGCCGAAGAAACGGGCCGCCCGAGTTCCAAAATGCTCGAATATTTTTTTGCACGTGCAAAGGGCGGCTGCGGTTTGTTGACTACCGGCTTGATTCCGATAAGCCACGGAGTGGATCCGACCGTTACCGAGCCGGATAAACTTTCAACCTTTCCGCGTATAGACCGCACGCGCACGGTTATGGCCGGCTGGCGCGATTTGGCGCAGGGCGTTCATGCTTTCGGAAGCCAAGTGTACGTTCAGCTGACGCCCGGCTTGGGACGGGTAGGGCCGCCTATGTGCGTTTTAACGCAAATGAAATTTCCCAAATCGGCTTCACTTAATCCGAACTTTTATCTTCCCGGCGTTCCCTGTTTTCCTTTGACGGACGCTCAGTTGGATAGAATCGTAAAAAACTGCGGTCAGGCGGCGGCCGATGCAAAGGCTTGTCTGCTCGACGGCGTGTACTTGCACGGACACGAGGGCTATTTGCTTGAACAAATGACAAACCGCGCCTTTAACCGCAGAAAATTGGGTAAATACGCCGACCCGCAGCGCTTCGGAATCGAACTGGTTAAATCAATCAGAAAACGCGCCGGGGACCGTTACCCGATTATGTACCGCATCGACTTATCGCTTGCGTTAAACGAAACCTACGGCGCCGATATGAAAAAAATCAAGTCGCTTAAAAAGTTTACAAACGGCCGCTCGATTCGGGAAACCCTCAACTATATGGAAAACCTTATAAAAGCCGGCGTCGATATTTTCGACGTGGATTTGGGCTGTTACGATAACTGGTGGCTTCCCCATCCTCCGGCAAGTATGCCCGCAGGATGTTTTCTTGAAGTATCCGAAATCGTTAAAAAGCACTTTAAAGAAAAGGGTATTCTTTCCAATGCGGGCGTTCCCGTTCCCGTCGTTGCGGTCGGAAAGCTCGGCTATCCCGACATTGCCGAAAAAGCGCTGCGCGACGGTATGTGCGATATGGTTATGCTCGGCCGCCCGCTTTTGGCCGACGAAAACTGGTGCAATAAAGCCTATGCCGGCGATGTGGAAAGCATACGCCCCTGTATCGGCTGTCAGGAAGGCTGTATCAATGAGTTTATCGAAGGCGGCCACCCGCAATGCGCCGTTAATGCCCGTACCGGTTTTGAGGATGTGTTTCCCCTTCATATGCCTAAAACGGATGCGCCGAAAAAAATCGGTGTCATAGGCGGCGGACCGGGCGGAATCGTCTTTGCGCTTAACGCATTGGAACGCGGCCACCGTGTAGATTTGATTGAAGCTTCGGACAAACTCGGAGGCCGCATTATTCCCGGTTCCGCTCCCAAAATCAAATACGATATACGCAACTATTTGGATTATCTTCGCGCCGCGGTACAAAAAGCCGAAAAAAAAGAAGGCTTTAAGCTTTTGCTCAACCAAAAAGCGTCCGCCGAATGGATAAAAAAACAAAACTACGATACGGTCGTATGCGCTTACGGAACAACGGATGTCGTGCCTCCCTTTGAGGGCTTCGATTCGGTGAAAAGCGTTCAAGCGGTCGATTTGCTTGTAAAACCGGAACTGCTCGGCGATGCGAAAAAAATCGTGATTGTCGGCGGCGGTGTTGTCGGCTGCGAAACCGCATATTGGCTCGCATACGAACACGGAAAATCGGTATCGGTTGTCGAAATGCTTCCCCATATGATGCAGGGAGCTTGTACGGCAAACAGGGGACATCTTTTGCACTATATGAAAGAAAAAAACGTTTCTTTGTATAATTGCGCAAAGGTTGTGTCTTTCGGTAAAAATTGCGTAAACATTATTAAAAACGTTTCCGCAGGCGTTCCCGATCCCTTTAATACATGGGAACCGATTTTGCCGCCGAACATCGATAACCCGTTTGCAAAAAAAATCGACGAGCGCAAAACAAAGGACATGAGCCTTGAAGCCGATTTGGTTATTCTTGCCCTCGGAGGTAAGGCGGACCACTCTTTATTTTTTGAACTGCAAAAAGAGCGCGCCGCCAAAGAAATATACAATATCGGAGACAGTTATGCCGCAGGCCGCGTTCTTGAAGCCGCCCGCGCCGCATACCGGTTGGCTTTAAGAATTTGACATTTAAAAAACGGCCGCCGTTAAAAAGCGGGATGAACCCGCAGCAGCGGTTTTACATACGGGAGCTGTGAAAAAGACCGTGTTTTTTTACAACTCCCGTGCGCGGCCGATATAAGAGGAAATGATTTCATGGAGAAAAAAAATGCACTTATTATCGCCGTTGCCGGGAAGGGCGGTGTCGGTAAAACCTCCGTTTCCGCCAATATTGTCCGTTGTTTAGTCGATGCGTTTCCCGATAAAAGAATTTTGGCTATAGATGCCGACCCTGCGGTGGGCTTGGCGACCGCTTTGGGTATAGAGCCGCGTATGACAATCGACGATATACGGAAAAATATTGTTGAAAATGTTGCAGGCGGCAATACAAAAGAAGCTATAGAGCTTCTCGGCGAAGTTCGCTATAGAATTTACGATGCCCTTGTTGAAAAAGACGGCTTTTCTTTTATTGCCGTCGGCCGTCCCGAATCGGAGGGCTGTTATTGTAAAATCAACGGCTATTTAAAAGAGGTTATAACCTTATTGTCCGAGCAATTCGACTATGTAGTTATAGACGGGGAAGCCGGAATCGAACAAATCAACCGCCGAGTTATGGAAAAAGTTTCTCATCTTATTCTCGTTACCGATCCGAGTAAAAAAGGCACTCAGGTTATTCAAACCATCAAAACGGTTGCAGATGAGCTGGTTATGTACAAAGATATTGCCGTTATCGTAAACCGTATTTCCGACCTTTCTTTAAAAGACTTTATCGATACCGGCGGAATAAGAATTCTGTCGTATATACAAAGCGATAATAATTTAGCCTTATGCGATATTAAGGGACAAAGCGTTTTTAATCTTCCGTCCGACAGTTTGATTGTCTGCGGTGTAAAAAAGGCGCTGCAAAATATGAATATTCTTTAAAGGAGGAGGCGGGATGAAAGACCTGAAGCATTTGATATATTTTGAAAAATTGTTGGAAGACACGCATAACGAACTTATCCGGCAGGCAAAAAAGGACGGTAAACTTATGATAGGCTATACCTGCTATCATATGCCGGAGGTTGTTTTGAATGTCGATAACTGCGTTTCAATACGAATGAGGGCGCCCAATACCGGAGCTATGGATATTGCTTCGTATTATATGTCGAACTATACGTGCGAATTTTGCCGTGCGATTTTGGAACGCGCCTTTGAAGGCGGTTTTAATTTTTTGGATGCTTTTTGCGCGGTAGATGCATGCGCGATGATGAACCGTATGGCCGAAAATTTGGAATTGCTCAACCTTGTTTCAAACGATAAATTCTTTGTTACCCATGCGGATATTCCCTACAAGGTTGCGGATTACAGCGTGGAACATCATATGGTGCAAATACGCAAACGTATACTTGAAAAACTGCATTCGGTTTACGGTGTCGATATTTCCGATGCCGCGCTGCGCGATGCGGTTAACAGGCATAACGAAATATGCCGTATTATTACGGAAATATCGGAATTGCGTAAACTTGAAAATCCGCCGATTACCGGCTATGAATTTCACGTATTGACTATGGCGACGTATTGCTGCCCCAAGTATTTGCTGCTCGATAAATTGCGCGAAACCTTGGACGAAATAAAAAACAGACAGGTTGACGATAAACCCTGGTACCGCGCCCGCGTTGTGTTGGTCGGAAGCGAAGTGGACGACTTAACCTTAACAAAGTTGATAGAAGACTGCGGCGTTATGGTTGTTGCCGACCGCTATTGCTTCGGTGCAATTCCGGGGCGCGAAGTTATAGAATTAAACGATTCCGAAGATGTTCTTACGCAAATTTGCCGGCACTATCTTGAAACAAGCGAATGCCCGCGCTTTATGAGCAGCGACAAGGTTCAGCAGCGATTTAAAACGGCGGATACGCTTTTAAAAGAATACAATGCCGAAGGCATAATTTATGAGCAAATTAAATTTTGCGATTTTTGGGGATTTGAGCGTGCGTTGGCAAGCCATGTACTCACTAAAGATTTCGGCCGCAACGTATTGTCGATCGACCGTCCTTATGTATCAAGGACTTCCGGACAGCTTCGGACAAGAATACAAGCCTTTGTTGAAAGTCTTGAAATTAAGAGAATTCAAAAAGAAAGCGAGGGAGCGTAATGGAAAAACAAAGATTTAAGCAAAGCTTTTGGGATTGGCTTAGCTACGGCGACCGAAGGCTGGGAGTATTGTATAAAGAAGGCCGAATGGCATTTATCCGGCGTGAATGGCGGGGTGTAAAAAGTACCTTTATAGATTATATAAATTGGCTTAAATTGTGGGGAGTATTGATCGGCTTTACAATGAGGGCGCCCATTCCCATCGCCCGGGCTTTTTTTAAGTACCGCTGGCTTGCATCCTATTTATCGGTACCCGCCTTTGTAGACAGAAACTCAATGGGTTTGCGCGGCGGTCATCTTTCCATTTGCCATATCAATTTCAGAACGATTATAGCGCAGGGAACGATTTATATTGCCAATTTAATAAAAGCCGATAAAACGCTGGGAAAAAACAAGCGGCTTTCGCGCAAAATGGTATTGTTCGATGAAATGACCATGTCGCAAATTATGGCGGGCTTTCCCGATTTGGTAGGAGTTCCCTATCAGCTTATGCCGGTTTTTTTGGTTTCGGAAATAGATCAGCTGTCCTGTATTCCGTATATAGACGCCATTGAAAGTTACGGCTTGCCCTCCGATACCTGCCCCGTTCCGACCAGCGAAGCCGGTGCGGCCGTTTTGGACGCTTACCCTCCCTGCGGCGCATGCTTTATTTCGAGTACGATGCCCTGCGACGGAAGCGTCATGGCGTCGGCCTTTCAAGAGCGTAATTTGGAAATTCCCGTGTTTCCTCTTTCATTTCCGGTGCGCTATCGGGATGAAGAAACCTTGCAATATGCCGTTGAAGACGTAAAAAAATGTATCGAATTTATCGAAAATTGTACCGGTGCGAAGTTTAATTGGGATGCATACTTTAAAAATATAGCCCGCTTTAACAAAGAAAACATCATGGAACAGGAACGCTGGGAAATCAATAAAACGAATTGCCCGGTGGTTACCGGTTCTTCCCTCAGCTTGTTTAGAGAATTTGCATATCAAATAGAAGGCGGCTTGGGTGAACCTACGTACAAATCTTATCAAAAAGCCAATAAGATTATGTACAATATTCATAAAAAGAAAACAACCTTCGGCCGGCAAACCCGATTCCGCGGTATCGTTTGGAGCTGTCCGTCCCACTACTATGCAAACTTTTCAACTTGGCTGCAATGCTGCTGGGGTATTACCGTATTGGTCGACATGGAAGCACTGAATTTTACAAAGCAGCTCGATGTGCAGGATAAGGATGAAGCATTCCGCGATTTGGCGCGATTGTACGAGCGGATGGTTATGCGGAAGCATACAAACGGCGGTTATGAAAACGTGTTGCCCGAATTGTGGAGAATGGTTGAAGAATTCAAAGTGGACATTGTTATTATGTATCAGCATGTTGCCTGCAAAACTATGGTAGGTCTTCAAGGTTTGTTCGACGAACAAGCCAGAGAACGGGGAATACACCTTATTTGGGTTCCCCACGATTTGATGGATCCGCGTACCGTTTCCCGCCGTGAAATGCGCGAAAGCGTAAACCGGTATATGCAGTCCGTTATGCAAGCCGAACCTGTAGACCCGAGTCTTATGGATATTGAAGACAGTGCGACATGGTAAAATATATGCATTTATTTTAGGAGGATTATATGAGTAAATATTATTTTGCAGGTTGTGATGTCGGTTCAACGTATACTAAATGCGTAGTTTTGGACGAAACGGGTAAAATATTGGCGCATACGACTCAAAGAAGCAAAATGAATGCCGAAGCGTCCGCCAAAATGGCTATGGAAGAAGTTCTTGCAAATATTCCCGAACTTAAAACGGCCGAAGATTTAACGTATTTAATCGGAACGGGATACGGAAGAAACAAAGTACCGTTTGCCGATGAAAACATTTCCGAAATAAGCTGCCATGCGATGGGTGTTCATGTTACGAATCCCGACGTAAAGGCCATAATCGATATAGGCGGGCAGGACGTAAAAGGGATAGCCATCGATAAAGACGGAACGGTTAAAAACTTTGCCATGAACGATAAATGTGCAGCCGGTACGGGGCGCTTTTATGAAGCGATGGCAAACGCTTTTGAAATGACCCTGAGCGAATTTTCAAAATTATCGCTTAATGCGCAAAACGTTATTCCGATAACCGCGCAATGCACCGTGTTTGCCGAAAGCGAAGTTATTACATTGGTCGGCGAAGGAAAACCGATGGATGAAATCGCTGCGGGCATACAAATGGCCGTTGCAAAACGCTGTTTTGTTATGGCAAAAAAAGCCGGAGCTGTTGACAGTATAACGCTGACCGGCGGCTGTGCAAAAAACATCGGTCTTAAAAAGGCGATAGAACACGTATTAAAACTGAAAGTTGTCGAGCTGGATACCGACCCCCAATTGATGGGCGCGCTCGGAGCGGCCGAATTTGCACGACAAAAAGGCATGGCCGCGCTTTCCAAAAAGATAAAGGAGGCATCCTAATGGCGTGGTATTGGATTGTACTTATTGTATTGGCCGCATTTTTTTTGCTGACCTTTATAATCTTTATGGGTAATTTGGACATGAAACTGGTTGCGCTTATTTATAAATGGCTGCAAAAACATCATGATAAACTCGACAGTAAAAAGGTAAGTACGTTTTAATGAAAATCTATGACAGCCTGATTAAAGACATATGCGGCATATTAAAAGACAGTCCTTCTCACAGCTGGGATTTTAATCCGCAAAAAGGCTGGCATGATATCGGTGAACATGAGGTTGTGCTGCTGCAGGATACCGCCTTCGAAATGGGAGGGCAGGGGCTTGCAGCGGCAAACTGCTTATGCGTTACAAGCGACGAAAAACTTGTCGGTAAAGACAGGGTTGTTTTATTCGGAGAAGATTTAAACCGTATAAAGCAAAACTGTCCCTTTGCCCGCATTACCCTTGCTTCGGTTACAAATATAGACGGCGATGAAGATGCGGTCTATCGGCAAATAAAAGACATCGAATTTGCAAAATACCGCATATATCCTGAAGGCTATATGATGAGGATTTCGGCCGAAAATTATCGGGAGCAAGTGCGTATAAGCAAAAAAGCCGTTAAAGCCGGTATAAGTTTTGAATACGTCGGAAACGGTTTTATAAGCGAATATAAACGCAATGCGTCGGTAAAAAACGTGTGCGTCATTTTTATTACGGGAAATGCGGACTTTGACAAAATTACCGCACTGGCAAAAAAAGCGAACGATATGACCGCCGCCCTTTGCCATATAATGGACGGTATCGCCGCTAATTGCGGTTCCTGTAATCTTAAAGAATTGTGCAATGAAGTGGAGGGATTAAAGGAGCTTCATTTTAAACATAACAAAAAACATACGGTAAATTAAGTTACATGCGGATTTTGCCGACGCATATTTTTAAGGTTTAGCCGGCAAATGTTCGAGCGATATCGGAGGACGACCGATGAAAGACTTAAAGCATTTGTTTTTTTTTGAAAATTTATTGCAGGAAGCTTATAACGAAACGGTTATGCAAGCCGTAAAAAAAGGGCGGCGCGCACTGGGTTATACCTGTTATTATATTCCCGAAGTTTTGTTGAATTTGGAAGGATGTTTTTCCGTCCGTTTGCGTGCCCCGCGCAGTGCATCTCCGGATATGGCCACATATTATGTAACCAACAGGAATTGCCCCTTTAGCCGGGCCTTTTTGGAACGGGCGATTGAAGGCGGTTATAATTTTATAAGCGCCTTTATAGGAAGCGAAACATGTGCCGCTATGGACAGAGCGCAAGAACATCTTTCTTTATTGAATCTCATTCAAACGCCCGGCTTTTTTATAAAACATCTTGACGTTCCTTTGAAAGACGATATACGCTCTATAGAGCACTATGAAAACCAATTAAAAATAAAAATCTTAAAACCTTTATCCGATGTGTTCGGCATAAAAACCGACGAAGCGGCAATACGTGAAAGCATCGACCGGCATAATGAATTGTGCCGTATTATAAGCGAAATAGGACAGCTGCGCAAAAAAAATCCTCCGGTTATCAGCGGTTATGAATTTTCGATTATTCAGCTTGTTTCTCTCGTATGCCCGCACGATGCCGTAATCGATAAGATAAAAGAAACGGCCGAAGAGCTTAAAAGCCGAAAACCCGACGAAAAAAATCCCTACAGGGTACGGGTCGTCGTTGCAGGAAGCGAAATAGACGATCCTTATTTTATTAAGCTGATAGAAGATTGCGGGGCTTTGGTTGTTGCCGACCGTTATTGTTACGGCAGCTTTCCCGGCCGTGAAACAATCGACATCGGAGAAAACGAAAGCGCGCTGAGGGCCGTTGCCCGTCATTATCTTAAAACAAGTCAATGTCCGCGTTTTATGAATCATGAAAAAGTGGACCATAGACCCGTTTATATAAAATCGCTGTTCGAAGACTTTAAAGCGGACGGGGTGATTATAGAAGCGATGAAATTTTGCGAATTTTGGGGCTATGAAAAAGCGCTTTGTTCGCATATTTTGATGAACGAAATGAATGTACCCTGTTGTACCATTGAAAAAGAATATACCATCGGTTCGTACGGGCAGCTTCGTACCCGATTCCAAGCTTTTGTCGAAAGTTTGGAATTAAAAAAACTCAATGCTGCGGTGTAAGGGGGTGCATAATGTCGTTTTTTGACCGTTTCGATCCTATTATCCAAGCAGAAAGAGGTACCGGCGGCCTTAGAAGCCGTTATCATGATAAAACCGGCATAGCATCTCACCGTGAATGGCGCGGTTTTTCAAATACGCTGTACGATTACGGCGCTTGGCTAAAAAATCTGGGCACTATGGCGGTCTTTGTTTCAAAGGCGCCGGTACGTATCGTTAAAGCTTTGTTGCGCTACCGCTGGATGGGGTCGTATTTATCCGTGTTTTGTTTTGTAGACCGCTCGTTGGAGGGCCTGCGCGGGCCGGAGCTTCGCATAGGGCATATGCACATGCACATGATAATAAAAAACGTTACCGAAAAAATGACCCTGCTTTTTAAAGCGGACGAACGTTTCGGAAAAAATACATATTCGCATCGAACGGTCGGCATTGACGAAACAATGCCCCCCGTTTTTATGGCCGGATTTCCCGGCTTATATGCAATGCCGATTCAAACCTTTCCCGAATTTTTAATTTGCAATATGGATCAGCATTTAATGCCCCACTATATCGATATTATGGAATCTTTCGGCGTTCCGGCCGACGTGTGTTCAAGGTGTGAAGCCGAAGCCGGCGTTGCCGCCGATGACGATTTTCCGATTTTCGGCAAGTGTATCATTACGTCAAATATGCCCTGTGACGGCAGTATTATGACTTCCGCATTTCAAGCGCGCCGTTTTAAAAAAGATACCTATCCTTTGATGATGCCTATGCGGCACTCGGAAAAAGAAGTACACGGGTACAGCGAAGTGCAATTGCGCGAAGCCATTGAATTTATAGAAAAACAAACGGGAGAAAAATACGATTGGCAGGCTTTTTTCAAAACGGCAAAAATCTTAAATCGTCAAAACGAAATAGAATTGGAAAAATGGGATATATTTAAAACTCCGTATTCGCCCTTGAGCGGAGAAGCCCAGTCTTTGTATCGCTTGTTTTATTGGGCGTCGAATTGCGGCTTAAGTCCCGAATTTCTAAAAGTCGACGAAAAAGTACTTAAAATTATGAATAAATGTTATAAAAATAAATATCTGCCGTTTAGGGGAAAAAGCCGGCATAGGGCTGTCATATGGTCTACTGCTGCTGTTTTTTATACCGATTATCCGACATGGCTGCAAAATTGCTGGGGCATTACGGTTATCAATAATATGGATTCGACGATGGGATATAATATGATTAATACCGAAGACCCGGATAAGGCGATTGCGGATCTTGCCTTGTTGAGCGAAAAAAGTACAATGCGCCATCATGCGGTAGGCGGTTATGAAAATGTAAGCAAATTATGGGAATATTATGAATTTTTTAACTGTGACATGGTTTTATTTTATGACCAACTTGCCTGCAAGGGAATGAACGGCGTACACGGTATTTTTGAAGAAGAAGCCCGGCGCAGAAATGTGAACCTTGTTTGGATTGAGCACGATTTACAGGATCCGAGAACGGTCAGCAGACAAAGTATGCGCGAACAAATGAATCATTATATGATGACCGTTTTGCGTGAACAGCCGCTTGATGCAACCTTGTTGGACTTTGATGATTCTATGGCATGGTAAAAGAGGAGGCCGGATAATGGCGTGGTATTGGATTGTGTTAATCGTATGTGCGGCTTTATTTTTTTTGACTGTTATAATATACTGGTTCAATTTGGATAACAAATTACTCTATTATGTCGTTCGGCCGCTGCTAAATAAGCATTATGACAATATCAAAAGAGATAGACGTATATAGGAGGCGTGTATGATAAAGGCGATTGTGTATACTTCCGCAGCCGGACATACAAAGGAGTATGCCGAACTGCTGGGGAAAAAAACGGGCGTAAAGGTTGTTGCGCTTGATGAAGCGGATTTGGAAAGCGGCTGTGAAATTATTTATATGGGCTGGCTTTTTGCCGGAAATATAAAGGGTTGTGCCAAGGCGTATAAAAAATATACGGTCCGCGCCCTATGCGCTGTCGGTATGGCCCCTCCTTCGGAAACGCTCACGGCAAATCTGAGCGCAAAAAACGTCAAAGATAAACATACGGCATTTTTTTATGTGCAGGGCGGCTTCGATTTGCAAAAACTTTCCGGCTTAAACAAGTTTATTATGAGCTTAAAGGCAAAATCAATACGTAAAAATCTTGAAGCCAAAGACTCTCTTTCGCCGGAAGAAAAATCGGTGCTGAAGATGGTGAGCGAGGGCGTATCCGTTGTGCAGGAAAGCAATCTTGCCGGTATTACGGAATGGTATCGCACAAAGGCGGAAAATATATAAGGTCGGCAGCCGTTAGGCTGCCGTCATTTTGCTTGATGTATCGGAATATCAATTCAGTGTTTTCAAAAAGGCGCCGTAAACACAAGTTGAATAATCGAATTTATACCGATTCGCAACCCTCATGCTCCGTACACTTTTTCAAGTTCGATTTCCAAAGGGGCGTTAAGATACAATGCTTCCAAACGTAAAAAGGCTGTGCGGCTGATATTTTTTCCGCCGAAACGTGCGATATGGTTCGTATATACTTGAGAATCTACAAGTTTGCCGCCGCAGCGCTTAAAGTTTTGTACAAAATGCACAAAGGCGCACTTTGATGCATCCGGCACAAGGGAGAACATCGATTCTCCGAAAAACACTTGGCCGATTAAAACGCCGTAAAAACCGCCGCACAGGATGCCGTTTTGATACGTTTCAAAAGAATGCGCCCGGCCTAAGCGGTGCAATGCAGTGTATGCGTTTATCATATCGGGCGATATCCATGTGCCGTCCTGATCGGCGCGTTTTGCCTCGGCGCAAGCGGTAATAACTTCTTTAAACTTTGTGTTCATTGTATAAGTAAAGTTTGCGGCATTTTTTTTCATCGTTCGCGCCAAACGGGAAGGAACATGAAGTTCTTCAGGTAATAAGATAAAGCGCGGATCGGGCGACCACCATAAAACCGGTTCTCCGCTGTTGTACCACGGAAAGACGCCTTGCAAATAGGCTGAAAGCAGCATGGAAGGAGATAAATCGCCGCCTATTCCTACAATGTCGAGTCCCGTATCTTCGGGTGAAGAAAATTGATACCATTGTGCATCGGGCAGGGCGGCAAAGGCTTGAAAATGCCTTGGTTCGCCGGTATTCGAAGGCGATTGTCCGCTCATTGTTCCGTCTCGCGGAGTTTTTTTCTTTTATGCTGTGCGGTATCGGAGGTTTTACGTTTTTTTCGGTACAAAAGCGCAATGTCGCCGTTTTTTACATATACGGTAACGGTTCCGCCCTGTGCCAAACGGCCGAACAGTACTTCGTCCACCAAGGGGGCTGCTATTTTTTCATCTATTATACGGCTTATATTGCGAGCTCCGAATTCTTTTGAATATCCGATTTTTGCAAGCAAAGCGGCCGCTTTGTCTTCGAGAATCAAATCGACTTTTTTTTCCGAAAGCCGTTGTGCAAGTTTGGCGCTTTCTTTTCGTACGATGTCTTCGGTTATTTCGGCATTCAAATGCGAAAAAGGTATAACTGCATCCAATCGGTTGCGGAATTCGGGACTGAATATTCTTTCAACCGCTTCTTTTACCGCGCCGGAAGCTTTGTCGCGCTCTCCGAACCCTATAAAAGCGCGGCTTATATCGGCAGCGCCCGCATTGCTGGTCATTATCAATACGGTATTGCGGAAATCGGCGGTTTTTCCCTGATTGTCGGTTAAGGAAGCATAATCCATTACTTGCAAAAGCAAGTTGTAAATGTCGCTGTGCGCTTTTTCCAGTTCATCAAGCAATACGACTGCGTGAGGATTTTTGCGCACCGCATCCGTTAACAGGCCGCCGTCTTCAAAGCCGACATAACCGGGCGGCGAACCGATAAGGCGGCTGACCGTGTGCTTTTCCTGATATTCGCTCATGTCGAAGCGTAAAAGTTTAACGCCCATCGTATCCGCAATGCAGCGCGCCAATTCCGTTTTTCCGACGCCGGTGGGACCTGCAAATAAAAAACAGCCGGCCGGTTTTTCCGGATTGCGGAAGCCTGCGCGCGATCTTTTTACTGCTTGGGCAACCGCTTCAACGGCCGCATCCTGGCCGAAAATATGTTTTTTTAAGTCGGCGGCAAGGCTGCGTAATTTTTCTTTTTCATCGGTATTGATATTACGTTCGGGAATGCGCGCAATCCGTGCGAGGGTTTTTTCTATTAAAGCGGTGTCTACGCAAAGAGCCGTATGTTCTTGCTTTTGTGCGGCACCATCCGCGTGTTCATTTTTTTTACAAGGAACGTGCGTGTCCGTTTGCGTGCGCATTTTTTCGTGATTTTCTTTTGCGTGCAGTTTAAGCCAAGCGCCCGCTTCGTCGATAACGTCTATCGCTTTGTCGGGCAGGCGGCGTTCGCTTATGTGAACTGCGGATAAATCGACGGCCGCTTCCAAGGCGTCGTCCGTATACCGCACGCTGTGATAAGTTTCGTATTTTTCGCGTAAGCCTTTTAAAATATCCACCGCCTCGTCGCGCGACGGCTCGACGATATCGATTTTTTGAAAACGGCGTGCAAGGGCGCGGTCTTTTTCGAATAAACGCGTATATTCTTCAAAGGTGGTCGAGCCTATACAGCGTATTTTACCGGAGGCTAAAATCGGCTTTAAGAGATTTGATGCGTCCAAATTGCCGCCGGAAACCGAACCCGCTCCGATAATCGTATGGATTTCGTCTATAAATAAAATCGCTTTTTCTTTTTTTAAAAGCTCGTCGGTTAATCGCTTTATACGTTCTTCAAAATCGCCGCGGTACTTTGTGCCCGCAACCAGGGCGCCCATATCCAAGGCGAATACTTCAAAATTCCGCAATAGGGGAGGAACTTCACCCTTTGCAATTTTTACCGCCAAACCCTCGGTTATCGCGGTTTTTCCGACCCCCGCATCTCCTACATGAATGGGGTTGTTTTTTACAAGCCGGCACAGGATTTGCATTGTCCGCTCAAGTTCTTTATCGCGTCCTATAAGATTGTCAAGCAAACCCTTTGAAGCTTCTTCGGTTAAATTGCGCGTATAGCGCTCCAAAGTGCTTTTTTTGCGGGAATTTTCTTCGGTTTTGTCGTGCGGAGCGTTTGTTTGCGGAGTATTTGCCGGTGCGCTTTGTGCCTGTGTAAGCCGGATAAAGCTTTGAGGTTCGGAATCCGAAAGCTGTAAATAACCGATGGTTTCCAAAAGGGCAAGGCGCGATAAGCCGGCTTTTCTTAAATAAAAGGAGCAGTGGTTTTTTTGCTCGTCGAAAATACTGACCAACACATCGGAAAGCTCCACCGTTGCTTTATCCGCCGAAGCGCATTGTTCTACGGCGCGGCCCATAACGGATTTATAACCGATTGTTTCTATGGGTTCCGCTCCCGTTCCGACCGGAATTCTTTCGGCAAAGTAGTCTTCAAGCTCACGGTATATAATACCCGGAT
Source organism: Treponema sp. OMZ 840 (assembly GCF_050937815.1). Taxonomy (NCBI): domain Bacteria; kingdom Pseudomonadati; phylum Spirochaetota; class Spirochaetia; order Treponematales; family Treponemataceae; genus Treponema; species Treponema sp. OMZ 840. The sequence continues at coordinate 22,944 of NZ_JACDIJ010000012.1, forward strand.
CCGTTCCGCACAAAAGCAATACATTGATAATATACTCGTCATCGAGCGCCGCATATAACAGATGTTCCGGCGTCAGAAATTCGTGCTTTGCTTTTTTTGCAACTGCAAAAGCGCGGTGCAATGCGGTTTGCAGTTTTGGTCCTACTTTCAACTATGCTTTCTCCATAATGCATTGAAGCGGAAATCCGTTTTTCCGTGCCGTTTGTATGGTCAAGGTGGTACGGGTAACCGCAATGTCATACACATACACACCCACAACAGCCGAACCCTTCGTATGTACCTTTTCCATAAGGTTTACGGCGTCGGTTTCGGTTTTATGAAATACGCGGATAAGTACTTCGGTAACAAAATCTTTGGTCGTATAATCGTCATTTAATAAAATAACCCGATATTCCGGCGGTTCGGCAAAATCCGCTTTTTCCGTTATCGATACGCTGCTTGCATTGTCCAAATCCGTATTCATTCTTTCCGCCCATACTCATATTATAACACAATTTGTGCCGTTTTTCAGTAAAAAATTATAAATTAATAAAAAATATTTCTATAAAAAGAAAGGTATTTTTATTAAGGTGTTAAAAATAAGGTACTAAAAAAATATCAAAAAAGCAAGGTAAAAAAACTGTGAAAAATAATAGGAAGTTATCACCTTGCATTTTTGTCTAAAATATTAAAAAAATCTCCGCCCGGAGAAATAGGATTTTTTCGATATTCACGCGGGCTTTTTGACATCGTACTCTTGAAAATTCTTGCAAAATACATCGGATCGATAATACCGACCCTGTATGAAATTTCTTTTATCGGCAAATCCGTCGATGTTAAAAGAATGCATGCCGTTCTTATTCTATATTCGGTAAGATAGCGGGATGGAGAGGCGGAACAATTCGATATAAAGGCACGGTATAAACCGCTTCTGCTTATTCCCACTCTATCGGCTATTTCTGCAATGGTCAGCGGGTGCATATATTCTTTTTCAATCATTGTACAGGCTTTTTTAAACTGGATAATATCCGATGAAGATGCGGGAAAATTCTTATGGGCTTGTTCAATCATATATGAAAGCAAGGTATATAGCTTTGCCGTCATCATAATAATTTTATGACTTTGATTTCCTCTGCTTTTATATATATCGATTATCATATTTTTTATTGTTGTGTCCGAAAATGATACGACCGGTTTTTCTATTGAAAAGCCGGCTGCGGAAACCAATAATTGTGCGTCCGCTCCGTTAAAACCGACCCAGCAATATTCCCACGGAGTATTAAAGTCTGCCCGATAGTCAATTTTCGTTCCGGGAAAAATTAAAAAAGCTTGCCCCTGCAACACGGGAAAGGTTTTTTTTTCAATAAAATATGTACCGCAGCCGTCTATTATGTAATGGAGCAAATAAAAGGGTCTTACTTCAAAGCCGCGGTGAAAGCCGCTGTCACAACGCTGTTGTCCCGACCGATATACCGTAAGAGAACTCATACCGCTGAAAAGATTTTTAAATGAATTTTTATAACTTTTACGGGTCATGAGTTTTACTGTTCTCCTTATTAAGATTATAACATAAATTCTAGATGAACCCTCTTATTTTGGCAAGTGAAAAAGCGCAAATTGTTTTACAATCTGTAATATCGCCGCTGCATATATCTTTTTCAAGTTTTTCACAGTCAATCCAATCGACTTCGATGAATTCGTCTTCGTCAAGTTCTTGGCGGCTCATATGAAGATTTGCGGCAAAATAAAGATGGAGTATTTCCGTCATTATTCCCGGCGAAGGATAAATGGCGCCTAAATACTCAAAAACGGAAGCTTCCAATCCGGTTTCTTCTTTTAGCTCTCTTTTGGCTGTTTCTAAGGGTTGTTCTCCCGGAATTTTATCCATTTTTCCGGCGGGAATCTCAACCGTAACCTTGTCTATAGCATATCGATACTGTTTTACAACTGCAATCCGTTTATCTTCGGAAAGCGCCAAAATTGCAACCCCGCCCGGATGTATAAGCACTTCCCGCTTTGTTTTATTTCCGTCTGGTAAAACAACGGTATCGACCCTAAATGCATAGGATTTGCTTTTATAAAGTGTTTTTCCGATTGTTTTTTTTTGTTCCGTTAATTGCATCACGCGGCTCCAAAAACCGCAGCCTTACCGGCATGATAAAGCTGCGGCGATTTAATAAGTTTAACTGTGAATGTTACGGCTGAACCGAAACCCAATAATCGGATACGTCCAAATAGTTTGCGTAATAAAAATCCAAATCAAGCGGAAATTTGGGTATGCTGTCATAATCGGGGGTGTTCGGCGTTGTATTGATTGCGCTCGGGAAAACGGGGTATGACCCGGCCGTTAAAAAGGGTTTTAAGCCTTTTCCCTTATGTCCGGCTTCTCCACACAGATACCGGATAAAAAGCTTTGCGGCATTCGGATGTTCGCAGCGATCGGCAACTTGTGCAATCATAAAACTGACTGCCGTTGTGGGAGTTCCGAATTTGCGAGGATTTACCCCGATACTGAATCCCTGTATATCCCGTTCTCTCAGTTTTGAAGATACGCCGTATCCTATGGGAGCTTCTTTCATGTTTTTTGCTCCGCCGACATTTTTGACGATATTACTGTTCGAGGTTTCAAGTATGGGCTTGTTTTTTGCAATCCGCTTTATCCATGCATAACCTGCATTCGGTTCATCGGCGGCCAAGTTTATCGGTTTGCCGAATACTTTTTCATATTCTTTAGCCATCATATCCGCATGCTGCACCATACAGCAAAATAAAACGGGAAGATCCGGTTCTCCGCTGGGATCCAATAAGATAAATTTCCCCTTCCATTCGGGTTTTGTAAGATCCCACCATGAAGATATCGGTAAATCCGTATAAATATCCGTATTGTAATTCCACCAATCCAATTCAATTACAAAGGGTGTAACCGATAAATATTCTTTTTTTACTCCGGTGAATATGTCGCGCGGCTGATAATTATGTAAAAGACCTTTTTTAATGTAGTCGTTACTTATGCTGCCGGTTTGTTCTTTTAATTGTAATACATCCGCCGTTCTGATACCGGCTTCATATTCGCGTGAGAATTTTTCAAGCATTTCATTTATTCCCAAATCGTAAAAATTAACCTTTACTCCCGGATATTCGGCTTCAAAATCTTTTTTTACTTTTTCGAGCCGCCCCGTACAGCCGTATAAATTGACGCACCCTTCCTGTTTTGCCTTTTCATATAACTCGGCAACGGTTTCGGTTTTGTTGAGGCCTGCTTCCTCCGCCCATTTGAGGGATTCTTGCAAATTCGATTTTTGCTGTTCTTGTTTGCCGCCTGCAAACGTCATTGCACAGACAACGAGCAGTACAAAGACTGCTAAATTTTTGTTTTTCATATATTCCTCCTTAAAAATATCGGTTTTGAACCGAAAATACCCTAATCAAGCATTGCTTTTTTTATAAGTTTTCCCGTTTGCTTTAAAAATACATTTGTTTTATGCGGATCAAATGAAATATATACTTCTTGATCCATTTTATATGTTTGTATACCCAAATCTTTTACTAAAAGAGCGGTATTGCCGACTTTTAAATTAATAATCGTTTCGGAGCCGGCCGGTTGTACACTGTATACGTATGCTTTTATTCCGTTTTTTTCTTTAGTAATGCAAATTTTTTCAGGCCGTATGCCTATTGTACAATCAAATTGTTTGTCGTCGGGAACCTCTTGGGTGAGAAGTTCGGGTAATGCGGTAAAGGTGCCCAGTTCGGAGCGAATTTCGATATGACCGTCTTTTCGTTCCGCACTTGCATCGATAAAGTTGATTTTCGGATTACCTATAAAGTCGGCGACTCTCAATGATGCGGGGTTTTGATATATTTCCATCGGAGCGGCAACTTGTTCCAATTCTCCGTGAAAAAAAATCGCGATCTTTGAAGACATTGTCAGCGCTTCTACTTGATCGTGTGTAACATACAGAATAGTCGTTCCCATTTCATGGTGTAAACGCTTTATTTCGGAGCGCATATCTATGCGAAGTTTTGCATCGAGGTTTGATAAGGGTTCGTCCAATAACAATACCTTCGGTGTCGATACAATTGCGCGTGCAATTGCGACACGCTGTTGTTGTCCGCCGGACAATTCACCGGGGTAACGCGATGCAAATTCGGAGATCCGCATACGTTCAAGCGCATTCGTTACTTTTTCTTTTATCTGTTGTTTCGGCACTTTTTTTACAACAAGCCCGAACGCAACATTATCAAAAACGGTCATATGCGGCCATAAAGCGTAAGATTGAAAAACCAAATCCATATTGCGCTTACCCGGCTCTTCAAAATATTGTTCGGCAGCATTGACGATTTCTTTTGTGTCGAGCGATATGGAACCGCTTTGGGGTTTTTCCAATCCGGCAACGACCCGCAGCGTTGTGGTTTTGCCGCAGCCTGAAGGCCCTAAAAGGGTCATAAACTCTCCGTCTTCTACGACAAGATTAATATCTTTGAGAACGTGATTGTTTCCGTAATATTTATTGATATTATGCAATTCTATTTTACTCATGTTATTTCTCCTGTTAAAACGCTTATTAAAAACCGGCGCTTATATCCGCTTTAAAGAATTTGTTTGCAATCCAATAAACGGCATACACAATTAAAAACATCAGTACGGCGGATGCGTTTGCATGCTGCTCCATACCGCCGGACATGTAATAATAAGTTAAATAAGGAAGAGTTTGTGTTTTCGGCGATACTAAAAGAACTATTAAATCCAATTCTTTCATAATTGCCATAAAAACAAGTAAAAAGCCGCTTATAAATCCGCTTTTTGACAAGGGAAAAACGATTTTTCGTAAGCGCATACCGAATCCTGCTCCTGCTATTTTCCCGGCTTCTTCAAGCTCTATGCTTAATTGTATCATATTAGCCGCTCCTGCCCTGCTGGAAAAAGGAAGGTTTTTGATTGTTGTAACCAAAACAAGCAGTCCGAATGTTCCGTACAGTACGGGAAACAGTACTATTTTATGGCCGAATATAAATACGGCTCTTTCGACGGAAAACATGGAAAGATACATCGCTCCGAAAGCTATGGAAGGAATAAGATAGGGGATAAAAGCCAATTGTTCGACAAGTCTGCCGGATTTGAGTTTACGGCCGCGGGAAATAATATAGCCGATAAGCTGACCCAAACATGTAGCCGCCAAAGAAGCTACTATAACAAGTTTAAGAGAATTCCATAAGACAGCGTAAAATGCGGGATTCTTTAAAATACCCGGCGTTCCGTAGTAAATCTGCGGATTGCCTTTTCCAAACCAGTAGTGCAAGGTTAAATTATGCAAACTGTAATCTCCGAGTTTTAAAGTCAAACTTTGTAATACAAGAATACCCACCGGTAAAAGCACACCTGCGGCAAGAAAAATGAAGAAAAAAATCATTATAGGTATTTTTGAATGATTTAAAGGAATAAGATTGCTTTTACCGCCCTTACCGCCTATTGTAGCATACGATTTTCGTTTACCGATTATTAATTGATTGATATATATAACAATAGCGGCAATATCGATGAGTATGAGAGAAATAACATACGCCGTTGCCGTTTGCTGCTGTTTTATTGCCGTATAGAGCATGGTTGATATCGTATAATAGCCCACTTTTAAACCCAGATAAGCGGGAACTCCGAAGGTTCCCATTGCCTTTGAAAAAATGAGAATAAAAGATGAAAGCAGTGCCGGCATTACAAGGGGAAATGTTATTTTTCGTAAAATCAACAGTTTCGAAGCACCCAGCATTTCTCCTTGTTCTTCGAGTTCGGAATTGATTGACCGCAATGCTGCCGAAACGAGCAAATATGCGTATGCATAATAATGAACGGTTAAAACACAAATAATGGCAATGGGACCGTATGCAAGCCAATCGGGCGGGACAATACCTAAAAATGAAAGAAAGCCGAGACTGCCGCCTATTCTGGATGTTTTAAAAACGGCTATCCATGCCATAGATTTACACCATGAAGGAATCATATAAGGAATGATAACGACAAGAGAAAAAAATCTTTTGCAGGGAATGTCGCTTCGTATTAACAGCCATGCTATAGAACCTCCTATTGCAATACTGAAAAAAGATACCGCAATTGCTATGCATAATGAGTGCAACAGGGGTTTGTATAACATATTTTGTGAAATAGTGCTGGCTAAAACCCTTTTCCAATAATAAAAAGTCCAGTCCCCGGCGGATACACCTTTTATACGCGATACATCTTTTGCGGCGACTTGCAATGTCGTTATAATCATTTCCGTTAGGGGAATGACGACAAGGAGCACCAAAATGACGACCGAAAAAAATACAAGAATGTTATACGGATTTGTCAGTGTATTAATGATTGTATTTTTTATTTTTTTCGACAATGAAAAAGATTCGGTCATATCTTTTTTTACGTTTTCCATAAGATTGTTTCCTGCTAAATAATAGACTAGTCCCAAGTTGCCGAGAAAAACAGCCGGATTTGTTGCAAAAACATGGATTTTTGTTGCACGGTTTCATTTGACATTTTTTTTTCAATTTTGTTGACAGATTTTGAAAGTGCTGTTATCCTAATTATATTATCGCATAGGGATATTTGTTTGAAAGATGTTACTATTTCAAAAACTCCGTTATGGGAAATACACATTCGCAGCTCTTTGAATAAGCTTAGCTCATCCGAAACGAAGGTTGCACAATATGTTTTAAATATGCCGAAAGCCGTTTTAAACAAAAATATACGGGAATTGGCGGAAGCGGCGCGTGTCAGCGAAGCGACGGTTGTGCGTTTTTTTCATCGTGTGGGATATACGGGGTTAAAGAAATTTAAAGCCGCTTTAACACAAGAATATATTTTAAACACCGGCAGGATTCCCGATTTACGCAAATTGGATGAGTCGGATACGATTGAAAATATTAAAAATAAAGTTTTTTACGGCTGTATAGACGCATTAAGCGATACTATGGATGTGCTTGATATAAAACAGTTGTCGCAAGCCGTCGATGCATTGACGGCAGCCCCCTATGTAGAAGTTTTCGGTATGGGAGGAGCTGCAGCTGTTGCCCGCAGTGCTTTGCACAGTTTTCGTAAACTCGGCATACGCATAAACATGACAACCTCATTTAATTTCGAATATTTGCAAATGGCGCATTTTAATAAAGGAGATGTCGTTTTGGCAATTTCCCGTTCGGGCGAAACAAAGGATATTGTAGAAACCGTCCGGATTGCCAAGCAAAAAGGGGCCGTTATAATCAGCATCAGCAATATACAAGAGTCCGCATTGTCAAAGTTATCGGATTATTGTCTTGTGTCTACAAGCGGAACTTATATGCTGCAAGGAGATTCGACCTATGAACGGATTGCTCAATTTGCGGTTCTTCATGCATTGTATGCCGGGGTTGCCATGAGAAAAAAAAAGGATGTGTCGGATGAATGATTTTCCGTCGATTGTCGGCGTGGGACATAATTGTATCGACTATTTGTGCACAGTGGAATGTTACCCGCCTGAGGACGGTTCTACTCATATTACAGCCATTGATGTACAGGGAGGGGGTGCTGCAGCTACCGCAATGGTTGCCGCCTCCCGTTTAGGGTATTCTTCCGCTTTGGCGGGAAAACTTGCAGACGATTCGGCAGGAATAAAAATAATGCGGTTTTTACAAGATGACGGGGTTAATACCGACTATATTTCTTTAGAATCCGGCGGCCGCAGTTCCGTGTCTTATGTAATGGTTAATCCTCAAAACGGAACACGGACTAAATTTCCGTATCCCGATAATTTATCTGCAATTGAATGGAATCAACGATTAAAAGACCTTATTTGCAAAGCAAAAATTGTACACTTGGACGGAACTCGTTATGAAAATGCCCTTGCAGCTGCGGAAATTGCAAAAAAAGCGGGGGTTTCGGTTTCTCTTGACGGTTGTTCTATGCAAGCCGACAATGAAAAAAATAAAATACTGGCCGGTATGACTGATATTCTTATAATGAATGCGAAATATCCTACACGGGTATCCGGGATAAAAGATTATAAGGCCGCATTATTGGAAATCGCTCAATGGGGGCCGAAAATAGTAATCGGAACACAGGGAGGCGAGGGCTGCTTTGCCGTGATAGACGGAAAAGTTGTTCATTTTCCGGCATACCGAGTACCGGTTGTCGATACCACAGGAGCGGGCGATGTTTTTCACGGAGCCTTTTTGGTAGGTTTTTTGGAGGGGATGGATTTACATACCAATATTCGATTTGCTTCGGCAGTTGCGGCGCTTAAATGTACAAAAATCGGCGGCCGATCGGGGATTCCCGGCTATGAAAAAGGGTATTCTTTTATGAACGAAGGTAAGCAGTATTAGATATGCTTTTTGCAGCGTATCGGATGACATTGTTGTTGTCTGCCTAAGGCAGTAAACATAAAAACAACATCATATTATTTTTTTCAAGGAGGAGAATAACAATGAAAAAAATGATGGCGGTACTATCGGTTGTGCTTATGATAGTATTTTTGGGAGGCTGTAAAAAACAAAGCGGTACGGCTAAGGGCGGCAGTAAAGCTGCCGGCGTATTAAATGTTTATACGACCGTAAGTGATTTGCAGTACAATGCCATTATGGGCGCTTTCCAAAATAAATATCCGGACATTAAAATCAATTATACCCAAGCCGGAGCGGGCGAGTGCAAAACACGTATTCAAGCGGAAGCGGGAAATCCGCAAGCGGATGTTATGTTCGGCGGGTTGGTCTATGCGGATACCCTGACTTACGGCAGTTACTTTGAAAACTATGTTTGCGCAAACGATAAACTTATGCCCAATGAGTTTAAAAACACAACCGGAGTTTTAACGTATCACGATACGCAAATTCCCTGTTTATGGGTTAACGATGCTTTAGAAAAAGAAAAAGGGATTGTTATAAAAGGTTATACGGATCTTCTCGATCCTCGCTTAAAAGGCATTATTGCATCGGCGGATCCTACAGGCAGCTCAAGTGCGTGGAATCAATTACAATGTATTTTGACCGATTTCGGCGGTTGGGATAACGATAAGGCATGGGAATATGTAGATCGGTTGTTGAATAATCTTGTAATTACAAGCGGTTCTTCGGCTGTGTATAAGGGAGTTTACAACGGCGAGTATGCGGTAGGTCTTACCTATGAACCTGCATGCGTACAAATGCTGTCCGAAGGCGCACAGGGAGTTCATATCGTTTATCCCAGTGAAGGTGTTACTTCAATTGCGTTCGGTTCCGCAATTATCAAAGGATGCGCGAACATGGATAATGCAAAATTGTTTATGGATTTTCTTCAAAGCGATGAATGTCAAGCAATATATTTGGAATCCGGAGCGCGGCCTGCCACAGCTTCCAAATTATCCGTAAAAAACGAATATATTGTCGATTTGTCCGCCATCAATTATTTGGAGGCCGACACCATGGCTTTGGCAAATAATCAAAAAGCTATTTTTTCGCGTTGGAACAACCTTAGAATAAAGCACTGATTTTCAGCCTATAGCGGCATACTGTATTACTATTACATGAGCAAGAGGAGCGTTTTGCTCCTCTTGCAAAGTACAAGGATTATATATGAATGTTGGAATTAAAATTTCTCATGCACTTAAAAAATATGAAGAGAATGTTGTTATTCCCGATCTTTCGCTTGAAATATATCCGGGTGAATTTTTTACGTTACTGGGTCCTTCCGGCTGCGGAAAAACGACACTGCTTCGTATGATTGCCGGCTTTAATTCGATTGAAGGAGGCGATTTTTATTTCGGCGACCGAAGGATAAATGATCTTGATCCGGCCAAACGAAACATAGGTATGGTTTTCCAAAATTACGCCATTTTTCCGCATTTAACGGTATATAAAAACGTAGCCTTCGGTTTGCAAAACAAGCACTTACCGAAAGAGCACATTAAACGGCAAACGCAAAAATTTTTGAAATTGATGAAAATAGATCAATATCAGGATCGCTTGCCCCAGCGTTTGTCCGGCGGACAACAGCAGCGTGTCGCTTTGGCCAGGGCACTTGCGATTGAGCCGGAAGTTTTGTTAATGGACGAACCTTTAAGTAATTTGGATGCCAAACTGCGTGTTGAAATGCGGGAAGTAATTAAAGAAATACAGCATGAGCTGGGTATTACAACGGTTTATGTAACGCATGATCAGGAAGAAGCAATGGCCGTTTCCGATCGTATTGCGGTTATGAATATGGGAGAAATTCAACAAATCGGTTCTCCTAAAGCCCTGTATCAGCGTCCGAAAAATTTATTTGTTTCTACGTTTATCGGCCGTACCAACATTCTTAATGCGAAGATTATCGATGCGGCGGGTTTTCTGGGGTTGGAGTTTGAAGACGGAGTTCGTTTCCCCATGGCGAATCTTGCCGATGTAAAAGACGGACAGGATGTAGTTGTTTCCGTTCGTCCCGAAGAATTTATTGTGCTTGAAGGCCGGGACGATTCGGGTTTGCCGGCTTCTATAGCATATAGTACTTTTTTGGGATTGAATACACATTATTTTGCGGATTTGGCAAACGGTAGACGCATAGAAATCATTCAAGAGTCGACAATTAACGAAATTTTGGAAAAAGGAACGCCGATTCATTTGGGAATAAAAACGGAAAAGATAAATGTATTTACGGCTGACGGTTTGTGTACTGTTGTAAAATAAAAGGGGAGTATGATGGTAAAAACAAAAAAACCTGACCTATGGGTTGTCGTCAGCTTGTGTATTCTTGCACTGTATGTAGTATTTATGCTCTATCCTGTTTTAAGGGTTACTACTCAATCGGTCCGTGATAATACGACCGGTACGTTTACGCTGCGATATTTTAAACAATTTTTCAGCGATCCGTACTATTTTATCACATTATTCAACAGTTTTAAAATTTCGCTTTGTGTTACGGCCGTTTGTTTGGTTGTCGGCGTACCCTTGGCTTACTTATACAATATATATGAGATAAAAGGGCGGCACGTGCTGCAAATTTTAATTGTTTTAAGCTCTATGTCCGCTCCGTTTATCGGCGCGTATTCATGGGTGCTTTTATTGGGGCGTTCCGGACTTATTACAAAATTTATAAAATCCGCATTTAATATCGTCCCGCCCAATATTTACGGTTTTAAAGGTATTTTGTTGGTGTTATCCACCAGACTCTTTTCTTTGGTGTTTTTATATGTTTCCGGTGCTTTAAAAAATATGGATAATTCTTTACTTGAAGCTTCCGCAAATATGGGACGTACCGGCTGGCGGCGCTTTGTTTCTGTCGTACTGCCTCTTTGTATGCCGTCGATACTTGCGGCGGCTTTAATGGTGTTTATGCGTTCGCTTGCCGATTTCGGAACCCCCTTGCTTATAGGAGAAGGATACCGCACTTTCCCCGTTGAAATTTATAATCAATATGTCGGTGAAACCAGTATTAATCACAGTTTTGCGGCAGCAATAAGCGTCATTGCAATTCTTATTACCCTTGTTGTGTTTTTATTTCAAAAATATTTATCAAATAAAATGAGTTATTCTATGAGCGCAATGCACCGTATCGAACGCAAAAAGCCCTCTTTATTAGCCGGCATTTTGATTCACATGTATGCATACGGCTTGGTAACGATATCTCTTATACCGCAAGTGTATTTGGTGTATTTGTCTTTTCGAAATACAACAAAAACGGGAAATATGTTTAAGCCGGGTTATTCTTTTATGAATTATCAGCAAGTGTTTGACACTATGGGAAATGCCGTTTGGAATACCGTAAAAATATGCGGCGGAGCACTTGTTATTGTTGTTGTGCTTGCCGTGTTAATTTCTTATTTGGTTGTGCGAAGATATAATGTTATCAATAATATTATCGATATGCTTTCAATGGTGCCCTATATTATTCCCGGTTCCGTAGTCGGTATAGCAATGGTTATGGCATTTAACAGCGGCCCCCTTGTTTTAACGGGAACGGCTATGATTATGATGATTGCCATGTCTGTGCGCCGTATTCCGTATACAATCCGCAGCTCGGTAGCGGTGCTGGGACAAATACCTCTTTCCGTAGAAGAAGCTGCCGTCAGTTTGGGCGCCGGTAAAACCAAAACCTTGGTACGTATTACCGTGCCCATGATGTTCAGCGGTATTCTTTCCGGTGCCATTATGAGTTGGGTTACTTTAATTACCGAATTATCCTCATCTATTATTTTATATTCTTCCAAAACCATAACCCTTAATTTGGGTGTGTATGTAATGGTATCGCGCGGTACGGACGGTAAAGCATGTGCCATTTCTTCCATATTAATGCTGTTTACAATACTTTCTTTGATTTTATTTATGAAAGTATCTAAAAACGGAGATATATCTGTGTAAGGAGGAATTATGGACACAGAATATTTAAAAGAAAAAGCTCGGCAAATTCGATGCGATTCTCTTCGGATGATAAGTCAAGCAGGTTCAGGACATCCCGGCGGTTCTCTTTCCGCCGCGGATATTATGGTTGCATTATATTATTCCAAAATGAAACTTTCGGACAATCCGCAAGACGAATCCCGCGATCGGTTTGTTTTAAGCAAAGGACATGCGAATCCGCCCTATTATGCAATTTTAGCGGACAAAGGATATTTTCCCAAAACGGAATTACAAAAATTGCGGAGACTGCATAGCATTCTGCAAGGACATCCCGATTGCAATAAGTGTCCCGGAGTCGATTGCAGCACCGGTTCTTTGGGACAGGGAATATCCGTTGCCGTCGGTATGGCTTTAGGTTTTCGGTTGGCAAAAAAAGCGAACCGAGTGTATGTTTTGACGGGGGACGGAGAATTGCAGGAAGGTCTTGCGTGGGAAGCTTTTATGGCCGCTTCGCATTATCGTTTGGATAATTTAACCGTTTTGGTTGACAATAATCGTTTGCAATTGGACGGACCCGTTACGGACATTTTATCATTGGGAGATCTAAAGGCAAAATTCGGCGCTTTCGGCTTTTCGGTTCGGGAAGTAAACGGTCATTGTTATGACGAGTTGTTAGCGGCATTGGATACGCATGAAAAAGATAAACCGCTTTGTATTATATGTAATACGGTAAAAGGAAAAGGGGTTTCCTTTATGGAAAATAAACTTGAATGGCATGGAAAAGCTCTTTCCGCCGAACAATTGGAGCAAGCTTTGAACGAGCTTGAAAGGAAATAAAAATGAATGAAAAAAAAGCAACTCGGCAAGGATATGGGGACGGTTTGGTAGAACTCGGTAAAAAATATTCGGATGTAATCGTTTTGGATGCGGATTTGGGAAATGCTACCGGTACGTTGACTTTTCGTAACGCTTTTCCCGAACGCTATATAGAAGCCGGCATAGCCGAACAAAACTTAATAGGTATGGCTGCAGGTTTTTCAAAGGTCGGATATGTGCCTTTTGCATCTTCTTTTGCAATGTTTACGGCAGGACGGGCTTTTGAAATCATCCGCAATGCCGTCGCGTATAGTAAGGCAAATGTAAAAATTATCGGCAGCCATTCCGGTATTACCCCCGCCGGTGACGGCGGAACGCATCAATGTATCGAGGATATTGCACTGATGCGCGCGATTCCGGAGATGACCGTATTAAGCCCCTGTGATTATAATCAAACAAAGCTCTTAGTCGAAGCGGCGTATCACTTTCAGGGACCTGTTTATATGCGGACATCCCGTGAGCCTATGCCCATAGTTACCGCCGCCGATGCCGCCGTTAAAATCGGTAAAGCGCAAAAACTGCGTGACGGAAACGACATATGTATTGTTGCAACGGGTATTATGACCCCGATGGCGGTTGAAGCTGCGGAAAAACTTGAAAAGGACGGTATTCACGCGACCGTTTTGAATATTCATACGATAAAACCCTTGGATACGGATGCAATTTTTGACAGTGTAGCGGCTTGCGACGGCCGTGTGCTTATCTGTGAAGAAGCAAATCAATACGGCGGACTCGGAGAAGCGGTAGCTTATAAACTTTTCGGTAAAACGGATGTGAAAATGGCGCATGTGGCTGTAAACGACCGATTCGGCCAATCGGGCTTAACCGCCGAATTATTGGACGATTACGGTATTACGGTTTGCAATATATTAAATCATGCAAAGTCGCTTTTGAATTGATCTTATTAATTGATTTTATCAATTTTTTTATTTGTTTTTCTCTCGCCATTATTGACAAAAGAATATAACTTCTATATACTTGCAGGACATCTCGTTTCGGCATATGTGCCATAGACGGGATAGTCGTGCAAAATGCCTCTGTAGCTCAGTCGGCAGAGCGCAACCATGGTAAGGTTGAGGTCAGCGGTTCGATCCCGCTCGGAGGCTTATCCCTTTGGGAGTCATGAAGGAGAAAAGGTAAATGGCAAAAAAAGCAAAAACAGCGGTTGAAATCATTGCGTTACAATGTTCGGAGTGTAAGCGCAAAAATTATACTACTTATAAAAACCGTAAAAATATTCAGGGAAAGCTTGAAAAAAGCAAATATTGTCCTTTTTGCCGCAAGCACATTGTTCATAAAGAAACAAAAGCCAAATAATGACTCTGCGGGGCGGCCGGTGGCCGTGTTTTAGGTCAGTAGCTCTAATGGTAGAGCGTCGGTCTCCAAAACCGAATGTTGAGGGTTCGAGTCCTTCCTGGCCTGTATCTTAATAAATAGCGGGGACTGGTGTGTATGAAAATCGTCCAGTTTTTTAAAGAATCTGTTGCCGAGTTGAAAAAGGTTGTGTGGCCTGCACGCGATGATGTTTTTTCGTCGGTAAAAGTCGTATTGATTTCCACTGTGATTGTTGCCGTTTTGTTAGGCGCACTTGATATGCTTTTCACAGCGGGTTTCAATTTTATGTTTTAGGTATATTGATGGCGAAGGGATGGTATATCCTTCATACCTATTCCGGATATGAAGGTAAAATAGAACGTACCATACGTTCTATGATAGAAAACGGCGATCTTTCCTCCGATGTAATTCTGGATGTAAAAGTTCCGGTAGAAGATGTTGTTGAAGTACGTGACGGTAAAAAACGTACCGTTTCAAAGAAATTTTTGCCCGGTTACATTATGATAGAACTCGATTTGCCCGATTTGGGCTGGAAGCCCGTGTGTTCGGCAATTCGGCGCATACAAGGAGTAACGGGTTTTGTCGGTACAAACAGCAATGTGCGGCCGCGGCCTATTTCCAGCGATGAAGCGATCGCTTTATTGCAAAAGTCCGGCGAAATAAAGGGCGAAAAAACCGCGCGCGTAAAGCAAACCTTTGCCGTCGGAGAGCAGGTTAAAATTATTGACGGTCCCTTTATTTCTTTTTCCGGTGCGATTGAAGAAGTCAATTTGGAAAAAAACAAACTGCGCGTAACTGTCGGTATTTTCGGCCGCGCTACTCCCGTTGAAGTGGATCTTACTCAAGTAGAAAAAATATAAAATCCCGTTTTGGGAGGGAGCTGCCAAGGCTCCCGTTAAGCAGGTATAAATCCTGCTATACCAATATAAGGAGAAATACATGGCAAAAAAAAAGGTAACGGCCGTTATTAAACTGCAGTGTCCGGCAGGAAAAGCAACGCCCGCACCGCCTATCGGTCCTGCGCTGGGGCCGCACGGTGTAAGCGCGCCTCAGTTCGTTCAACAGTTTAACGACCGTACAAAATCAATGGAAGCCGGTCTTGTAATACCGGTTGTTATTACCGTTTTTCAAGATAAGTCTTTTACATTTATTTTGAAAACTCCGCCTGCAGCCGTACTTATTAAAAAAGCTGTGGGATTGGAAAAAGGATCGGGAAATCCTTTAAAAGACAAGGTTGCAAAACTTACCCAAGCCCAGCTTGAAGAAATTGCAAAAACAAAGATGCCCGACATTAATGCGAACGATGTTGAGGCTGCAAAAAAAATTGTTGCCGGTACTGCGCGCAGTATGGGTGTAGAGGTGGAGCGGTAGTATGAAACACGGAAAAAAATATCGCGAATCACTGAAAAAGTATGATTCTTCGCAGGCTTATGACGTACAAAAAGCTTGCGAACTTGTAAAAGAGCTTAAATATGCGCAATTCGATGAAACCGTTGAGGCGCATATTTGTTTGAAACTTGATAAAAGTCAGAGCGTTCGGGATACCTTGGTGTTTCCCCATCAGTTCCGCGGCGAAAAAAAAGTGCTTGTTTTTTGCAAAGAAGACCGCATTAAAGAAGCTTTGGATGCCGGAGCCGCTTATGCCGGGGCCGATGAATACATCGAAAAGGTAAAGGGCGGATGGCTTGATTTTGATGTAGCCGTTGCAACCCCCGATATGATGAAAGATGTCGGACGGCTCGGTATGGTACTCGGCCGTAAGGGGCTGATGCCGAACCCGAAAACGGGGACCGTTACAAACGATATAACGGCGGCTATCGGCGAATTGAAAAAAGGCCGCGTTGAATTCCGTACCGACAAAGGCGGTGTTATTCACATGCCGGTAGGAAAGGTTTCTATGGATGCATCTCAAGTGGCTGAAAATATATCTGCGCTTTTAGCTGAAGTTGCCCGCAAGCGCCCCTCTACTGCGAAGGGCGGATATGTTAAGTCGGTATCCGTTAATTCTACAATGGGACCCGGTGTTTGGGTTGACTATAAGGAGGCGGAATAATGGCTATTTTGGCAAAAAAAATACAGCCGGCAAAACTTGACGCGGTAGCGGCGACAAAGACGGTTTTTGAAGGATATAAAGGTTTTATATTTGCGGATTACCGCGGTTTAACCGTTGAACATATTACCGGCTTGCGCCGCAAGCTCGGTGAAAAAAATGCAAAGCTTAAGGTTGTAAAAAATACGTATGCGCGCGTTGTGTTCGATGAAATGAAAATCGAAAATGTCGCCGAGTATTTAACCGGACCTACGGCTATTGCATTGACGGCAGAAGATGCAAATGAAGTTGCAAAAATCCTGTTTGATTTTGCAAAAGAAGCTCCCGCTTTAAAAGTAAAGGGCGCTTATATCGATGATGAACTTTATGATGCGGCAAAAATTGAAGCTTTTGCCAAACTTCCCGGACGTCAGCAGCTTTTGGCTATGATCGCATCGACCATCAATGCGCCCGTGCAAAAACTTGCAGCTACTTTGCTTGCCTATGTGGAAAAGCGCCAAGCCGAAGAAGCGTCCGGTGCAAGTGCGCCTAAGGCCGACGCTGCACCTCCTGCCGCCGAAACTGCGGCGGCCGATGCGGGCCCGGCTGAAAAAACGGCGTCTGCCGAACCGGTAAAAGCGGAAGCGGCCGAAACGTCCGCTTCATCGGAACAGGCGGCTTCATCGGAAGCGGCCGCTCCTGCCGAAACACCTTCGGCGGAATGATAATGTAATTACGGCTCAGGCTTCGTGGCTGTCGTCCTGTGCGTAGATAAAAAATGCCTATTTTAAGGAGAAGATAATAATGGCAGCAATTACAAAAGATGAAATTCTTGATGCAATCGCATCTATGACGGTACTTGAAGCTTCCGAGCTTGTAAAAGCTATGGAAGAAAAATTCGGCGTAACCGCCGCAGCTCCGGTTATGGTAGCGGGCGCTGCCGGTGCGGCCGGTGCCGCAGCAGGCGGAGCGGATGAACAGTCCGAATTTACCGTGACTTTGGAAAGCGCCGATCCGGCGAAAAAGATTGCGGCAATTAAGGCTGTTCGTGAAATTACCGGCTTAGGCTTAAAAGAAGCAAAAGATTTGGTTGAAGGCGCTCCCAAGCCCATTAAAGAAGGCGTATCCAAGGAAGAAGCGGCTAAAATCAAAGAAACGCTTGAAGCGGCCGGCGGTGTTGTTAAGATTGCATAATATCGCTCTTTGTACGGCCCGGTGCCGTACAAAACATTTAAAATTTAAGATTACACAAATGCTGTCTGAAAAAGATTGTTTTTCAGACAGCTATATCCGTTTATACGCAAAAGCAAGGGGGATTTAATGTTCGCGAAAAGCCGGACGGTGAATCGTCAATACATAGGAAAAAATATCCGCAATTTTATGGAACTGCCGAATCTGATAGACATTCAGCTTCAGTCTTATGAGGGTTTTTTGCAAAGAGAAAAACTCGACAATCATAAGCCGCTTGCCGTTCAGGGTCTTGAAGAGGTTTTCCGTTCTACATTCCCCATTGAAAGTCCTAACGGGGATATGCTTTTGGAATATGAATATTACGAGCTGGATGAAGCAAATATCAAATATACGGAATTGGAATGTAAGCAAAAAGAGCTTACCTATTCGGTTCCTTTAAAAGCCCGTATCAATTTGATTTTTCAGCAAACGGGGGAAATTCGCCAAAAAAGTATATATATGGGCGATATTCCGCTTATGACCGAACGGGGGACCTTTATTATAAACGGTGCCGAACGGGTTGTCGTTTCTCAGATTCACCGTTCTCCCGGCGTTATTTTTAACCATGAAAAAGGCGTTTACTCAAGCCGCATTATTCCTTATCGCGGAAGCTGGCTTGAATTTGAGATAGACCAAAAAAAAGAACTTATTTATGCAAAAATCGACCGTAAAAAACGCATTCTCGGAACCATCTTTTTGCGTGCACTGGGTTTCAGTACGCGAGAAGAAATTATCCGTATGTTTTACGATGTTGAAAAAATAAAACTTAAAGATACCCGCGAATTTAAAGAATCCTTAGTAGGGAAAGTTCTTGCCGATGCGGTATATGTAAAAGACAGCGAAACCGGCGAACAAAAAAAATTATTTCGTGCGAGCGAAAAACTTCAGCCGCACAATATAAATGAACTTTTTTTATATCCCGAAATAAAAACATTATCGGTTATTAAATTTGAAGGGGAAACGTCCCTCGATTCCCAAATGATTATAAACTGTTTCGACAGAGAAGAAATCCGCTTCGTAAAAGAAGGCTCGCAATCGGATGAGCCTACGCTTGAAGACGCTCTTTCGGCGGTTTACCAAGTGCTTATGCCCGGCGAGCCGATTACTGTGGAAGTCGCCGAAAAAGACCTGCACAGCATGTTTTTTTCGCCGCGCCGCTATGATTTGGGCAGAGTCGGCCGTTACAAGCTGAATAAAAAATTCGACGTAAAAGAACCGATAACCGAACATACCTTGGTAAAACAAGATATTATCGCAACGATGAAATTCCTTATGAAGGTGTATATCGGCGATGAAAATATAGACGATATCGACCACTTGGGAAATCGGCGCGTGCGTTCCGTCGGCGAACTTATGACAAATCAGTTAAAAACCGCTTTTAACAGAATGGAACGTATCGCAAAAGAGCGCATGGGACTTAAAGAAACCGAAACGATGAAGCCTCAGGATCTTATTTCAATAAAACCGATAGTCGCGTCGATAAAAGAATTTTTCGGTTCGAGTCAGCTTTCCCAATTTATGGATCAAGTAAACCCGCTTGCCGAGCTTACTCACAAGCGCCGTCTTAACGCTTTGGGTCCCGGCGGCCTTTCACGCGACCGCGCTGGTTTTGAAGTGCGCGACGTTCACTATACTCACTACGGCCGCATGTGTCCGATTGAAACGCCCGAAGGTCCGAATATCGGTCTTATCGTGTCGCTTGCAATTTATACACGCGTAAACGAATACGGATTTTTGGAAGCGCCGTATCGCAAACTTGAGAACGGAAAAGCTACGGATCAGGTTGACTTTTTGTCGGCTATGGATGAAGACCGTTATTATATCGGTCAGGTTTCCGTCAGTATGAATGAGGACGGTTCTTTTGCCGCCGAACGGATTGCCTGCCGACACTACGGTGATTATACTTCTCGCAACCCGAAAGACGTCCAATATATGGATGTGTCGCCCAAGCAGATTATTTCGGTGTCTGCGGCCCTTATTCCCTTTTTGGAGCATGACGACGCAAACCGCGCCCTTATGGGCTGTAACATGCAGCGCCAAGCCGTACCTCTTTTATTTCCCGAACCTCCGCGGGTGGGAACCGGTATGGAAGCAAAATGCGCTTATGATTCGGGCGTTCTTATAAAAGCAAAGCGGGCCGGAACGGTCAGCTATCTTACCTCGGAAGAAATACGAGTAAAGCCCGATAAGCAAAAGGATGCCGACGATTTTGACCGCTACACGATGTTAAAATATCAGCGCACGAACCAAGATACTTGTTATCATCAACGGCCTGTTGTGGCAATCGGACAAAAGATAAAAAAAGGCGAAGTTCTTGCCGACGGACCGGCAACGGTAAACGGCGAACTTGCCTTGGGACGCAATATTTTAGTCGGTTTTGTGCCTTGGAACGGATATAATTACGAAGATGCCGTATTGATTTCGCAGCGTGTTGTCCGCGACGATATGTTTACATCGATTCACATTAAGGAATTTACGATTGAGATTCGCGAAACGAAACTCGGACCGGAAAAAATAACCCGTGATATTCCCAATACAAGTGAAAAAACCTTAGATAATCTTGATGCCGAAGGTATTATCCGTATCGGTGCGAAAGTGCGTTCGGGCGATATTTTGGTAGGAAAGGTAACGCCCAAAAGCGAAACCGACACTACCCCCGAATTTAAACTGCTTAATTCGATTTTCGGTGAAAAAGCCAAAGAAGTGCGCGATTCGTCATTGCGTATTCCGCACGGAATTGAAGGAACCGTTATAGACGTTCAGCGGTTGCGCCGCTCCGAAGGCGACGATTTGAATCCGGGTGTAGATGAAGTTGTAAAAGTATTGATTGCAACAAAGCGCAAATTGCGTGAAGGCGATAAAATGGCCGGCCGCCACGGAAACAAAGGTATTGTCGCCCGTATTTTACCGGTTGAAGATATGCCTTATTTGGAAGACGGTACGCCGCTTGACGTATGTTTGAACCCCTTGGGCGTTCCTTCCCGCATGAATATCGGTCAGATTCTCGAATCCGAACTCGGTCTTGCAGGCTTGTTCCTTGACGAATGGTATGAGTCTCCCGTTTTCCAATCGCCTTCAAGAGACCAGATTGAAGAAAAACTTAAAAAGGCGGGCTTTAAAACCAATTCAAAAGCGGTATTGCGCGACGGACGCACGGGAGATCCCTTCCAAAACGAAGTATTTGTCGGCGTTATTTATTACTTAAAGCTGCATCACTTGGTAGACGATAAAATGCACGCCCGTTCCACCGGCCCGTATTCGCTCGTTACCCAACAGCCCTTGGGCGGTAAAGCGCAATTCGGCGGTCAGCGTTTGGGAGAAATGGAAGTATGGGCGCTCGAAGCTTACGGGGCAGCGAATACTTTGCAAGAGTTATTGACGATAAAATCCGACGATATGAACGGACGATCCAAAATATACGAATCGATTGTAAAAGGCGAACCGTCCACTGCTGCCGGCGTTCCCGAATCCTTTAACGTTTTAGTACAGGAATTACGCGGGCTTGCCCTCGATTTTACCATCTATGATGTAAAAGGCAAGCAAATAGCGCTTACCGAACGCGATGAAGAGCTCATAGCAAAGGCGGGCTCGAACTTTTAAGTAAGGGCTGCGGTTTGTTTGCCGCACTTTTACGGAAAAGTTCTTTGTTATAGGAGATAAAGATGCGTGATATTCAAGATTTTGACAGCCTGATGATAAAGCTTGCTTCGCCGGAAACCATCCGTGCATGGTCATACGGTGAAGTAAAAAAACCGGAAACCATAAATTACCGCACGCTTCGTCCCGAAAAGGACGGATTGTTTTGCGAGCGGATTTTCGGTACCACAAAAGAATGGGAGTGTTATTGCGGAAAGTTTAAATCGGTACGTTATAAGGGCGTTATCTGCGACCGCTGCGGTGTTGAAGTAACGCATTTTAAAGTACGCCGCGAACGCATGGGACATATTGAACTTGCCGCCCCCGTATCGCATATTTGGTACTATCGATCGGTACCCAGCCGTATGGGGCTTTTGCTCGACTTGCAGGTTGCCGCTCTTCGTTCCGTATTATACTATGAAAAATACATTGTCATCGATCCGGGCGACACCGACTTAAAAAAGATGAGCCTTTTAACCGAAGACGAGTATATGGAAGCTCAAGAACGTTACGGCGGTTCTTTTTCGGCCGGTATGGGTGCCGAAGCTATCAAAACCCTGCTTGAAAACTTAAACCTTGACGAACTTGCCGCCGAGCTGCGTGCTAAAATGATCGAAAAAGGCCCCAAAAGCGACAAGCATTTGTTAAAGCGCATTGCAATCGTTGAGAATTTCCGTTCTTCGGGAAACAAGTGTTCGTGGATGATTTTGGATGCAATTCCCGTTATCCCGCCGGAACTGCGCCCCATGGTACAGCTTGACGGCGGCCGCTTTGCAACGTCGGACTTAAACGATTTATACCGCCGCGTTATCAACCGCAACAACCGCTTAAAACGGCTTATCCAATTGAACGCACCCGATATTATTATCTGCAACGAAAAGCGTATGCTTCAAGAAGCGGTCGATTCCCTGTTCGACAACTCCAAGCGCAAACGTGTTGTAAAGGGTGCGTCGAACCGTCCGCTTAAATCCATTTCCGATATGCTCAAGGGTAAACAGGGCCGTTTTAGGCAAAACCTTTTGGGTAAGCGCGTCGATTATTCCGGCCGATCGGTTATCTGTGTCGGTCCCGAATTAAAGCTGTGGCAGTGCGGATTGCCGACAAAAATGGCGCTTGAGTTGTTCAAACCCTTTATAATGAAAAAACTGGTCGATAAGGATATCGTATTCAATATTAAAAAAGCGAAAACCCTTGTCGAAGAAGAATCGAGCGAAGTGTTTGCCATTTTGGATGAAGTGGTACGCGAACATCCGGTTATGCTCAACCGCGCTCCGACCTTGCACCGTTTGGGTATTCAAGCTTTTGAACCCGTTTTGGTTGAAGGAAAGGCAATCCGTTTGCACCCGCTTGTTTGTCACGCATTTAATGCGGACTTCGACGGCGACCAGATGGCCGTTCACGTGCCCCTTACCCAGGCGGCACAAATGGAATGCTGGACATTGATGCTTTCGGCGCGAAACCTTTTAGACCCTGCAAACGGTAAAACGATTGTGTATCCGTCACAGGATATGGTTTTAGGTATTTACTATTTAACCAAAATCAAACCCTCCGGAAAAGGAACGGGCAAGCGCTTTAGCAGTGAAAACGAAGCTTTGCTTGCCGCCGAATCCAAAAGTATCGATTGGCAAGCCGAAATAAAAGTGCCTATAAAAAAAGCTCCGTATAACGGTGAAGTCATTTCTACAACCGCCGGCCGTATTGTGTTTAACGACGAACTTCCCGCCGAAGCCGAATTTGTAAACAAATTGATGGGCGACAAAGAGTTAAAACGTCTTATCGAAAAAGTACATAAAACCTGCGGCCCCTGGCTTACCGTAAAAATGCTCGATGCGATTAAAGCTGTCGGCTACCGTTATGCAACTTTTTTCGGCGCAACCATCTCGATGGACGATATTTTAGTTCCCGAAGAAAAATCGTCGATGATGGAAAAGGCAAACAAAGAAGTCGATTCCATTATGAAGCAATATCGTCAGGGACACATCACACAGGACGAACGGTACAACCGTGTCGTCGAAGTATGGTCGAAAACGAACGAAGAACTTACAAATGTTATGATGAAAAAGCTCGAAAACGACAAAGAGGGCTTTAACACGATTTACATGATGGCTTCTTCCGGAGCGCGCGGAAGCCGCAACCAAATCCGTCAGTTGGCGGGTATGCGCGGTCTTATGGCAAAGCCGAACGGCGATATTATCGAATTACCCATACGTGCAAACTTTAAAGAAGGTCTTTCGGTTATCGAATTCTTTATTTCCACAAACGGTGCGCGCAAGGGTTTGGCAGACACCGCTTTAAAAACCGCCGACGCCGGTTATCTTACCCGCCGTCTTGTCGATATTGCCCAAGATGTGGTTATAAACGAAGAAGACTGCGGTACGATTAACGGAATCGAATATACGGCGATAAAAGACGGAGACGATATAATCGAGCCTTTAAAAGACCGTATTGTCGGCCGTTATACGCTTGAGCGCGTATTACACCCGATTACGGGCGAACTTTTATGCGATGTAAACGAATATATCGACGATGAATTGGCTGAAAAAATCGATGCAGCCGGTGTGGAATCCGTAAAACTTCGCACCGTGTTGACCTGCGAATCGCGTCACGGCGTATGCTGCAAATGCTACGGCCGTAACCTCGCACGCAATAAAATCGTCGAAATCGGAGAAGCAGTCGGTATTATTGCCGCCCAATCAATCGGTCAGCCGGGTACTCAGTTAACCATGCGTACTTTCCACGTCGGAGGAACCGCTTCTAAGATAAGCGAAGAAAACCGCATTGTTTTAAAATATCCCGTTTTAATCCAAAATATTTCGGGAACGCATGTTGTTATGAAAGATAAAACATTGCTTTTTACCCGTAAAGGATCTATGGATGTAACCCATATTTTAAACGAATTTTCAGTGTCGGGCGCATCCTTGCTTGTACAGGACGGAGATCGTGTGCTTAAAGACACGCCGCTTTTTGAAGTTAAGGGTAAAAAAACCTTGTCGCCCGAAGCGGCGCGTATTATAGTACGCGGAAAAAAACTGTATTTGGCAAGCAACGATTTAAAGGTTGAAATTAAAAACGGTTCGACGGTACCCGTTTCGGCGGGCGATTATGTTGAAGCCGGACAAACCCTTGCAACCTTCGACCCCTTTTCGGACCCGATTATTGCCGAAGTATCCGGTTATGTTCACTACGAGGATATTATTCCCGGTTCGACTCTTTCCGAAGATTTGGACGAAGAAACGGGAAATATCGAAAAGCGTATTACCGATTTGCATTTGGATACCAAACAGCCGCGTATTTTAATTACCGATGAAGCCGGTAACGAACGGGGAAGCTATTACCTTCCCGGAGGAGCGGTTCTTTTGGTTGACGACAAGGTGAAAATTGCTGCCGGAACGCCCTTGGCAAAAACCCTAAAAGAATCTTCAAAAACAAGCGATATAACCGGCGGTTTGCCGCGTGTTTCGGAGTTGTTTGAAGCGCGTAAACCGAAAAACCCCACCGTTTTGGCGCAAATATCGGGTACCGTGCAGTTTAAGGGTATTACAAAGGGTAAGCGCGTTATTGCGGTTGTCGATAAATACGGTAAAATTTTTGAACATTTGGTGCCGATGACTAAACGGCTTTTAGTGCGCGACGGCGACACGGTTGAAGCCGGAGAACAATTATGCGACGGTTCCATCAGCCCCCACGATATTTTGGCTATTTTGGGTGAACATGCGCTTCAAACCTACCTTATGGATGAAATCCAAGAAGTGTACCGTATGCAGGGGGTAAGCATAAACGACAAGCATATCGGTATTATCGTGCGGCAAATGCTGAGAAAAGTTGAAATCGTTGCGGTCGGCGATACGCACTTTATTTTCGGCCAACAAGTGGATAAGTACAAATTCCATGAAGAAAATAAAAAGGTTATTGCCGAAGGCGGTCAGCCCGCTATAGCCCGTCCTATGTTCCAGGGAATTACAAAAGCGTCTTTGAATATCGATTCCTTTATTGCGGCGGCTTCTTTCCAAGAAACCACCCGGGTTTTGACAAATGCGGCTATTGCCGGCGCTGCGGATAATTTGCGCGGATTAAAGGAAAACGTTATTATCGGTCACCTTATTCCGGCAGGTACGGGTATTCGTAATTACCGCAATGTCAAGCTTTTTGATGAAAATACGGTAGACCTTGATATTCAAATGAATGAGGTATTGGAGCGCCGGAAACTTGAAAAGGATATGGAATCCGAAATGGAAGACGGTCTGTATGAAACGGAGAATGAAGAAGATTAGTATATTGACAGGAGCTTTCGGTATTTGATATACTGTTAAAACATCGCCGGTTTAGTTCTTTTTCGGCGGCGATGTGCAACTGAATAACAACGAAAGTTTAATATGTATTTTAGCCGGAGTGCTGGCCGGTTTAGTAAATAGGAGAATAAGGCACATGCCTACAATTAATCAATTGATCCGTCAGGGTCGTAAATCGGTAACGTACAGGACGAAGTCTCCCGCGCTTCAGTCTTGTCCTCAAAAACGTGGTGTATGTACACGTGTTATGACTTTTACGCCTAAAAAGCCGAATTCGGCGCTTCGTAAAGTTGCCCGTGTACGTTTAAGTAACGGAATCGAAGTAACCGCCTATATTCCCGGCATCGGACACAACTTGCAGGAACACTCCGTTGTGCTTATCCGCGGCGGTCGTGTTAAAGATCTTCCCGGTGTGCGCTATCATATTATTAGAGGTACAAAAGATACCCTCGGTGTGGAAGACCGCAAACGCGGACGTTCAAAATACGGTGCAAAACGGCCCAAGGCATAGGAGGAAGTAAATGGGAAGAAAAAATAAAAGCGTCAATCGCCCCATTTTACCCGATTCACGCTATAACAGTACGGTTATTTCAAAGTTTGTAAGCCGCATGATGCTCGACGGCAAAAAAGCGGTAAGTACGCGTATTATCTATGAAGCGTTGGATACCTTAAAGGCAAAAACCGAAAAGGATCCCTTAGAAGTATTTTTAAAGGCACTCGATAACGTAAAACCCATGGTTGAAGTAAAATCCCGCCGTGTCGGAGGCGCTACCTACCAGGTTCCTATTGAAATCCGCGACAGCCGCCGCGAAGCTTTGGCTATGCGCTGGGTTATTACCGCTGCGCGGAATAAAAGCGGCCGCGGAATGGGCGAGCGCTTGGCATCCGAACTTTTGGACGCATATAACAATACGGGTACCGCTTACAAGAAGAAGGAAGATACCCACAAAATGGCCGAAGCCAACAAGGCATTCGCTCACTACCGCTGGTAATTTTAATTTGCACGGATTTATGCCGCTGCAGTAAATGAGGCTGTCTAGAACATGCGTTTTAGGCGGCTTTTTTTTTATAATTTATAAAACCGGCTGCAAATTTCTATTGACATTTCATTTAAGGTTAGGCTATACTAATTTAAAGAATAAAAAGGGAGTTTTTTATGCCCTTGGCAATGGTTAGCTGCGGTGAAGTCAGGACGATACGGAATTTTTGCGGCGGCGAAGACATTAAACAACATTTACTCGATATAGGTTTGATTCCCGGAGAAATCGTTCAAGTTATAGGTGAAAATGCATCCGGTCTTATTTTAAAAGTTAAAGGTGTCCGATTGGCTTTAAATCGCGGTCTTGCGCAAAAAATTATTGTATATTAACTTGTTCCGGATACTAATTAGGGATTGAATTTTCTCGTTCTTAATTTTTATATATTATTTTTATATTTTGGAGGTTGTATGACAGTAGTTGATTTAAAACCGGGTCAAACGGCTACGGTAAGTACAGTCGGTACCGGCGATCCTCTGCTCAAGCGCAGAATCTTGGATATGGGAATTACTCCCGGTGTGGAAATAACCATGATAAAATCCGCTCCGTTGGGCGATCCTTTGGAAATTACACTTCGGGGCTATCAGCTTAGTTTGCGGAAACATGAAGCTCAGCAAATTCACTTAAATTAATTTTTTCCTTTAAAAATTAGTTTTATAAAACATTTTGAAGAAAACGATTAATTTATGTGTAGGTTTATACATATGAGGAGAGATATATGAAATATACAATTGCTCTTGCAGGTAACCCTAACTGCGGAAAAACATCGATTTTTAACGCACTTACCGGTTCTCGGCAGCATGTCGGAAACTGGCCCGGTGTTACCGTTGATAAAAAAGAAGGCGAATATAAAAAAGACCGTACGGTGACGATATTGGATCTTCCCGGAACTTATTCTTTATCGCCTTATTCGGAAGAAGAAAAAATAGCGCATGACTATATTGTAAACGAGCGCCCTAGTGCCGTTATCGATATTGTGGACGGAACGAGCATTGAGCGCAACCTCTACTTGACGCTGCAAATTTTGGAAACCGGCGTTCCTGTTGTCGTTGCTCTCAATATGACCGATGAAGTCGAAAAGCGCGGCGATAAAATAGATGCGCAAAAATTGTCGGAAATTCTCGGCGTTCCCGTCGTACCTACGTGCGGACGCAACGGCAAAGGAACCCATGAATTGATGCAAGCTGCAGTTGAAGCTGCGAAAAAAGCCGCTGCCCCCGAGGTCAAAAAAATATATGAAAGCGGAGATTCCGAAGAAGTTATTGCGGATAAGCGCTATAAATACATTGCCGAAATAGTAAAACAAACGGTTGTAAAAGCTTCCAAAACTTCTGCGGGACAAAAGGCGGATGAAACGGTCAGCGATAAAATCGATAAAGTTTTGACAAACAGATTTTTGGCCTTACCCCTGTTTGCCGTTATTATGTATTTGATGTTTGCCTGTGCTTTGAGCGAAAACTTCCTCTTTTTAGGCATAAACGGTCCGGGACGCTGGCTCGAAGGAGTCGTCGGAACCGTCTGGGAGTATCTGACCGGTTTGGTTGCAGGCGGCCTTGAAGCCGCAGGGGCTGCCGACTGGGCGATGGGCCTGGTTATCGACGGTATTTTCGGCGGTATCGGCGCCATTTTAGGCTTTATGCCCCTCGTTTTGGTGTTGTACGTATTGATGGCCTTCCTTGAAGACAGCGGCTATATGGCGCGCGTCGCCTTTGTTATGGACCGCATTTTCCGTAAATTCGGTCTTTCCGGCCGCTCCTTTATCCCGATTTTGATGGGCTTCGGATGCAGCGTTCCGGCTATTATGGCAACCCGTACCCTGGAAAGCGAAAAAGACAGGCGCATTACCGCTATTATTACCGGTATGGTTCCCTGCGGTGCAAAACTGCCGATTTTCGCAATGTTTTGTGCAATCTTTTTCCCCGAAAACACAACCCTGGTTATGTTTTCCATCTATATGACGAGTATTGTCGTTGCCGTCATCGTTTCTCTTTTAATGAACAAATTGATGTTTAAATCGGCCGTTTCCAACTTTATTATGGAGCTGCCTCAGTACCGCTGGCCTACTTTAAAAAGCGTTCTTATGCTCGGCTGGGAAAAGGTGAAGGGCTTCGGCGTTAAAGCCGGTACGGTTATTTTATTGTCTACGATTTTGATTTGGGTGCTTTCAAACTTTAATGTCGGTTCTCTTACCGGCAAAAACCTTAAAGAAAGCGCAGGCGAAGAAGCGTCGGTTATGTGCGAAATGGACGACAGCTTTATGGCAAGCATCGGTAATTTTGTTGCTCCCATTTTCAAACCCCTCGGATTCGGCGAATGGAGGCCGGCCGTCGGTATTGTTACCGGATGGATTGCAAAAGAAAACGTCGTCGTTACCTTCGCTCAACTGTACAGCGACGATACCTCCGAAGAATATCTTGCCGAATTCTTCGGTAAAATGAGCGCAGAAGAATTGGAAGAACTCGGATTTGAAAACGGTGAATACGACCCCGAAGCCGCTCCCGATATTTATTCGGAGGGAATCCTCTTTGAAGGCGCCGACGAAAACGCTCTTCCGACAATGAAAAAAGATATCCGCACCCCGAACGCGGCTTTGGCTTATATGCTGTTCAACCTCTTGTGTATGCCCTGTTTTGCCGCCGTCGGTTCGATGAAACGCGAATTAAAAACATGGAAAAAAACCTGGGGAGGCGTCGGTATTCAAATGCTTACGGCCTATATCGTTGCCTTATTGGTGTATTGGATCGGCTTTTTATTTGTGTAATTATTGACGCGATAAATCTGCCGTTTACAGGTAAGTGATTGAAAAGCCGCCTAAAGATATTCAAGGCGGCTTTTTCTTTTTAGATACCGAAAATACTTGTATATTTGTGTTTTTTGTAGTAAGTTAGATTTATGTAATACTATGTATGTTTTTATAAAAGTCTATCTGTGTGAAAAATTTTTTGTGGATAGGAGTTAATATGATTAATATTATTGTAGTGCTTGTCGTAATTGCAGCGGTTGTTTTTGCCGTTATGCGTATTCGCCGTGGCGGAGGCTGCGGTTGCGGCTGTAGTTCGTGTGCAAGCGGCTGTTCGTCCGCTTCGAAAAACCCCACGGATACGAATACCGAGTATCCGCCGGAATCGTCTTTGATTTTGGATATTACGGGTATGCACTGTGAAAAATGCAGTACCGGCGTATCCGAAGCTCTTAATGCTCTTGACGGTGTATCGGCTGAAGTCAATTTGGCGGCAAATAATGCGGCGGTAAAACTTTCCAAAGCCGTTTCGGCACAGGTTTTGCGGACTGCAGTTGAAGACAAAGGATTTGAACTTACGCACATACGAGTTCTATAAACCGTTTTTAAGCCGGCCGATTAATTCAAATACGTAATTAATCGGCGTTCTGTACGTATAAAAATTATTTTAATGCTTTGCATAAGGGGCGACAGCCCCTTAGGTCATTATTTTATTAAAGAGGTGATAGTATGAATTATGCTGAAATTATTTCGGTAAGGGGGCGGGAAATAGTCGATTCCCGCGGAAATCCTACGGTAGAAGCGGAAGTGCTTTTAGCCGACGGAACCATAGGACGCGGAGCCGCTCCTTCCGGCGCATCTACGGGAACTTATGAAGCCGTCGAATTGCGTGATGGCGATAAAAAGCGTTTTGGAGGCAAGGGAGTTTCCAAAGCGGTAGAAAACATTAACGGCCCTATTAATGAAGCTTTGATGGGTGCCGATGCTTTGGATACCTACGAAATAGACAGGCTTATGATTGAAGCCGACGGAACACCCAATAAATCTAAATTAGGTGCAAACGCTATGCTTGCCGTGTCGATTGCCGCAGCACGGGCCGCCGCTATGTCGTTGGATATTCCTCTGTATAAATTCTTGGGCGGATCGAATGCGAATGTTTTGCCGGTACCCATGATGAATATATTAAACGGCGGCGCTCATGCTGCAAATACAGTCGATTCCCAGGAATTTATGATTATGCCTGTCGGTGCACAGTCCTTTAGCGAAGGCTTGCGTCAGTGTACTGAAGTTTTCCACGCGCTGGCCGCTATTTTAAAGTCAAAAGGACTTGCGACTGCGGTAGGTGATGAAGGGGGTTTTGCTCCCGATGTGGCAAGTGATGAAGAAGCAATTGAGCTTATTTTGGAAGCGGTAAAAAAAGCCGGTTACAAGCCCGGTAAAGATTTTGTTCTTGCCATGGATCCGGCTTCGAGTGAATGGAAGGGGGCTAAAAAAGGCGAATATAAGCTGCCCAAGAGCGGACGCAAGCTTACCTCCGCCGAACTCGTGGCCCACTGGAAAGCATTGGTTGAAAAGTATCCGATTTATTCAATCGAAGACGGTTTGGATGAAGAGGACTGGGAAGGCTGGGCTTTGTTGCGTAAAGAAATCGGAGATAAGGTTCAACTTGTCGGCGACGATTTGTTTGTAACAAATACCGAACGCCTTTTAAAAGGAATCAAGCAGGATTGTGCAAACTCTATTTTAATAAAATTAAATCAAATCGGAACAATCAGCGAAACCCTTGAAGCTATAAAGATGGCCCATAAAGCAGGCTTTACCGCCGTCGTATCGCACCGCTCCGGTGAAACCGAAGATACGACCATTGCGGATTTGGCAGTCGCCTTAAATGCCGGCCAGATAAAAACGGGTGCTCCGAATCGCAGCGAACGAGTTGCAAAGTATAATCAACTTATCCGTATCGAAGAGCATTTGGGAAAGGCCGCCCGCTACCCCGGTATCAACACCTTTAATCAAAAGAAAAAATCCTAATCAAATTATTTGAGGAAGCCGCCGCTAAGGGCGGCTTCCGCTTTTTTTCCCGCACATCCGACATACCGATTTTTATAAACCGTTTTTTTGCTTTTGAATAAACGTATATCTTTATCAAATCAGTGAAGTTTTTGTGTTAAGGTTGCAAAATAATTTTCGCAAAAAGGCTTGACATTTTTTTTAAAGTTAGTTATAATTAACTTATAAACAAACCGATGCGACTACATGCGTACGGATATTTAGTTATATCAGGAGAGTATATGAAAGCAGGCGTTATTTATGCAAGTACAACCGGAAATACCGAAGCTATGGCACAGCTTATTTGTGAAGGTCTTCGCGCCGGCGGAGCTGAAGCGGTTATGACAAAAGCAGGCGATGTTTCGACTTCGGATGCTCTTGCCTACGATGTGCTGGTTTTGGGCAGCCCCGCGATGGGGGCGGAAGTCCTTGAAGAAGATGAAATGGAGCCTTTTTTTACTTCACTTGAAAATTCTTTATCCGGGAAAAAAGTCGCATTATTCGGATCATATGATTGGGGCGACGGCGAATGGATGCGTTTGTGGGAAGACCGCGTGCGCTCTGCCGGCGGCACATTGTTTAAGGATGCCGGTTTAATCGTTCATCTTGCTCCCGAAGGCGATGACATTCAAAAGTGTAAGGATTTCGGTAAAGAAGTCGCTTCGTTTTAATGCAACGTAATCCATTTGAAGCGGTATTCGTTGCTTTGATTTTTGGCCATAATTTTCCTCCGCATCGTTGATGCGAGGGTGTGTGTGTTTTCTACTATGTAAAAATATTGAGTCTCCACGCGGCGCTGCTCTCGTCCGGCAGCGCCGTTTTTTTTGCAGCGAAGCGATGAGCTTATTTTATACGTGCACCGAACGGAACAAGAGCCAGTTGGGCGAGTTTGAAATGCTGCAAGCCGAACGGAATACCGACGATAGTACAGCAAAGTAAAATTCCGCACACGGTACTGGTCAAAGCTATTTCCAATCCTCCGAAAATAAGCCATAAAATATTCAACAGAAAAGACCCTGCTTTTCCGCCCGGTACAATTTCTTTTCCGAAAGGAAAAAAAGCAACGACCGATAGTTTAAAACATTGTTTGCCGACCGGTATACCGATAATCGTACAACACCATAATAAGCCTGCCGCAAGCCAGCCGATACCGGTTAAAAAACCGCCGAAAATAAACCATATAATATTTCCCAGTGTTTTCATGTCCTACCTCTTTATTTTGTATTTATCCGCACTTAATCCGCTCGTCCGCTTCGCTATAATTTGTTTTGTGCTTTGTACAACGAAGCGTATAATCCGTTTTGTGCTAAAAGCTCGCTGTGTTTTCCCTGTTCGCAAATTCCTTCATCATCGACGACAACGATGAGGTCTGCATTACGGATGGTGGAAAGCCGGTGCGCTATAACGAGGGTTGTGCGCCCCTTTGCCAATTTTTCAAAAGATTGTTGAATCTTTATTTCGGTTGCGGTATCCAGTGCCGATGTCGCTTCGTCCAATATTAAAATGGGCGGATTTTTCAAAAAGGTGCGCGCTATGGAAATACGCTGCTTTTGGCCGCCGGATAAGCGTACGCCGCGTTCTCCGACAAGGGTGTCGTACCCCTTATCCATTTTTATAATGTCATCGTGAATTTCGGCTTGCCGCGCGGCTTCGATAATTTCTTCGTCGCTTGCCTCGATATTGCCGTATGCAATATTTTCCTTTACGGTGCCGGCGAACAAAAAAACGTCCTGCTGTACCAAGCCGATATGCCGGCGCAAACTTTCAACTTTTATATCCCGTATGTCGCGGCCGTCAAGCTTGATAGAACCGCTTTGCACATCGTAAAAGCGCGGCAGCAAACTGCATAATGTGGTTTTTCCGCTTCCCGACGGGCCGACAAAGGCAACCGTTTGCCCGGCTTTTATGCTTAAGTTTACATTGTGCAAAACGGTAATACCGTTATTGTATGCAAAATCGATATGTTCGTAGTCGATATCGCCGCGTGCGCCGTTTATATTCACCGCATTCGGGTTGGAATGTATTTCTTCATGCGTGTTCATAATTTCGGCAAAGCGGCGGAAACCTGCCATACCGCTTGCGTATTGTTCGACAAAGGCGGTAATTCTGCGAACCGGCTGTAAAAAGGCCGAAGAAAACAAAAGGGCGGTGATAAGGTCTGCAATATTCATGCTGCCGCGCATAATAAAAAAGCCGCCGGCACCGAGTATAATCAAATTCAAAATCGACGTAAAAAAATCGATGCGGCATAAAAAAGAGGCTACGGACCGATAAAATCCTTTTCGCGCATTGTAGTATGCTTGGGTGTTTTTTTCAAAGCGCTGTTTTTCGTATGCTTCATTTGTAAAAATCTTTGTAACCCGTATACCCGAAACCGCAGATTCGATTGCAGTGTTGATTTCGGCCGTTTTTTCTTTTACGTTTTTTGACGTGTGCATAAGGCGGCTTCGCGAAAGAGCGGTATGCAGCACAATCAGGGGTATAAAGGCCGCAAGCAAAAGGGCAAGTTCCGCTTTGATTACGGACATAAGGATGAGGGAACCTGAAAGCGTGAGGGCGGAAATGAGTATGTCTTCGGGGCCGTGATGAGCAAGCTCGGTTACTTCAAAAAGGTCGGTGGTAATGCGCGACATAAGCTGCCCGGTACGGTTACGGTCAAAAAAAGCAAAAGACTGCTTTTCTATATGGTTGAATATTGCACGTCTCATATCGGCTTCCACGCGGGCACCGAACAAGTGCCCGAAGTAGGCGACAAAATACACCGCTCCCATGCGTATAAGATAGAGAAAAAGGGAAACACCGATAAAAATATAAAAGGTACGGAACTCCGAAGATGCGAGAAAGTGTGTCAGCGCATAGCGCGTAAACATCGGAAAAACCAAATCAACGCCGGCTATAAAAGCAGCGCATATCAAATCCGCAATAAAAAGACTGCGGTGCGGCTTAAAAAAGGATAAAAAATAACGCATGGGATTATTGTAACGGTTTGGGAAAAAAGTGTACAGACTTGAAAGGAAAAAGGGTAGTTACTAATTACAGGTTTTTCATAACTACCCTTTTTTATTACCGGTTAATTTTACACTTTAAACTTTTTCACTTCGGTGGACAGGTGTTCTATACTTTGCTTATTTTTTTGACTTATTTCATTGACTTCGGTAACGGCGTTGCGTATCTGAACGGCACCGGAAGCCATCTCATTCATACTGTCACTGATAACCCGTGTCAGCTCGTCAAGCTTTTGCATTTCCTGTGCAACGTTCTCGCCGCCTTTCAGCATTTCGGCCGAACCGTCATTTACCTGATTCGTCACCATATTGATGTCGCGGATGGCGGTGAGTACTTCGCGGCTGCCGTTTTCCTGTTCTCTCATGGCATCCATTAAATTCTGGCTCATATTTTTAACTTGATCGGATAAGCCGAAAATGGTGTTGAACTTTTCCTCTGCGGTTTTGGCGGAATCCGAAAGCGTTTCTATTTCTCCGGAAAGAATTTTAAGGGTTGCGGTAATGGTTTTGCCTTGTGCGCTTGATTCTTCCGCCAGCTTACGGATTTCGTCGGCAACGACTGCAAATCCCTTTCCCGCTTCACCTGCGTGAGCCGCTTCAATGGCGGCATTCATTGCCAAAAGATTTGTCTGGCTTGCAATATGCTGAATGACATTACTTGCTTCAAGCAAGCCGCCCGATTCTTCGGCTATCCGTTGAGTTACACTGTTTGCACCCGTAACCGTTTCTTTACCGTCGGCAGTAGCACTTGCAAGCGTTTTAATGACATTGTTTGTTTTATCGAGAGTTTGAGTTATTGAAGCGATATTTCCTACCATTTGTTCAATGGCGGCGGAAGATTCTGCGACACTGGCCGACTGATTTTCAATACTGCCGTTTAATTGTTTTATCGTACGAATTATTTCTTCGATGGTAGCCGCGGTTTCGGTAACGCTTGCAGCTTGGGTAAGCGCTTGCTGTTTTACCCCGTCAATATTCGCACTGATTTGCTGTACGGCACTGGCCGTTTCGGTCATGTTGCTTGCAAGTTCCGTACCGATGGCTGCCATTTCGGTACTGTTTTCTCCGACCGTCTTAATTGAATGGCCGATTTTACTTATCGTTTGATTAAAATATTCGGATAGGTCGGTTACCTCATCATTTCCGACAAGGGGCAGCCGAACCGTTAAAT
Source organism: Treponema sp. OMZ 840 (assembly GCF_050937815.1). Taxonomy (NCBI): domain Bacteria; kingdom Pseudomonadati; phylum Spirochaetota; class Spirochaetia; order Treponematales; family Treponemataceae; genus Treponema; species Treponema sp. OMZ 840. The sequence goes on from NZ_JACDIJ010000012.1 coordinate 58,629, forward strand.
CCCCTTCGCCTTGAGCGATGTCTTTAAGTGCAGTTACTACAACATTGATGGGTTTAATCATACGCATGGCGACAAACAAAACGATAACCAAACTGAGCGCCAAAACACCGAAACCGATAAAAATCATTTCAATCCGCAGTTCGTCAATCGTTCCCATAAATTCTTCAACGGGGGCATTAATGATAATTGTCCAGTCAGTGGTTTTCATCGTTGCATAAGAAGCTATTTTTTTTACACCGTCGTATTCATAAAAACCGATAGACGGTTCATCAATTTCAACCGCCATTTTTTCAAAGGCGGCAAGAGAGGCAAGTTTTTTATCCGTTTTTGCCGTTTCTTGTGAGTTGTCCCGTTGTGTGACAAGTTGAAAATCTTTATGAGCGACAACGGTACCCCCTTGACCGAGAATGTAGCAGTATCCCGTCTGTCCGACAAGGATATCGTCAATATCATCGGAAAGCTGTTTGGCCGGAAGGTCGGCGACTAAAACGCCTATAATTGTCCGGTTATTATTATAAACGGGTATGGCAAAACTGATTGAAAAACTCCCGTCTGCACGGGAAAGGGTCGGTTCCGTTACAAATCGTTCCCCCTTAATTGCCGCTTGAAACCAGTCACGGTCTTGTATGTCCACCGTTTGGGTCGGAGAAACATGCGCCCTGCCTTGTGCATCGCAAATAGCTAAATTCTGTATAAGCGGATTAAAACTTGCTTCTTTTTCCAAGAGCGCTATTTTTTCCGCATAAGGACTTGAAGAATCTATTAAAACGGGCATGCGTGCAATACCTTCAAAAAACTGAAAAAAGGTATTGATTTTACCGTCGATAATTGCAGCCGTGTCGGTTGCCTTATCTTTAAGATGTATTTCGATTTTTTCGGTTACCGCTTTTCGGGCAGTCCGCACGCCCACAAGAGCAAGTATAAAACCTACTGCAAAAGTCAACGAACCGAATACAATCAACAGCTTGTTACGCATTGAAAACCGTTTTTTCTTTTTTTCCATATATTACTCCTTATAATTAATTGGTAATCGGGGATGATTTCAACGACTACCCGTTTTCCCTATTCCTTTGCGGTTTAGGTACCGCTTTGTTTTAATTACACCCGTTATCCGCCGTCTGTTCAGTCCCGTGTAAAACAATTCAACATTAGACTGTAGGAACGGCGGAAATAAACTTTTATATTCCTGCATATAGCTGTGCGGAAAATATGTTTTTAAACGAATTTCAGTCCATGCCGAAACGTTCGGACAAATAGCGGGCAAGTGCTTCGGCTTTTTCGGAATTTATATACTCAGGTTCGTAATGCGAGAGATACTGTGTAACAATAGTACGATTATGTATGAGAAAATTCCGATACTGTGTAAGCAAATTTTCGTAGTTGGAAAGCAAGTGTTGATAGCTTTTACACAATCGGGCACAGACGGAAACTAAACGTTTATAATCGCGTTGACTAAGCTGTTTAGAATATGCGGCTAATTTTTCGGGGGGGGGGGGGGGGGGGGGGGGGGGGGGGGGGGTGGGGGGGGGGGGGGGGGGGGGGGGGGGGGGGGGGGGGGGGGGGGGGGGGGGGGGGGGGGGGG
>NZ_JACDIJ010000013.1:0-52677 GCF_050937815.1 Treponema sp. OMZ 840
CTTTGTCAAGTACCCTGTGCCCTTTTTGTGCGGAAAAGATAAAAGAGGTAGTATCTGTCTTACCGTTCATAAGTCCTCGTAAAAAGTTAATATAACGCACAGCACAGATGTACGTAAGCGGAAAATATCTTAGATAAAACATCCCGCATCAGATGTTTTACATCATAAGTATTTCCCCTAGTATACTCCCGGCACGGATGCCGGTAAAAGCTGCAAATACCCGATGTTTTAGGCGGTGTACACACCGACTAAAACTCGAAGCATAAAATCGGACACGACGTCCGATTTTATGCCTGCACACGGACGTGCAGAAAAGCTTTAGGTAACAAGTTTTGCGAAGCAAAACTTAAGTTAAAAAGAAAACAGGATGTTTTCTTTTTAAACATTGTAACACAAAATTCCTAAAAAAACAAAGTTTCGGGGAAAGTTTTTTTAATTTGTTTTAAGGAAGGGAAGGAGCGCTAGGGGGCGCAGTGCCGCCGAAGGCGTACCGCCGTGCGCTTGGAGCTTGGGCTTTCGGCGGTATGGAGCGGATGCGGAAGCACGCAGCACCCGGCGGGGCGCTCGCCCCGCAGCGCCCTTAAAAAAAAGGAGTATAAAAAAGCCGGGTTCAAAAATCGATTTTAAAAATCGGCGGATTTGGGGGTTCGGGGGAAGGGGATAACGTCGCGCAGGTTTGCCATGCCGGTAACGTAGCGCAGGAGGCGTTCGAAGCCGAGGCCGAAGCCGGAATGGACGACGGTTCCGTATTTGCGTAAATCGAGGTACCACTGATAATCTTCGGGGTTTAAGTTCATTTCACGGATGCGCGTAAGGAGTTTGTCGTAGTTTTCTTCGCGCTGGGAGCCGCCGATTATTTCTCCGATACCGGGGACAAGGACGTCTACGGCGCGGACGGTTTTGCCGTCGTCGTTCAGTTTCATATAAAATGCTTTGATGTTTTTGGGGTAGTCGTAAACCATAACGGGTTTTTTATAGAGCTGTTCGGTTAAAAAGCGTTCGTGTTCGGTTTGTAAGTCGCAGCCCCAATAGGCTTTGAATTCGAAGCGTTCGTTGTTTTTTTCCAATTCTTCGACGGCTTGGGTGTAGCTTATGCGTTTGAAGTCGGAAGATGCAACCTGCGTGAGGGTGTCGATGAGGCCTTTTTGTATGCGTTCGTTAAAAAAGGCCATGTCGTCCGCGCATTTGGTGAGCGCCCAATTTAAAAGGTATTTGATAAAGTCTTCGGCCAAGTCCATATTGTCGTCGAGGTCGAAAAAGGCCATTTCCGGTTCTATCATCCAAAACTCGGCCAAGTGGCGCGGTGTGTTGGAGTTTTCGGCGCGGAAAGTGGGGCCGAAGGTGTAGACGCGCGAAAGGGCGGTTGCAAAGGTTTCGGCTTCCAATTGGCCGGATACGGTGAGGTTGGTGCTTTTGCCGAAAAAATCTTTTGTATAATCGACCAGGTCGGCGGCCTTATCGGCTCTCATGCCCTTTGCGCCGGCTTTTATACCGCGTTCGGCTATGGCTGCCAAGTCGAGGGTGGTTACTTGAAACATTTCGCCTGCGCCTTCGGTGTCGCTTGCGGTGATGATGGGGGTGTGAACGTAGTTAAAGCTGCGTTCCTGAAAAAAGGTATGCACTGCAAAAGCCATTTGGTTTCTCATGCGGGCGACCGCACCGAATGCGTTTGTGCGGGGGCGCAAATGCGCTATTTCGCGCAAAAACTCGAAGCTGTGTCCTTTTTTTTGTAAGGGGTAGGTTTCCGCGGGTGCTTCTCCGAGAACTTCAAGGCGTTCAAGGGCGACTTCCACCGCTTGTCCCGAAGCGGGCGAGGGGATGAGTTTTCCTTCGGCGTGAACGGAAGCGCCCGTGCTTATTTTTTTAAGTTCGTTTTCGATGTCCGTACCGTCTGCGGCGCTTTGTGTACCGCTTGCGGCGGAATTGTCGGCTGCGGCTGCACCGTCTGCGGCGCTTTGTCCGCTGCTCATGCCGCCTGCCGGAGCGGCTTCACGGTCGAAGGTGAGCTGTATCGAGGCAAAGCATGAGCCGTCATTTACCTGAATAAAGCAAAGGTTTTTGGAGTCGCGTTTGGTGCGCACCCAGCCGTATACGTGTACTGTCCGTCCGTCCGGTTCGGACACGAGGATGTCTTTGATTAATGTGATTTTCATATAACAGTCATAGCATTTTTTTCGATTTTTATCAAGGCGAGTATTCGGATTGTCCGCAGTGCCCGCTGAAAATCTTAATAGCCGCGCATTTCTTGGATTTCTTTAATTTGCTCCGGAGAAAGCTCATGGCTGCCGATTATACCTCGTGTAATAACGGTCATAACGGCCGAGCGTTCCAATAACTCGATACGGTCGAATGCGGTTAAAAGTTCCGTTCCCACGGCAATGGCTCCGTGGTTTTCCATCAATAGGGCGTTATGGTCTTTTATATGTTCTGCAACAATTTGTGCAAGATCCGTTGTGCCCATTAAGCGGTAGGGAACGTTTGCGACTTCTCCCAAGATGTAATAGGTTTCGGCATTAAGCTTTGTGTTGATTTGGCAGGGCATTGCGGTTGCAAAGGAACTTGCATACACCGGATGGGCGTGAATAACCGCGTTTATATCGGGGCGCTTTGATAAAACCGCACGATGCATTTCCGTTTCTATGCTAAGCTTTAAATGCGGCGTTAAATTGGTTCCGTCGAAGCGTACGATTGCAATTACGTCGGCGCTTAAGTTTCCCTTGTCGAGGCCGGAAGGGGTAATGCAAAATCGTTCGTCGTCTATGCGCAGGCTGATGTTGCCTCCGCTTATGGTTGTAAGATTGCGGTCATACATCCTTTTCATGTAGCGTGCAACAAGTGTTCTTTCTTCAAAATAGTCCTTTTTTTCCATTTTTATGACTCCCATAAAAAATCAATTATTTTTATAAACCGGTATCAATGCCGGCCGGCTTTAAAGTAATCCGCTAAGCGCTGCGGTTCATACACACCCAAATCGGTAATAACGCCCGTGCAAAGCTCCGGAGGTGTAATATCGAATGCGGGATAATAGCCTTTCACTCCCTCCATTGTGATCTTTTTACCCCAAAGCGTCAATACCGCCTCTCCGTCGCGCTCTTCAATATGCACGGTTGAAAGGTCGGCGTGTTTGGGGTCGGGGGTGCCGGTAACGTAATAGGGTATGCCGTAATAGTGAGCGGCAAGGGCCATTTGAAAGGTGCCGACCTTGTTGATAATATGGCCGTCAATTGTGATAACGTCGGATGCGGAGGTAAACATATCCACCTGTTTGGTTTTCATCGTAAAGGCGCACATATTATCGCTTATAACGGTAACGGGCACTCCCATATCGCAGGCGACGCTTGCCGTAAGGCGGGAGCCCTGAAAATAGGGGCGGGTTTCGGCGCATATAACCTTAACGTTTTTGCCGGCTTTTATGCATTCGCGCAGCATAGTGCCGACAATCGTGTCGCCGAAGCACTGGGTCATAATTGTGCCGTTTTGCGGTATAAGGGCGGCCGTGTGTTTTCCGATAACCGTGTATTTTTTATAATTGTTGTTTACATAGTTAAAAGCGTAGTCGAAGGCGGCTTGAACGATTTCGTCTGCGGAAGCTTTTCCGGCAAGGTTTTTTATAATGTCAAGCGAACCGTTTACAATGCCCTTCATTTGCTCAACCGTTGTCGGCCGCGCATGGGAAAGTTCATAGGCGGCTTTTTCGCAGTATGCGATTATATCTACACCCTTGGTGCTTGCACCGGATGCGCTTGCACCGTCACTGCGTTTTGCATGGACGGCTTGATAAGCGGCCAGGGCCATACCCATTGCGGCGGCAAGGTAGGGGCCTGCGCTTTGGGTTACCATATCTTTTATGGCTTGAGCGACTTCGCGGTAATCGGTGCAGGTTACGAATTCGGTTTGCGCGGGGTACACCCGTCTGTCCAAAATGCGTACCGCTGCGTTTTCGTACCAGGCGATGTTTTCGTATCTGAGTAAAAAGGCCAAGCCTTCATCCGAGCGTTGTATATCGTTCATTCGGCTACCTCTTTTTGTGCTTTTTTAAAAAGATTGACGATGTTTTTACCCGAAAGGTTTTTGTGCCGATTCATAATAAGGTGTTCGCCGGTAAGGATTAAAGCGCGTTCCATTCGGATTTTTACCGCACCGTCTTTTACCGAAGAGAGTTCTTTAACCTTTGTGTCGCCGACTACCCGCCGTATTATTTCCGTTCCCGCAAAACCGAGGGAGTCGGCTTTTACGCGGGCGAGGTAAGACTTTTTAAAGCCGTCCGTATACAGGGGAAAGCTGACGCACTCGTCGTATTTTTTTGCGAGTTTTGCTTCGGTTAAGTCAACGATGTCGGCGATACATTGTTCGGCCCATTGTATAAAGGCTTTGTTTTTGCTTTCGCAAAAGCTTTTATGTGCAAGGGCAAAAAACATATTGCCTATAACGTTTCCGATATCGTAACCCATAGGGCCGTAAAAGGCGAATTCCGGGTCGATTATCTTGATGCCTTTTTCGTTTATAAAGATTGAACCTGTATGCAAGTCGCCGTGTATAAGAGCTTGCGCCTCGTTCATAAAAGAGTTACGGAGTATTCCCGCTTGGGCTTTTAGAGCTTCGTTTTTATACAAGTGAGTTTCTACAAAGTCTTTGTTGCCCCTTGTAATAATATTGCGTTTTTTATAATCGTAATAAGGCTCGGTTAATACCAAATCTTCGGTTATATCGCAAAGCTCGATATTCGTAAACAGCTTAACCCGCTCTTTTTTTTCGGCACGGGCAATAACCAAATCGGTGGTCGGAATAAGGGTTGCCGCCAAAAAGTCGGAGATGTTTTCGGTAAAATGCGAAAAGGTATGCCCTTCAAGCATCTGTGTTCTGAGGTTTTTATATGCGGAAATATCTTCCATAACGAGGGCGCACAGGGCATCGTCGTACAAATAAACCTTCGGCACCATAGAGGGGGCAAGGCTGCCTTCTATACGCAAAATTTCGGCTTCTATTTTGCTGCGGTGTAAATCGAGAGGGCGGCCCGAAGAGCGAAGGAGTTTATCCGCCTGTTTGATAACGAGGGATTTACCCGTTTTTTCGTCGATTACCTTGAATACGTAATTGATATTGCCGTCGCCGATTTCGCTGCATACAAGATCTGCATTTGAATCGAAAAAGCCCTTGTGTATAACGTAGTTTTTTACGTCGTCCGTATTCATTAAAAAGTGTTTTGAATAATCTTTACTCATTTTTACAATCCCTCGATTTTGAAAACAACTGCGGGGAAACACAGGTTTTGCCTTTGCTCATATGCATGCAACAGTATTTATTATACAATGCGCACTTACAGCTGTCAAAGGTGTATTGTGAGAATAGTAAAAAGGATTAATTTAAAAACCTTGACTTTTGTGTAAAATATGATATATTTATGTTAAGAGTCAAGAGTGCTGCCTTTATGCGGTGCGTCGAGGTTTCTCGCTTGGCTCTCTTTTTTTTTCGGAGTGGTTTTATGTATCTTCTTTATGCAGATGATTCAGGAAATGCCTCTAATCCGGATACAAAATACAGTGTTCTCGCCGGTTTTGCTGCGTATTAGGATCAGCCTTTTTGGATTGAAAAAGCGGTTGATGAGATTATGTTTAAACATATCGGTAGAACGGATTTGGAACTTCATGCAAGCCCTATGAGAAGCGGCCGCGGCGTATGGAGAGGTATCCCGAAAGGAAAGCGAAACGCGATTTTAAAAGATTGCCTTGAACACATAAGAAAAAATTATCCTTGGCAATGTATCTTATTCGGTGCCGTTATTGATAATAAAACCGATGATGTCGACGAAATGTTGTTTACACAGATAACAAGCCGCTTTGATAAATTCCTCAAGCGGAAATTCTTAAAGTACAATGAGGCTGTAAGAGGTTTCGCTGTTTTTGACAAATCAAAATTGGAAAATCAATATCAAAGTTGGTCAAGACTCTATCAATCATTAGGGAACATGTGGAAAGAAAAATTGAATAATTTCGCTGAAGTTCCGCTTTTTTTGGATTTACGAATCTCACGTTCAATTCAACTTGCGGATTTAATAGCCTTTTCGTTATTCAGATATTTTGAACATAAAGATGATACATATTATTCAATAATAAAAGATTGTTTTGACAAAGATAAAAATCAACAATACGGCTTGTATGTATTACAGTCTTAATAAATACACCCTTTTATAAACCGTATCTGTTTCGCAAGGTGTATTGTGAGATTTGCCGCTTTCCTGTATACTCTTTTTTCGGAGAGGATACATAAATGAGTGAATATTCCGAACAGGTATTGTTTGAAAAGCTTGCCGCCCTGTCGGCGCGCAACAGCCCCATCGATCAGGATTTATATTCCCGGTACGATGTCAAGCGCGGCCTGCGGTATGCGGACGGACGCGGCGTTCTTGTCGGACTTACGCGCGTGGGCGATGTTGTCGGCTACGAGATGATTGACGGCGTAAAAACCGCCATTCCCGGAAAATTGATTTACCGCGGCTACGATATTAAAGACGTGGTGGAAGACGCCGAACGCTGCGATGAGTTTGCTTTTGAACAAACGATTTATCTTTTGCTTTTCGGAGAATTGCCGTCGCGCAAAGATTTGGACGATTTCCGTATCCTCTTGGGCTCGAAGCGGCAGCTTCCTGCAACCTTTGCCGAAGATATGATTATGAAAGCTCCTTCCGGCGACATTATGAACAAGCTTGCCCGCTGCGTGCTTGCCTCCTATTCCTATGACGAAAACCCCGAAGACCGAAGCGCATCGAATAATTTGCGCCAGTGCATTGAATTGATTGCCCGTTTTTCAACCTTTGCCGCCTACGCCTATGAAGCAAAGCGCCATTACCACGACGGTAAAAGTATGTATATTCACAATCCCAAGCCGGAACTTTCAACCTCCGAAAATCTTTTGCGCCTTATCCGCCCGGCTAAAAGCTATTCAAGGTTGGAAGCGGAAATCCTCGATTTGTCGCTGATTTTGCACGCCGAGCACGGAGGCGGTAACAACTCGACTTTAAGTATCCACGTCGTTTCGTCGGCAGATACCGACACCTATTCGGCTGTTGCGGCGGCGGTCGGTTCTTTAAAGGGAAGACGGCACGGCGGTGCAAACGCTCAGGTTATGGATATGATGGACAAGGTAAAAAAGCACGTAAAGGACTGGTCGTCGGAAAAAGAGGTTACCGCCTATCTAAAAAAAATTATCAAAAAAGAAGCGGGCGACCGCACGGGCCTTATCTACGGTATGGGGCACGCCGTTTATACCGTCTCCGACCCGCGCGCCGTTTTGTTAAGCAAAAAGGCCGAAGAACTTGCGCGCGAAAAAAATCGTCTTGAAGAATACGGCTTGTACCGTTTGGTCGAAAAACTTGCGCCCGCGGTTTTTGCCGAAGAAAAAGAAGCCGACAAACAAATCTGCGCAAACGTCGATTTTTATTCGGGCTTTGTCTATTCCATGCTGAATATACCGCGCGAACTGTTTACGCCGATATTTGCCGTCAGCCGTATTGCGGGCTGGGCCGCTCACCGTATAGAGGAAGTTGTTTCAGGCGGCCGCATATACCGCCCCGCTTACAAAAACGTACTGCCCGAACGCACCTATATACCGATTCATGAACGCGGATAAAGACCTGCAAAAAAATAAAACATCGAGGGCATCCGGTGCACCGGGTGTATCGGAAAACCTCGCTTCCGGTACGATTCGCCTCGATAAACTCCTTGCCCGCCAAGGCTTCGGTACGAGAAGCGGCGTAAAAAAGCTGGTTAGGGCGGGGCGGGTAGAGGTAAACGGGACGCCCTGTATTGCCGCCGATATGCATATAAGACCGGTCACCGACACGGTTTGTGTTGACGGAAAAAAAATCGAGCTTAAAAGCAATCTCTACCTTATGATAAACAAACCGAAAAATACGGTTTGTTCGGCAAAGGATCCCGTCTATACAACCGTTTTCGATTTACTGGACAAGGACTTGTGTAGGCGATTTTTTGGCGGCGATTTACATGTTGCGGGGCGTTTGGATGCCGATACCGAAGGCTTTGTTTTGTGTACCACCGACGGCGAACTTACCCACCGCATTATTTCTCCGAAAAAACATATCGCAAAAACCTATTTTGTTTGCCTTAAAAATATGCCCGAAGAGCCCCGCGATAAGGCGTTTTATGTGAACCTCTTTAAAGACGGCATGGATATTCCCGCCGAAGGAGCGGAAAAAGCCTTCCGTGCCTCAAGCTCAATTCTTGAATGGCTCGGCGAAAAACAAAGCGTCCGCTTTTTTGCCGATGAAAAACAGGCAGCCGAATATAAGGGCTGTGCCGCCTGTACCCTTACCGTTTTTGAAGGAAAGTACCACCAGGTAAAAAGGATGTTCCGCGCCGCCGGGAACGAGGTTGTCTTTTTAAAGCGCATTGCAATAGGTTCTCTTATGCTTGATTTTTCGTTAAAGAGCGGCGGCTTCCGTGAACTTTCCGGCGAGGAAATTGCACGTTTGGAATCTGCCGAAAAGCCGATTGTGTTTTAGGCGGCTGCATAAAAAAATCCCCCCTTCGGAAAAATTCCGAAGGGGGGCAAAAGGAGAGGAGGATGCGGAAAACACCGCAGAGGAGCTTATGCTTATCCGTTTTCTGCGGGATCTTTACCGCTTATTGCTGTTTGTTTAGCTCATGCAATACTGTAAGATAAACTCCTGCCGATACAAAAGGTTACAAGATAAAAATACAAAAATTTGGAACCCTGTAAGTCGCTTTTGAAAAAACGTTTTAGGTATCGTAGAAATAATACGGAATTTATGGTATTATTGAAATTATATAGGAGAATATTTTATGTTATACGGTACTCTTGAAAAGAAATTAAAGTCGCTTCCCCAAGCAGCACTTGAAGAAGTATCTTCTTATGTAGATTATATTTTCTTTAAATTTTCCGCATCGGAAAAAAATACTGCAACAAAGGGGCAAAAAAAAGGTTTCGGTTGTTTGAAAGATATTCCTTGCAAGATGTCGCCTGAATTTGACAAACCTCTTGAAGACTTTGCGGAGTATATGTGATGTATTTATTGGATACTCATGCGATAATTTGGTATGTAACCGGCAGTAATGAACTTTCTTTAACAGCGCGAAAGCTGATGGAAACAAAACGATGTTTTTTCAGTTATATTTCGTTATGGGAGATTGCGATAAAACAAACAAAAGGAACGCTTGATTTCAAAATCGATATTCCAAAACTGCGGACTGTTTTAGAAAATGAAGAATTTATTTATCTTTTCCCGACAGAATATGATGCAGAAAGAATAAAAAAGTTACCGGATATTCATAAAGACCCGTTTGACAGACTGCTCATTGCACAAGCCAAGGAAAACGACTTGACGATAATAACAAGGGATGAAAATATTCCATTTTATCAAGTAAAGACTATTTGGTAAGAGAAATAAAATCTAATACCTTTTCGCCTCACCTGTATTTTTCCAAATAAACCCGTTCTTCAAAGGCTTTGCGTTCGCGCTGTTTCCCTTCTTCCGCCGGCACTCCTACGGGAAGAATCGTGCGCACCGTCAAATGCGAAGGAACGTCCAATATTTCCGCCAAACGGCGGGAATTGTTCCCGCTTCCGGTATATCCGTCCAGCCACAAAGAGGCGTAGCCGAGGGCGGTTGCCGCTAAAAGAATGTTTTCCACGGCGGCTCCGTAATCTTCTATTTCAAAAGATCTGCCCTCGAATACTTCAACCTTTTCGGTTAATACGGCAATAATAAGCGGGGCGGTTTTTACGCAGGGCTTATCGATAACGCCGGCAATTTTTTTCAGCAAGTCCTTGTCGGTTACCGCGATAAACGAGGTTGTTTGTCCGTTACGGCCCGAAGGAGCGCGTATACCCGCATCAAGAATTTTACGCATATCTTGTTTGCTTACGGTTTTATCCGTATATTCCCCGCGGAAACTGTACCGTTTTTCAATCGCTTCAAAAAAATCCATAGTTTTCTCCAGCCCTGCTTTGTCTGCAAGATTCCATTTTATTGTAAATCTTTTATATTGATTGATGCGGACAAAATACCTGCGGAACCCGGCGCTGCTTGGTATTTGTCGAACCATACGGTGATATTATTGCCGGACACCGTTATATTTTTGAAATTTTCGGCAAGGGGTTCCGTTCCGCCCGTAATAAATTTGGATACGGAAGCATCTTTTGCTTTATTTAATTTGTTTTCCAAAATATCGCGCGTATTGCGTGAAAGCGTTTCAAGCCATTCCTGCTGACTGTATTTTAAACCGAAGTAAGCCGGTAAATCCGCAGTCATAATGCGCTTATTTTTTGCAGGAAGCCAGTTTATAACATCGATTGAATTTATACCGTTTGCTCCCCCGATAAATTCGTATGTTTCGATTTTAATGCTGATGATTGAATCGGTAAGGTCGGCGGCTTCCCAATTTATAAAAAAAGAGTGAGAACCGTTTGCACTTGTTTTAAAATTTGCAGCAGATTCGCGGTCAAAATCGGCAAACCGTTTATCGTGAATATCGCGTACAACTGCACTTAATTTAGGATAATCGGGAAATCTCGGAAGTTCCGCCGAATACTCGTAGCGTTCGGTTTGCTTTTTTTCGCGCAATACATCTATTCTGAGTACCCCGTCTTGTTTTTGTGCTTCCGCCTTGTCCGTTTTTGCGGGTGTGCTTATACAAGCGGAAAATAAAAATATACAGCACAGCATAAGTGCCGAAACAATCATAATAAAGTGTTGTGTTTTTTTCATAAACATCTCCTATAAGATATCGGTGAGGTACGGCACAAAGCCGGCTTTATCACTTTTAATATAATAACATAAGCGGCGTTTTTTTTCTATAGACTGTATATATCTTTTTGATTTATAATTTGAATGTTTAAGATATTAAGCGTATGCAGTATTTTTTCGATCACATATTTTTTAAAGCCTTTTATCCTTCGCCGAGTATGCACAAACATTTTGCAAAACATATGATTTTTGCGCTCGACGGGTTTTTACACTGCAAAATAAACGGCGATGAATGCATGTGCCGGGGGATTGTGATTCAATCGAATTGTATGCACACGGTTTTATCCGATAAAACCCCGATACTTGTGTATTTATTCGATGAAACCTGTAAGCGTGCAGAATGTTTGAACGAATTGTATCTTAAAGGCGCCGACTATGCGGTACTTTCGGATACCCTGTGCGGCAAGGTGTGTGCGGTATTGGATGAAAAAGCAAACGGGGCGCAAGCCGATGAAAAGTGCGGAATGCAGCCCGGTACGGACGAAAAAATTTTAAAAATATGCGGTCTTGAAAGAGAAGGTGTGCTTGAATACGATAAAAGAATCCGCCGAGTGCTGGACATAATCGATACAAGCGAAACTTTGGAAGCGGGAATTATGAGTGCTTTGTGTAAAGAAGCTTTTTTATCCGAAAGCGGACTTTCACATTTATTCCGCAAACAGGTCGGTATTTCAATCGCTTCATATCTTGTGTTTGCAAAGCTGTCGAAAACCTACCGCTATGTGCTTGCGGGCGAAAGCGTAACCGATGCGGCAGTCCGTGCGGGTTTTTCGAGCGCTTCGCATTTTGCCGCCGTAAACAAAAAACTGTTCGGTTTAAGCATTACCGAACTCGACCCCGTAAACAAAGCTCGCCCCTTTTAACCGTGCTTTAAAAACCTGAAACTAAAAATCCCGAAAGAGTGCAGAAAAATGAAAGCCGTTTTATGTGCTTCGGCGTATACTGACTATAACGGAGGTTCGTTATGCAATTCAATTTTAAAACAGGCATATACAAGCTGAATAATCAAGCCAATTTCGATTTTCAATTAAACCGTCTTATTATGTGGGACGGGGGCGACTTGGACGAAGTGCGCGGCATATCGCATAAAATAAAGGACAGCGAAAGCTGGAAACGCGAACTTATCGCCTTGGGCGATAAGGCTTTGGCGGAAAAACGTGTCAAAAACGCGATTGCCTATTACCGTATGAGCGAGTTTTTTATGTACGACGGGGATCCCGATAAAAAAAAGTATTATAAAAAAGCCTGCGATTTGTTTTACGACTTTTATCAAGCTTATTTTAAAAGCGGCGAAGTACGGCGTTTTGAAGTTCCGTACGAAAACGTAAAACTGCCGGTTATGTATACGCCAGCAAAGAGGAAATGCAAAGACTGCATTGTGCTTCACGGAGGCAACGACAGTTATTTTGAAGAGCTTTTTATACCTATGCTGTATTTTGCCTCCAAGGGATTCGATGTCTATCTTTTTGAAGGGCCGGGGCAGGGCGGCGTTGTACGCCTTCAAAACAAGCATTTTACCCATGAATGGGAAAAGCCCGTTGCGGCGGTTTTGGATTATTTTAACTTAAGCGATGTTACGATTATCGGGGCTTCTTTGGGCGGTATGCTTTCTCCCCGGGCCGCCGCCTTTGAAAAGCGCATAAAGCGAGTTATTGCGTGGAGCGTGTTTCCTTCTTTTGTGGAGATTCTTCTCGGCAGTCTGCCTTCCGCCCGCCGCCGTATGTTACGGTTGTGCCTGCGCTTAAAACTGAAAGGCTTGTTGAATGCCGCCCTTAAAAAGGCCGCCCAAAAAGACGAATTGACGCGCTGGGGTCTTTCTCACGGTATGTACGCATACGAGGCAAAAACACCGTATGAATACGTAAAAAAAATGGAGCGCTATCAAATGCTTGATGTCGGACACAATATAACGCAGGATATCCTGATTGCAGGGGCAAGCCGCGACCACTTTATCGATTATACCCTTGTCGGAAAAGAAATTGCCGCACTTAAAAACGTGCGTTCCCTTACTTTCCGTCTGTTTACCGAAGCCGAAAACGCATCGAATCACTGTAATTGCGGCAATACGCGCCTTGTTCTCGATTACTTTATGCAGTGGATAGAAGGAATAAAGGCCGATAGAACATAAAAGCGGCACAGCGCTAAAGTCCGTGTCCGGTAACAAATCCGGCTTGTTGTTGTGTGTACATTTGTCTTTTTCTTTTATGACTGTCGCGACGGGAAACAGGTAAAAGCTTGCAAAAGCAGCCGAAAATCGATACAATGGTTGATTATGGAAGTACGAGTTCGTTATGCCCCGTCGCCGACGGGAATGCAGCACATAGGCGGGGTAAGAACCGCTTTATTCAATTATTTGTTTGCCCGCTCCAAGGGCGGAAAATTTATCCTGCGGCTGGAAGACACCGACCGCACCCGCTACGGTGAAGAGTTTGTACAAAACCTCTACGATACCCTCGATTGGTTAAATATCTGTTGGGACGAAGGCGGAGCCAAGGGCGGAGAATACGGGCCCTACGTACAGTCCGAGCGCTTTGATTTATATAAAAAATACGCAGAAGAATTGGTGCAAAAGGGCGAAGCTTACTATTGCTTTTGTGATGAAGAGCGCTTAAACCGTATCCGCGCAATTCAAACAAAAAACAAAATGCCCCCCGGCTACGACCGCAACTGCCGCCACCTTACACCCGAAGAAGTGCAGGCGAATTTAAATGAAAAAAAAACCTACGTTATCCGCTTAAAAGTTCCCCTTGAAGGCGTTACTCGCTTTCACGATGCGCTTTTAGGCGATATCGAATGGAAAAACGAAGATATCAGCCCCGACCCCGTCCTTTTAAAAACCGACGGCTTCCCCACCTATCACTTGGCCAACATCGTGGACGACCATTTTATGAAAATCACCCACGTTATGCGCGCACAGGAATGGATACCTTCAACGCCCCTTCACGTGCAAATGTACCGCGCATTCGGCTGGCAACACCCGGAGTTTTGCCACCTTCCGATGGTAAACGGTGCGGACGGGCAAAAGCTTTCAAAGCGGCACGGGGCAACCAGCGTAAACGAATTCCGCGCCCGCGGCTACATCCCGGAAGCGCTGGTCAACTATGTCGCCATGCTCGGCTGTTCTTATGAAGAAGGTCGCGATATTTTCCCCCTTGCGGACTTGGAAAAACTCTTTCAAATGAGCCGGTTAAACAAGGCGGGCGCCGTTTTCGATTATAAAAAACTCGAATGGTTTAACGGCCAGTATATGAGAATGATGAGCGATGAAGAATTATTCGGCCGCGTGCTTCCCTTTATTACGGGAACCGGCGATGCGGCAATCCCCATTCAATCTTCCGAAGAATTTCCTGCCCCCAAGGTCGGAAGCGAGTATTCCGGTCTTGTTTTAAAAGAGGACGGAAGCCTTGCGGTTTCGCAAAAAGAACTGGATGCGGGAGCGGATAATTTAAGCGATGCGGCTATCCGCACAAAGCTCATGGATTTAATGCCGCTTATAAAAGAGAGGCTGCACTTTTTAACGGATGCTGCCGAGATGGCGGGCTTTTTGTTTAAAAACATCATGCCGCCGAGCGCCGAACAACTCGTACCTAAAAGGCTCGATGCCGCCAAAACAAAAGAAGTGCTTGCAGAAGCGTTAAACTTTATTCAAGCGCTGGATAAAGGCGTTAAAGACGGTTCTTTGGATCATGAAGCTCAGGAAAACCTTGCAAAAGCTTGTGCGGAAAAACTCGGCGTAAAACTCGGCGATTTTATGATGCCCATACGCATGGCGGTAACCGGCTCCAAGGTTTCCCCGCCCCTTATGGGCTCCATATTGATTTTGGGCGCTGAAAAAGCCGCCGAGCGTGTACAGCGCGCGCTGGATGTGCTGTAAATAAAAAACCGGAGGTGTAGGATAAAGTTCATACATAACTCCGGTTGTTTTATTTTAGTTTTTCTTTTTACAGATCCGATTTTGTTATAATCGAAACACCGGTATCAAAATATGCGGGTGAAACTTTTTCTCCCGCTAATACTTTTGCAGCACTTTTGATGCCTTCATATCCCATTTTATAGGGATTTTGAGCCATGATACATAAAAGCGCTCCGCTTTTTACCAAAGATTTATTCATATCGGAAGCGTCAGATCCGCAGCCTATAACGTTTTTATCGGTGGCTTCTTTTACTGCGTTTCCGACCCCGACTGTAGAACCTTCATTAGCTCCGTATACTGCAACACAGCCTTCCGTAATAAAGTTTGCAGCCATATCTTTTGCGACGGAAGCGTCGCCTTGACAATATTGGGTTTCGAGCAATGTAAATTTTGTCTTTTTAAATGCATCGCGGAAACCGAATTCACGCTGATTACATGATTCGGTAGCCGCATTTACGCCGATAATTCCTATTTTGCCTTTTGTAATACCCTTTGATGTTAATTCTTTGATAAGTGTTTCTCCTACTTGGAATCCTCCTGCGCGGTTATCGGTTGCGAGTAATTGTTCTCCGGGAAAGTCAGCAGCGGAATCTACATACACTATTTTGACACCGGCGGCGGCCGCTTCTTTTAATGCGGATGTAACGGCATCGGGACCGTTTGCTGCAAGAAGAATACAATCGGCACCTGCGGAAAGGGCGTTATTTACACATTCAATTTGCTTTGCATCATCTTTTGTATCAGGTGCAAGCCATTTATATTGGATATTTCCTAATTCCTTTACAGCATCTTTGGCTCCCTTATCCACTTGCACCCAGTGCTGATCCATTTGATCCATCGTTATAAGAAAAACTTTTTTCTTTCCCGAATCTTTGGATCCGTTGGCGAATAATGTTACACATGCAGTTAAAACTGCAAGCACAGCAAGTACGTTCTTTTTCATAAAACACTCCTTTTGCGTTTCCGCTTTTTTAGTAAACTGTTCAATTATATGACAGCTTATTTACTTGTTAATCCTTTGAGGGGATGAACGGTTTCGTACCACAATATCAAGTAGAACGGATATGACGACAATACAACCGATAACAATATTTCTGATTGCGACAGGTGCTCCGGCAAATTGTAAGCCGTTTTGTAAAACCGCCCAAATAGAAGCACCGATAACGGTGCCTATTAAAATTCCTTGTCCGCCGAGTGTTGAAACTCCTCCGATTACAGATGCGGCAACTGCATACATTTCATATGTAGATCCGGCGTCCATTGCACCCATACCGGCAGAAGCACATTGAATAAGGCCCACTACACAAGCACAAAAAGCGGATACTAAAAAGGCTTTTGTGACGGTACTTAATAGATTTACGCCGCTTAGTTTTGCAGCTTCCGCATTACTTCCGATTGCATATATATAACGTCCTGTTTTTGTTTTACTTAGTATAAAATTAAAACAAATCCATATAAATACGGAAATCCAAATGGTATTAAACAATCCCAACGTTTTTCCGTAATAGAAAAAATCACGAAAATTTTGTGCAGCTTCACCTATACTGTTTGTGTTATAGTTATTGTTAACTATTTGTGCTATACCTCGCGCTACGGTCATCGTTCCGAGTGTTGCAATAAAAGGCGGAATTTTAAATTTTTCGACAAGATATCCGTTTATTATTCCGACAGTAAGACAGCAAACGAGTGTTATAAAAACTGCTGTCCACGGGTTTATTCCTTTTGTCATCAGTGTTGCACTTATCATTGTAGACATACCCACAACAGAACCTATTGAAAGGTCAATGTTGCCGGTAATCAAAACATATGATTGTCCTATACCGATAATTAAAATAGGAGCAATTTGTCTTAAAAGATTGCTGATATTCCGGCCTGAGAAAAAACTCGGATTTATAATACCAAATACTATACATAAAAATACAAGGCCGGCTGTAACGGTTAATACTTGTCCGGTACCTTGAGTCATGTTTAACTTTTTTTTGATTCCAATATTCATAATGCTCTCCCTATTAAACGGCAAGTTTACTTTTAAAATGAGTTGCCAACGTTAGAATTTTTTCCTGTGTTATATTTGTTCCTGATAACTCTCCGGTTATTCGGCCTTCGCACATTACTAGTATACGGTCTGCAAAGCCGATAATTTCTGGCATTTCAGAAGAGATAAATAAAACTCCGACACCTTTTTTTTTCAATTCATTCATTAAATTATAAATCTCAACCTTGGCCGCGACATCAATGCCGCGTGTAGGTTCGTCAAATATGACAATACGAAAAGGACGCCCCATCCATTTTGCAACTACAACTTTTTGTTGATTACCTCCCGAAAGTGTTTTTGCTGCTACTTCAGGGCCGGATACTTTAATATGCAAATTGTTAATACATTTTGCGATAAGGTTTGCTTCTTTTCTTTGATTGACGGCTTCTATTTTATTACATAATAAATCTAAATTCGGCAAAGCAATATTATCCCGTACCGGCAGCTTTGTACAAAGTCCGTATTTTTTTCTGTCTTCTGGTACAAGCACAATACCTTGTTTTATAGCATCCAAGGGTTTGCGTATATTTATCTCTTTACCGTCAAGAAATATTTTTCCCGACTCGGCGTGATCCATACCGAATAAAGTTCGAACCATTTCTGTCCGGCCGGCTCCCATAAGACCGGCAATACCGACAATTTCACCTTCATTGATCGAAAATGAAACTTTTTGCATCATAGTTTTGGAGTATAAATCTTGAACTTCAAGAATAGTTTTTCCTATTGGGCAGGTAATTCGAGGATATTTTTCCTTTATTGTCCGGCCGACCATGTTGGTAATGATTGTTTCTATATTAAAATCATTAAAAAGACCTGAAGTTATAAATTTACCGTCGCGCATTATTGTCACGTCATCGGCGATATATTTTAACTCTTCAAGACGATGTGAAATATATACGATCGCGCAGCCTTCATTTTTTAATTGTGTGATAATGGCAAAAAGTTCTTTTATTTCTCTGGTACTTAATGCACTTGTTGGTTCATCCATAATGAGAACTTTGGCATTTAGTGACAAAGCTTTTGCAATTTCGACCATTTGTTGCTTTGATATCGGTAAATCTCCGACCAAGGTATTAACAGTTATATCACAGCCAAGCTTTGTTAAAATAGCTGCGGCTTCTCTTTGAATGGCAGCATTATCGATGATGAATTTTTGTTTGCATTTTTCTCTTCCTAAAAAGATGTTTTCCGCAACGGTTAAATGTTGACATAAATTAAGTTCTTGGTGGATGATAGCAATTCCTTTTTCCTTTGCCGAATTAGGATTCAGGTTTCCGATAGGCTTTCCGAATAATGTTATATTTCCGCTGTCATACGGATAAATCCCGCTCAACACTTTCATAAGCGTTGATTTTCCGGCTCCGTTTTCACCGAGCAGGGCCATAACTCTTCCCGCCTTCAAATGCAAAGAAACATTATCCAACGCTTTTACGCCGGGAAAGGTTTTGCAAATATTTTCCATTTTTACAACATAGTCACTCATATGGCCTCTCTATTTACAACAATTCAGGCGCTTAATACATTCCGCTAACGCCCGTCCTGTATGATAAATGCCTTTCCATGCATTCCCGAGGTTTGAAATAAGCGGTTGTCCCGAACGCTTCAATAACTGTCTGCTTTCGCCTTGTTCGTGGTTTAAAAAGTATGTAGTAATAAATTCCCAGGTATTTGCAAAGGCTTTAAAATATTTTTTATCTCCAAACAAAATATAACCGTTTAAAAATCCTGTCATAGCTTCGAAATTTTGCCACCATTCTTTGTCGTATATCAATGCTTTTGTATCTGCAATTCCATCTCGATACACACCGCCGAATTCATAATCGTAGCCGTATTCAAGCGCATGGTCGAGAAGTTTTCGCATAAGATCGGTGTCCGTTATCGATCGTTCATTAAGTGTTTTCAACGCAAGGTCTGCAAGCCAACTTAATTCTACATTATGGCCGTAGCTGGTAGTATCTGTAGGATTATCTATTTTTTCACCGCTTTCCCGTTCCGCATTCCACGTTCTCTGTATATTGATAGCCGGAAGTTTATTAAAATCCAAATCAAATTGATTGTAACCGTATCCTTTTTCTTTATTGACCATATAGCGGATAATTAAATCATATACTTCTCTCAGTTTGCGTGCATGGATATGTTCTCCTGTGGCAGCATAGAGTGTTGTATAAGCCTCAAGCAAGTGCATATGAATATCCAATGATTTTCGATCGCCAGCATAATTACCGCTGGGGGACAGGCTCCAATCCCGTTCAATGTTCTCGAAATATCCGCCGTGTAGCGTATCCGTTGCATATTTTTGCAGACAATCAAACCCTTTTTTTGCATATTCAAGTGCCTGTGTGTCTTTGCTCATTAAATAATACTCTGATAATGCATAAATGGCAAAACTTTGTCCGTATGTTAATTTTGCAGGATCTTTAACAGTTGTGTCACGATTTAAAAGCCAGTAAAAACCTCCGAATTCTGTATCCCAAAAACAATCTATCAAAAATCGTGCACCTTGTGATGCTGCTTTTTTCATGTTGGTTTTATCTTTTTCCCGCGCAAAGGGGATGAGATTCGAAAAACCCCATACCATACGGCTTTGTGTTACAATATTTTTTTCTAGGCTGCCAAATAATTCTCCGGTTTCATTAAAACTGGTTAGATAACCGCCGTATGTTGTATCTACTGCACGTTCTAACCAAAACGGAATTATTTTATTACATAATATGTTCGATAAATCATCTCGATATTCTGCAGCGGTTTTCACTATTTCCTCCTAAAGACATTTTTCAGTCATATAATGATTATGTATTGCACATTTATTCCTTTGTGCTTGATTTGCGAAGAATCAGGGTCGGTTTAAGGCATATCGGTTTTGTAATAGTGGTATCGCCTTCAATATGTCGGAATAACATATCCACTGCGATACGGCTCATTTCATCCAAAGGTTGATGTACCGTTGATAAAGGTGTCTCTTGTAAGCCTGCGATGGAAATATCATCATATCCTGCAACCGATACATCTTCTGGAATGCGTACACCGCATGCACGTAAGCTGCCTATAATTCCCATTGCCATAACATCGTTTATTGCAAGAATTGCATCTATTTTTCGTGCAAAATATACTTTTCTGATGGCGTCGTATCCCCCTTGAAAACTCATTGATAAGGTTGTTATAATTTGGTTTTCTGAAAAAGGGATATGTCGGTCTTTATGTGCTTGGATAAACCCTCTTATTCGCTCCGCAAAAGGAACTAAATGAGGGTTTCCGGAAATTAATATAATATACCGGTGGCCGGAATCCAATAACTCTAATGTGAGGTCGTAGGAACCCTTATATAAATCCGTCATTACACAATTAGCTGAAATGTGTTTATAATAACTTGAAATAAAAACGAAAGGAAAATTATCCTCTTGTAGTTTATATATATGGCTTAAATCGGGTTTGTTTTCGATAACGGGTACAATAATAAGCCCATCGATACCGCGATCAATGAATTGGTGCGTTAATTTTGCTTCTTGTTTGCTCGATTCGTTTGTGAGTCCGAACATAAGGGCTTTCCCGCGGCGTTCAACTTCTTTTTGCAAATATCCCGCCATCTCTCCGAAGAATGAATTGAGCAAATCCGGAACTAAAAATCCTATTGTGTTTGAAGATGAAAGACTAAAGGAACGCGCGTATGGATTAGGCCGGTAATTCAAGCGGGTAACGGTATCAAGTACTAAGTGTTTTGTTTGTGCTGAAATACGGGGAGAATTATTTATTGCCATAGATGCGGTACCTACGGAAACGCCTGCCGCGGCAGCAACATCTTTTATGGTTATTTTTGACACTAGAAGTCCTTGTTGTTGTAATGGTGTTGAACCGGTTCAACACCATTATTATAAATCCTCATTTTTAAGTTGTCAATGTTTTTTTGCAAGTAAAAGTCAACGGGTATAAAGGAGTAAAAATCTTTTTATAAAATTCAATTAAAAACGGATTCGGTATATTTACATTTTTTTATGTATATTGCATAATGCACTTTCAGTTCGGCTATATATATTTTAGTGTTACTAAAGTTTACGGCAATTATAAAAGTTACTATTTATATCATTTAGGAGCGTTCGGATTATGGCAAAGGGATTTAAATTCGGCATAAAGCATATGAATAATTTTGTCTTATCGATTTTTACTTTCGCTATCGGCTCTTATATTACGTTTGCACCCGGTGTGGTAACGAATATGTCCAGTAAGCAAGAGGGGGGCTTTTTTGCCCGGCCCGATGTTTATTTAAAAATGCTTTCAGTATCGCTTATGCTATTGGCGCTTATCCTTGCATTCAAATCCATTGGAAAGATAAATGATTCAAAAGAAAATACCGATAACAAATTTCATTTTTATTTGAATAGAGAGATTGTGTATGCGACAATTGCATTAATTTTATATGCTTTTTTATTACCCATAGTAGGATTTGCAATTACTACAACTGTCTTGGTTTTTTACCTTGTGTTTTTATTTGCAACACCTTCATTGCGCGATATTCAGGATACAGTTCTTAAAAAACGCGAGATAAAAAAACTTTTAATAATGGATTTCGCTTATACTGTTATTTTAGTTGTTCTTATGTATTTATTGTTTACGTATTTATTTGGCATTTCATTGCCATAAAAATAGGAGGTATAAAATGAAAAGGGTATTATTGAGTGTTATGATTTTGCTTTGTGCAATTTCATTTGTTTTTGCCGGCGGACAATCTGACGGGAACGGAAAAGTTCAGTATCCGACTAAAAATATCAGTGTTATCATTCCCTATGCTCCGGGAGGCGGATCTGATATTTTGACAAGAACGATTATGAAGTATGTTCAGATGGATCGTTCTTTTGTGGCAATTAACGTTGAAGGTGCCGGCGGGTATATAGGATGTATGCAAGCCTATAATACGAAGGCCGATGGTTATACGATTTTAGCTCATAACGCGATGGATGTCGTTTCCTATACTTTAAGCGGGCAAACGGACACTCCCGTCTGGAATGATTTGGAAACTATTTGCATGGTTGTTTCTGATTTTAATGTCATTGCCACAAACAAACAAAGCGGATGGAAAACACTTGAACAAATGGTTGCCTATGCAAAGGCGAATCCCGGTAAAATTCGCTGGGGTGTTACCGGAGCGCAAACTGTGAACATGGTCGATACATTGAGAATTGTCGAAGCGTTGGGATTAAAGGGTTTGGTAACTTTAGTTCCGTATGACGGCGGTGCGGCATCAAAAACCGCTCTTTTGGGTAACCATATTCAAGTAGAAACCAATTCAAGTGCCGATATTCGTTCTTCTTTATTGTCGGGAGATGAAATTCCGTTAATGGTTGTTGCCAAAGATCGAATTAAGGCTTTGCCGAATGTTCCCACTACCGTTGAAAAAGGAATCAATATAACAACGGCAAAACCGCGCGGATATTATGCTCCCAAGGGAACCCCCCAATATGCATTGGATTATCTTGCGGATGCAATAAAAAAGGTTACAGAAATGCCTGAATTTGCAGAAACGGTTGAAAAACTCGGATGGCAGGTTGAATATGTTGACGGTGATTCTTCCAAAGCGCAAGTAAAAAAATGGGTGGAAGAATTGACGCCGTTTTTTTCACAGTTTAATTGATGTTATTTTTTCAGATGTTTGCGTGAGTCTAAAAACTCAGTTTTTAGACTCACGCTTTGATTGTAAGTACGCCCGGGCTTTCAAAAAAAGAAACTCTTTTAAGACAAGTCCTGTTATTTATTTGAAAAGGTGAATCTGGCATGAATGCAATTTTAATGGGTTTTGAAGTTCTTTTTGCAAATCCGATGAACTTATTATTAGTGGCTTTTGGTATCTTTATGGGAATCTTTTTTGGCGCGATTCCTGGATTGACGGCAACTCTCGGTGTGTGTCTTATGATTCCCTTTACGTATAAGTTAGCTCCCGTTGCCGGAATTACACTGCTTGTAAGTATTTATGTCGGCGGAATAAGCGGAGGTCTTATTACAGCGACATTAATTAATATACCCGGAACTCCATCTTCAATTTTTACCTGTTGGGACGGGTATCCGATGACAAAAAAAGGAAGACCCGATGTTGCGCTTGCGCTGGGGGTTGTAGCTTCTTTGATAGGTGGAACTTTTTCGGCAATAGTTCTGTTTGGTATAGCTCCTCAGCTTGCTAAAGTTGCACTGTATTTTAATAATTGGGAATATTTTGCCGTTTCGTTAATGGGTGTCGCAATTGTTGTCGGGATGAGCGGGAACGATTTGATACGCGGTTTGATGGGAGCACTCATCGGATTGATTTTGGGCGCAGTAGGTTTGGATGTTATTACAGGTTCGTCGCGACTGTGTTTCGGTCAATGGCAACTTCAAGGCGGTATAACTTCAACCGCGCTGATGATGGGATTGTTTGCAATAAGAGAGATTTTTGACCAAACGAAAGATATGAATAAAAGCCGTGAAAAAATTCGATTGGAAAAAGTTTCGTTTTTACCTCCATGGAAAGAGTTAAAACAATGCGGCCGCTCCATTTTGGGCGGAAGTTTGATCGGTACCGGAATCGGTATATTGCCCGGTATCGGACAAAATGCAGCGACAATACTTTCATATAATTATGCTAAAAGTGTTTCAAAGAATCCGGAAGAATTCGGAAAAGGAAGTCCGGAAGGAATTTGTGCGTCGGAGTCTTCAAATAATGCTGTAAACGGAGGGGCACTCATACCCTTGCTTACTCTCGGTATTCCGGGTGATATGACTACTGCCATGATGATAGGCGGTTTAATGATTCATGGTATTCAGCCGGGACCGCTGCTGTTTACAACAAATATCGACGTAGTAGGCGCAACCATGGCGGTGTATTTTATAGCCAATTTTGTTATGTATTTTATGGAATTGGGACTTATGAAAGTGTTTGTAAAAATGATTAATATAAAACTTTCCTTATTATTTCCGGCTATAATTTTATGCTGCGTACTCGGCGTATTTGCAATGAATAACCGTATTTTTGATGTGTGGATATTAATACTGTTCGGAATTGTAGGATATGTTTTAAAACAATTGAATATTGATTTAACCCCTGTTATCTTAGGCTACATACTCGGCCCCATTGTGGAAAAATATTATAGACTCGGTATGATTGCTTCCAACGGTAATTTTTTAGACTTATTCAGTAGACCTGTTGCCACTATATTTTTTATAGTATCGATTTTATTTGTTATTGTGCCGTATACAAAGTTAGGAAAACGGGCACAACAAAGAAAAATATAAAAGGACAATGTTAAGTAAAACTTAACAAAAAGGAGTTTCTATGAGCTTTGGAAATTTAACGGGAAAAGTTGCAGTAGTAACCGGAGCCGCCCAGGGTATGGGAAAGGCCATTGCACTCGGTTTGGCTCAGAGAGGTGCCGATATTGCTATTTGTGATATCAAAAAAGATGAATTGGAAATTGCATGTGCCGAATTAAAAAACGCTACGGGAAAAAAAGTGTATATGCAGAAAGTCGATATTTCAAACGAGGCACAGGTAAATCAATTCGTTTCCGATGTGGAACGACAGTTGGGTAAAATAGATATTTTGGTAAATAATGCTGCGATTCATCCCTTACATGCGATTGAAGAAATTTCAAGTGATGAATGGGATAAAGTGTTTGCGGTGAACATAAAGGCTCATTTCTTTTTTTGCAAAGCGGTTATACCGGGCATGCGGAAGCGTAAATTCGGAAGAATTATCAGTATTTCATCGGAAGCGGGAAAAAATGGGGGTACGGTAGCGGCCGTGCATTATGCCGCAACAAAAGGCGCCGTGCTCAGCTTTGTACGGAATTTAGCGCAACAAGTGGGTGCTGACGGCATTACCGTTAATGCAATCGCCCCGGGCCGTATAGAAACTGCAATGACCGCAACGGCGACACCGGAACAAACGCAAAAGTTTTTGGATAAAAGTATTATCAAAAGACTCGGTTCTCCGGCCGATATTGCCTATGCAGTATGTTATTTGGCAAGTGAAGAAGCTTCTTTTGTTACTGCGGAAACGATGGCCGTTAACGGCGGAACATTGCGAGATTAATACATATACATGATAATGAATGCCGCAAATTCATTATCATAAACCGGAGGGATTTTTATGATTTTGGATCACGTATGTTTGCAGGTAAGTGATATTTTGTGGTGTATCGAATTATTTTCAAATGTTTTCGGTATGAAGATAAGCAAATATAACGGTGATTCAAATCATCCCTCCCAAGTGTGGCTTGACAATGTTTTGCAATTAAATGAAGTTCGTGATATAATTAGTGCTGAAAATACAGTATTCGGACATCTTGCCTTTTGCGTTTCGGATACGGATGCGGTAATCGAAAAACTGTACGATTACGGAGGAATCTCTTTACCTCAAGGTTTTAACTGGATAAAGCTTCCAAACGGTATTGTTTTTGAAATTCTTAAACAGGAGTAAATTGATTTATGTTTACGTACAAGACTTTCATTTATTTTATCGGCCTATATGCGTGATTTATAGCGAACAATGATTAGAATCCTTGTCATTGTTCCGTATCAGGAACTTCAAGTATTTGTAGATACAAAACTCCGTTCTATAGATTCGACAGGGTTTTCCGTTAAGTCGATGCATCTTTACGGTACGGACAAAAAAGCTATTGCCGACATAGATGAAGATATTGTTGTTGCACGCGGGATTACCAAAGAAGCGATATCCAAAAACAGACCCGACATTCACGTAATCGGTATTCCCTTACTCGTATATGATTTTTTGGAAGCCCTCTATACATGTAAAAAACTTTATCCGGGGAAAAAAATAGGATGGATAGGAAGCCAATACGATTTGGAAGGCGTATCGGCTGAAATCTCGGCAGTTATAGGGTGTGAATTACTTTATGCAAAGATATCGGATCAATTTGATGTTGCCGGTTCGGTAGAATATTTGCATGATATGGGCTGTGAGGTTTTTGTCGGCGGGCTTACCGTGTGCCGCTTTTGTGAAGATGTGGGTTTTTCTTACGTGCATGTAAAAACCAGCGTTCATGCTATAGAAAGCGCGATAGACGAAGCCATTGCAGCCGGCCGTTCTTTGGAGATGTCCGTATCAAGGGCGAATTTATTGGCGACTCTTCTTAATAATGCACAAGACGCTATTGTGGCGGTAAATGCCGATGGAACGGTTATAGCTTCAAATAGAGTCGCCGCCGTTTTGTTCGGTGAAGATTTGAAAGGGGGGAGTATAGAAAAGGTGTATCCCCAAGTAAATTGGTGTGATGCGATTTCAAAAAACAACAGAATTGAAATGGTGCAAACTGTCCGCGGCCAATATATGTTGGTTGTCCAGCAGCCGATTTCGGGAATCGGTGTTTTATTGACGTTTCAAAATATTGAACGATTACAACGTGTTGAACAAAAAATACGGACGGAATTGGCGCATAAGGGCCTTGTCGCAAAATATACTTTTCAAAATATTTTAACGCAGAATTTTCGTATGCAAGCTTTAGTTGCAAAAGCGCATCGCTACAGCCAAGTGGATGAGTCCGTTCTTTTAATCGGCGAAACGGGGTCCGGAAAAGAATTGTTTGCGCAAAGCATACATAATTCGTCGCGGCGGCACGGCAATCCCTTTGTTGCAATAAACTGCGCCGCTTTGCCGGAAAATCTTTTGGAAAGCGAACTGTTCGGTTATGTGGAAGGTGCGTTTAGCGGTGCACGCCGAGGCGGAAAAATAGGTTTGTTTGAACTTGCCCACGGCGGAACGATTTTTTTAGACGAAATCGGAGAAATGTCCATCAATTTACAGGCAAAATTGCTTCGAGTGCTTCAGGAAAAGGAAATACGCAAATTGGGCGGCGATACGAATATACCGGTGGATGTCCGGATAATCAGCGCGACAAATGTCAATATAAGTGAAAAAGTGAGCAGAGGATTGTTTCGTATCGATTTATTTTACCGTATCAGTTTATTGAGTATCCGCTTGCTGCCTTTGCGGGAACATATGGATGATATTCCGGTTTTATTTGAATGGTTTGTTAAACATTATTGCGATAAACATAACTTTCGTATTCCGCACATTTTACCTGAAGCTTATGAAATATTAAATCAGTATTCATGGCCGGGTAATATCCGGGAATTACGCAACTATGCTGAACGCCTTGCAATTTTAAACAGCGCCGCGGTAGTCGGCAAAGAACAAATATTGGAATTGGATATTAATGCCACCTCTGTAGACAATTTTAACGAGGTACATGCAAAAAGTTTTTTATCGCCCGTGTCCGATACCGAAAAAACGCTTCGCAAACAGTTGCGGATAAGCGGACTGTCGCAAGAAGATTTTGCCAAATCATTGGGAATAAGCCGTACGACACTTTGGCGGCGTATGCAATCGGAAAAAAGCAATAAAGAACCGTTTTAAATCACGGCTTGGTTTAGACAGCTTAATGTGAAACATTTTGTTTTGTATTTGTTTCAGCTACACAGCCATATGAAACAAATTGTTTCATATGGCTGTAATATTTTTTCATATTTTTCCACAAATAAAAATTCGTATATTTAATTTATTATACCGTATACAAATAAAATAAGGTTTTGTTTTCCGGAATAGAAAAAAAATTGGCACGATTCTTGCTTTTGTTGTATAAAAAAGGGGAACTATATGAAAAAACCTGTTCTTGGAATGTTAATGGGAGATCCGGCAGGAGTCGGACCTGAAATTATTGCAAAACTCATTGTCAACGGTTTTATAAAAGAATATTGCAATCCCGTGGTTATAGGTGAGCGCCGTGTACTTGAAAGAGCTTTTGATGTAATCGGTTCTAAGGTTCCGATTGTGTCCGTTCGGGATGCGGAATCTATAGATTTTAATTCAAATGCAATTCAATTGTTTGATATTGACGATCCGAATGCGGAACTTTGCGAATTCGGAAAAGTGTCTTTGGCCGGAGGAAAAACCTGTCTTACGGAGCTTAATATTGCCGTTGAATTATGTAAAACTGAAAAAATAGAAGGTTTTTGTTTTGCGCCTCTAAATAAAGCGAGTATGAAGGTTGCCGGTATGCATTTTGAAAGCGAGCATCACTATCTTGCCGACTTATTCCATTTAACCGGTCCCTTTTGCGAAATAAACGTGGTAGGCTCGGTATGGACTACGAGAACTACCAGCCATATTCCTATAAAAGATGTTTCGCAAAATCTGTCGGTCGAAAGGATTCTTCGAGCAGTTTCGCTTTGTTCTTCCACGCTTAAAAACAGCGGAATAGCATCGCCGCGTATAGCGGTTGCCGCTTTAAATCCTCATTGCGGTGAAAACGGCCTTTGCGGGCGCGAAGAAATCGATATAATAGAGCCTGCAATAAAAAAAGCAAATGAACAAGGGATTGCGGCATTCGGCCCCTATTCGAGTGATATACTTTTTATAAAAGCTTTTCAAGGAGAATTTGACGGTGTTGTTACGATGTATCACGATCAGGGGCAAATAGCTTTAAAACTCAAAGGTTTTGATGAAGGCATTACTATCGGCGGAGGGCAGCCGTATCCGATTGTTACATGCGGACACGGAACGGCATACGATATTGCCGGTAAAAACCTTGTGAAAACGCATTCGTTCGAAAATGCAGTTAAAATGGCGGCGCGAATGGCAAATCATATAGCCGGAAGGAATTAGGATGGCGGAAAAAGATAAAAAAAACGGCAGCTTTGTACATAAGTTGATTCCTCTTTTGTGTTTTATTTTGGGCCTTATTATACTTGCATTCAGTTTAATTAAGTACGGTTTTTGGGATAATGTTATAGGACCTAAGTCCGGTTTTTATCCTGCAATTATTTCCGTGTGTTTAATAGGCATCAGTATTCCGGCTTTTTTTCAATCTTTCAAATCAACTAAAGCCGTTATGCCCAAAGCAAATTGGCTTGTACCGCTTGCGTTGTTGTTAATCGTCATATCTTCGTATGTAATCGGTATGGTGCCTTCTTTGGCGGTGTTTTTATTGCTGTGGTTTAGAAAATTGGAAAAACTTTCGTGGAAAACCACGCTTATAACAAGTGCCGTAATGACGGCTATTGTTGTTTTTGTGTTTCAAATGTGGCTGCAAATTGAATTTCCGAAAGGATTATTGTTACCGTTATTGTTCTAAGAGGGCTGTATGAATAATTTTGCGATGTTAATCGAAGGCTTTAAAGTTTGTTTTGCTTTTCAAAATATTTTTGCCTGTTTTACCGGAGCCGTATTGGGAATTATTGTAGGCGCCATGCCCGGCATCGGTTCTTTAGCCGGTGTTGCGCTTTTGTTACCCTTAACGTATAAATTTAATCCTACGACGGCTATCATTATGCTGGGCGCCCTGTATTATTCGAATATGTACGGCGGCTCCTATAGTGCAATTTTATTGAATATTCCCGGCGACAGTCCGGCTATTATGACTACCTTAGACGGATATCCTATGGCTTCCCGCCGTAAACTGCCCGGTAAAGCGCTTATGACGGCAAACACCTCTTCATTTGTGGGCGGTATGATCGGGATGCTCATATTGGTTATGCTTGGCCCTCTTTTGGCTGAAATCGGTTTGAAATTCGGAGATCCGGAAATGACTGCTCTTTTATTGGTAGCTATGACAAGTATCGGCTGGCTGCTCGGTGCGAACCCGATAAAAGGCGTACTCTTAACTTTTTTAGGTATTCTTATCGCCTGTGTGGGTATGGATTCTTTAACCGGTTCACCCCGCTTCGATTTCGGCAGTATGTATTTGCTCGGCGGCATTCCCTTTACTCCCTTTGTTATCGGTACGGTAGGCTTTGCCCAAGTTATGCGCTTAATGGAAACCCGCCAAGACAAAGTGAGTATGAATTATGACAAACTTACTATTAAAGCAAGTCTTTTAGATAAAACCGACCTTAAACGTTTGCTTCCCTTTGCCGCACGCAGCGGAGTTATGGGTACCTTTGTCGGTGTTTTGCCGGGAGCGGGAGCTACTACCGGCTCGTTTTTAGGTTATGCTATGGCTAAGGGATTTAAAACAAAGGAACCGCTCGGTACCGGTGCCATAGAGGGAATTGCAGCCAGTGAAGCGGCGAATAATGCGGCGGCGGCGGGTGCATTTGCTCCCTTGCTTGCCTTAGGCATTCCCGGATCCGGAACGGGGGCGGTTTTACTCGGCGGTTTAATGATGTGGGGGCTTAATCCCGGACCCCTTTTGTTTACACAGCATCCCGATTTTGCATGGGGACTCATTGCATCCTTGTTTATGGCAAATTTGTTAACATTGGGAATCGCACTCGGATTAATTCCCTTTTTGCTCAAAATCCTTGCCGTCCCGGTTAAAGTGTTGATACCCTGTATTATAGCGATTTGTGTCGTCGGTTCTTACAGTGCGACGTATTCCATGTACGGAGTTATTGTTATGGGCATATCGGGTGTTATCGGTTATATTTTGGAAAAACACGGATATTCGACAAGCCCCATGCTGCTTGCATACGTTCTTTCGCCGCTTCTTGAAGTAAAGATGCGTAAAGCCTTTATTATAAGCCGCGGAAGCGTTTCGATTTTCTTTAATAAGCCGATAGCATGTTTTTTTATGATTTTATTATTTTTGATTGTTTTGACACCGGCTGTACGTGCAATACTGACAAAGACTGGCATTATCAAACCGAAAGCCGAACAAAAGGCATAAACAATAGTAGTTGGATACGAGGCGAGGCCTCTGTCAATATAGAATGAAAAGGAGTAAAAAAATGAAAAAAAGCGTATGTTTTTTTGTAGCAATGTCTCTTGCCGTATTTTTGCAGGCAATGGGAGGCGCGGAAGGCGGAACGGATCAGGCGTTTAAGCCTGTAAAAGATATCAATTGGACGGTAACTTCAAAGCCCGGCGGCGGTTCGGACATATACACAAGAATGATAACTGACATCGCCAAAAAAAACGGTTTTGTGGATAAAAACTTTTTAATCGGTTATAAAACCGACGGCGGCGGTGAAGTGGGACGGAATGCCGTTGCAACGACAAAAGGAGATCTTGCCAATTATACTTTATTAACTTTTAACAGCGGCGATTTAATGCCGATGGTAAAAAATACCAATAATAGATTGGCTAACTTTAAACCGATAGCCTTAATGGCTGTCGATAAGCAGATTTTGCTTGTAAAAGCCGATTCGAAGTATCAAACGATGCAGTCCTTCATCGACGCGGTAAAAGCCGGCGAAAAATTAACCATTGCCGGAAGCCGTGAAGACGACTATATGACGTACAAAGCATTGATGGCCGAACTCGGATTTTCCGAAGAAACCGTTCCCTATATCAATAATGATTCGACCAGCGATGCCTTAACATCCGTATTGGGCGGACATGTAACCGTCGCTATGGGAAAACCTGCCGCCTCCAGAGCCTATGTCGAATCCGGTAAAATGAAAGCCGTTTTGGCGCTTTCTACAACACGATTCGGCGGTGTTTTCAGCAATACGCCGACCTTAAGCGAAGTCGGTTCATATAAAAACGTAGAAGTTCCCGTTTGGCGCGGCGTTGCCGCACCTGCCGCCATGTCGGATGCCGCCGTTAAATTTTACAGCGATTTAATGAAAAAAGTCAGCACCACATCCGAATGGGATAATGATTACATAGCAAAAAACGGTTTAATTAAGCAATATATGACTTGGGAAGAAGCCGCCGCTTTTATGGCTCAATTTGAAACGGAATATCTGAAAAAAATCGGCAAGGGAAAATAAGATTCTTAGCTTGCGGCTTTTGACGGATTTCGTCGAAAGCCGTTTTATGAGGGCTTTGCATTGAAAAAAATAATGTTACTTCATACCGTAAAAACGGTTTATGAATCTTTCGGAGCGCAGTTAAAAGAATTGGTAAAGGAAGATATTATTTTAAATAATATCCTCGACGATTTTCTTGCCGATGATCCTGCCCGTAATGAAGGTGTTTTTTCAAAAAACAACAGATTAAGATTACACAAGGATTTGGAAAGCGCTCAACTTGCAGAGCCCGATTTAATTGTTGTAACGTGCAGTACCTTGTCGCCGTATATTCCCGAATTGCGCACTTATTTTACAACTCCCATTATGGCTATCGACGATGCGATGTGTGAAGAAGCTTTAAAAAAAGGCGATACCGTTGCGGTTTTGGCTACAGCCGTATCGGCCGTTACTCCTATCGTACAAAAATTGGAATCGATGGGACAAATGCAAGGCAGAAATTTAAAAGTAGTTTCTTATTGCAATCCTGAAGCAATTGCCGCTTTAAAAAGCGGCGATAAAAAAACACATGATACGTTAGTATTGGAAATGGCACAAAAAGTTAAAAATGCGGATGTAATTGTTTTTGCACAAGCGTCAACCGCGCATATGGCGGATCAAATAATAGCCGTTACAGGAATTCCGGCGCTTGCATCACCCCGCCTGTGTCAACAAAAAATTGCTGATTTTTTAATGACGATATGAAAAATCGGTATTTTAACCATAAAGATGCGGGTTCGAATCTAACCGTTTATTCATTTGTTATAATAAAAAAAGTAAGGGAGAGATATGTTAATAGATTTAACTTGGACGATAGAAGAACATTGGCGCTACGGTAAATTTCACAGAGAAAAAATACAGTCTTTTGAAAACGGCAATCTCTGGCAAGTTACCGGTTTTTATCTTGGTTCTCATTGGTTCAGTCATATGGATTTTCCGCGCCATATAGGAATACAGTATCCCGACAGCAACGAGTTCCCTCTTGATTATTATAACGGCAACGCATCGGTATTGAATTTAACAAAAAAAAGCGTGGAAAATTACGGTTTTACAAGTGAGGATTTGGAACGCGCATGTAAGGGAAGGGACAAGCTTGAAAAAATTCTTTTGCTCAGAAGCGACTGGGGACTTGAATGTTCTCATATGGAAAAGGAATTCTGGACTAAAGCACCCTATCTGACCGATGATGCGATTGACTGGCTGCGGCATAGGGGAGATATCAATGCAATTGCTTTTGATTTTCCTCAAGACTACTCCATCCGCCTTCTTATAGAAAGACCTGTCGGCCCGGAAGAACAAAAAACTCATTCTTTGCTGCTCAAAAATAATATTTTGCTTATCGAGTATTTGAGCAATTTTAATTTGATACCCTTGGATACATGCGAATTTTTCTGTTTACCCTTAAAACTTGATCATATAGACGGATGTCCGGTGAGGGCGGTCGCCAAAGTGTAATAAAGGAGATGGTATGAGTAAAAAGCTGTTTTTAAAAATTGAAAAATGGTTCAAACTGTTTTTGGGGGGCGTAGTGTTTTTCTGGATAATTTTGGAAAACTTTGCCATTTTCTCCAGATACATTTTAAAACTGTCGTTCGCTTGGAGTGAAGAAGTTTTTGTACTTTTGTTTATTTGGATAATTTTTATCGGAATAGCTCTTGCAAGCATTGATGATAAGCATATCGAGATTTCAATTTTAACCGATGCACTTACGGGAAATAAAAAGCTGATTTTGAAGATAATTCAAAATTTCCTTTTAATGATATTTATCGGCGTTTTGTGTTGGCAAAGCTATTCTATTTGTAAACTCCAGATATCTACGGGGCAGCATAGCGCAATATTGAATTTACCCGTATGGATAACCACATTGTCTTTAGTACTCGGAGCAACCGCATGGCTGGCGGTAATGATTACAAAAACGGTAATGCTTATTAAGCAGCTGGCGAGCAAGGAGGCCCTACATGCTTAGTTCGTTGATGATTTTGTTTTTTTTAATTTTATTGTTTTTAGGGCTTCCGGTGATAGGGGCAATGGGACTTGCTGCGGTTGTTTATATAGTAGGATTTATGAATATTCCTTTAAATATCGTCGGCAATCAGGTTTTGGCAGGAGTTTCTTCCGTTCCCTTAATGGCAATTCCGTTCTTTATAATAAGCGGCGCTCTTATGGAATCGGGAGGTATCAGTAAACGCATAATCTCCTTTGCAACTTCCATTGTCGGCCCTTTTTCGGGCGGCATGGGGCTTGTTGTTGTTAT
The DNA here is from genome assembly GCF_050937815.1 of Treponema sp. OMZ 840. Lineage (NCBI taxonomy): Bacteria > Pseudomonadati > Spirochaetota > Spirochaetia > Treponematales > Treponemataceae > Treponema > Treponema sp. OMZ 840. The sequence goes on from NZ_JACDIJ010000013.1 coordinate 33,698, forward strand.
TGCAAGCGCTTTTTTTGCCGCTATGACCGGTTCGGGAGCTGCTTGTGTTGCGGCTATAGGCGGTATGATGATTCCGGCTATGGTGAATAACGGCTATGATGTGGATTTTTCCTGTGCGCTTCAAGCTGCCGGCGGTACACTTGGCCCGATAATTCCTCCCAGTATTTTGATGGTGCTGTACAGCTGTTCGACCGGCAACAGTGTAGGGGATATGCTTCTTGCCGGATTATTTCCCGGATTGCTTGTGGCTTTTAACCTCATCCTCGTAACATTGTTTATTTCAAAAAAACGAGGGTACAAAGGCGAAGGAACAATCAGTTTAAAGAATATTTGGAAAAATTTTAAAGATTCTATTTTTGCCCTGTTGACTCCGGTCATTATTTTGGGCGGTATATACAGCGGAATTTGTACGCCTACGGAAGCTTCCGCTTTAAGCTGCTTTTATGCGATTATTGTAGGATTGTTCGTTTATAAAGAGCTTAAAATCAAAGATCTTATGCGCTGCTTGTATAATTCCGTTAAAATAGTCGGCCAGATTCTCGGAATCGTTGCGGTAACCCAGCTTTTCAGTTGGATTCTTACCCGTGCGGGCTTGCCTCAAGAAATTGCCGCCCTTTGTTCGACAATCAGCGACAATCCCAGTGTATTTATGCTGGTTATCAGTTTGATTTTATTGGTAGTCGGGTGTTTTTTGGATCCCGTTCCGGCAGTTTTGATTTTTGCCCCGATTTTGGTACCTGCAGCTACGGCAATGGGTATCAACCCGATTCATTTCGGTGTGGTTATGGTTACAACCTTTTGTATCGGACTTGTTACGCCGCCGGTAGGAATGACATTGTTCGTTTCCGCCGGTATCGGAAACCGTCCTGTTATGTCCGTGTCTAAAGAAATTATGCCTTTCCTTATTTCCATGTTTGTTTCGGTGGTTATCATTATTTTGGTACCCCAGTTAAGTTTATTATTGCCGATGATGGCTAAATAATAAAAAGGAGTAATGTATGAAAAAAATTGCTTTATCAGCATTGGTATCGGTTCTCTTATTTGCTGCGGTATTTGCAAACGGGCAAAAAGAGGGGTCAAAAATCGAATTGGCCGCATCTTCAGGCGGTATGAGCGTAAACAGCCCCGCAGGAAAAGCCTTGACAAAGTTTGCCGAGCTTGTCAACGAGTATTCAAACGGTTCTGTTACTGTAAAGGTATTCTACGACACCACGCTCGGAAATCCTTCTTCTTTGGTGAACGGCTTGCAGCAGGGCACCGTTGATATCTGCGTGTGCGGAGATGCTTACTATTCGGGTTTGGTTCCGGAAATTCAAGCATTTGAATTACCCTATATGTTTAATTCAATTTCCGAAGCAAGAACCAAAATAAACGGTAAAGCCGGCGATTTTATAATGGAAAAACTTGCAAAAAAAGGAATCCAACCCTTAGCCTTTTGGGAAATCGGTGTACGCCAATTGACAAACAACAAAAGAGAGATAAATACGCCTGCAGATCTTAAAGGTGTAAAACTCAGATGTCTTCCTGCAACATTCCAAGTAAAAGCTTGGGAAGCTGCCGGTGCCATTCCCGTTCCGATGGATATTTCCGAACTCTATTCCTCTCTCCAGCAGGGTGTTGTAGACGGACAGGAAAATCCGTTAAGTGAAATTTACAACCAAAGATTTTATGAAGTGCAAAAGTATCTTTCTCTTACCGGACATGTGTACACTCCGATGCTGCTCAGCGCCAGTTCCATTACCTGGAATCGCTTGACTGCGGAACAGCAAAATGCACTGAAAAAAGCCGCTAAAGAAGCTCAGCAAGAAGTATACCGCATAAATGATGAAAATTCGGCAAAACTGCTGAAGCAAATCAAGGATGCCGGTGTAAAAGTTAACGAAAATCCCGACAAACAAGCTTTTAAAAAAGCTATGAGCGGTTCGGTAGATATGTTTGCAGCCCAATACGGCACTGATATTATCAATATTCTTAAATAGCGTGTATCTTTTACGGGGCTATCGAAAAAGCAAAAAGCAATCGACTTTTAAGACAGTCCCGTATAAAACCCGTTTGAAGTTCGAAATAAAAAGTTTTGAAATACGTTACAGTTCGATACGAATAATGTAAAAGAGGTATGTGTATGAAAAAAAGATTCGGTTTAGTTATTGTTTTTTTATTGCTTTGTTCGTTGACGGCTTTTGCTGCGGGACAAAGCGATACCGATGCAAAGGACAGCACGAATTGGCCCAATAAATCCATAAAGGTAATCGTTCCCTACGGAGCAGGCGGCGGAGCTGACATTACGGTTCGTTTGATTACAAAATGGCTTGAAAAAGAAATCGGGCAACCCGTTATTGTTGCGAACATAACGGGAGGAAGCGGTACTATCGGGTTTAGTGCAATTACCGAAGCAAAGCCGGACGGTTATACATTCGGCTACGGAGATTGCAATATGTCAAACGGAAAACTGCTTTTTGAAGGCATAAAGTATGACAATACGTCTTTTAGTCCCATTGCACAGTTTGCAAACGATCCGCACATTTTAATTGTTTCCAAAAAATCGGGTATCAAAACCCTGTCCGATTTAATCAACAAAGTCAAAGCAAATCCCGATTCCGTTACCTTCGGTTTGGGAGGAGCGTGGTCAAGCCATGATTTTTTACGTATTAAATTGGAAAATCAATTAGGAATTAAATTCAGAAGGATGCCGTTTCAAGGCGGTGCTGCCGCCGTAACTGCCGTTGCCGGAGGAAATTGTGATGTGGCAGTTCCCTTTGTTTCCGAAGCGCTTGCACAAATACAGGCAGGAAATGTTATACCGATTGCAATTTCATCCGATAAACGAAATAATATGGTTCCCAACATACCGACAATGAAAGAGCAGGGCTTGGATTTCAGCCATGCAATGTGGCGGGCTTTGGTAGGACCGGCAGATATACCCGAAAATATCTTAATCAAACTTGATGCAATGCTTTCAAAAGTGTTCGCTAATCCCGAATACCAAAAAGAAGTTGCGTTGGCAGGCTCGACAATGGAGTATATGCCCTACAGCCAATTTAAAGAGTATTTTCATAAATCTCATGACAATTATAATAAGTTGATTACGGATGCTTTAAAATCGACTGATAACAAATAATTTTCGATAGTATAAAATGAATTGAAAGACAAGGGCGGGGCTGTCCGAAAATTTTGATTTTCGGACAGTTCCTTGATTTTAAAATCGGCGGACTATTGAAAAATATTTTAAAACAGTTTGATTTTCTTTTTGAATGAGGTATTACTATGAATAAGAAAAAAATCACGGATGAACGGCTCTTTTTATTGTGCATTTTAACGGCCTTGATAGCTTTTTTTACACAATTGAGCGAAATTCCACAGGCCGGTCGTATTTACCCAATGGTTCTACTCATTGCCAGTACGGTTTTATGTATATACATTATAGTTTTTAAAGCCGGAAAAGGGTCATCGGAAATATTCACAAAACGTCAAGTTTTGGACTGTGTAATTTTAGGCGTTATGGTTCTTATATATATACTGTTACAAAATGCCGTAGGCTATATTATTGCATCCTTGTTGTTTTTATATGCTGCTTTGTTTTTTTTAGGTTTAAAAAACAATAAACTTTTATTTTTTTTATATCCCATCTGCATTACGTTAATAATTTACTTTCTGTTTAACAAAGTACTTCATGTACTTTTGCCCGAGGGATTTTTAATTAGCGTTGCATTGTAACAAGGAGATTTGCATGTTTACAAATATTGCATTGGGATTTGCAGGTGTATTTACTGCATATAATTTTCTTTTTATGGTAATCGGACTTGTTGTCGGTATTATTTTCGGGGCATTACCGGGATTCAGCGCCACTATGGCAGTAGCGGTATTTGTTCCTTTTTCATATGTTCTTGATGCAGGATCCGCTATGCTGCTTTTAAGCGGAGTATATTGCGGCGCAATTTACGGAGGATCCATACCGGCTGTGTTATTGGGTATCCCCGGTACGCCGGCCAGTGTACCGACTTCTATGGAAGGACACCCTATGTTGAAAAAGGGCGAGGGGGGACAAGCTCTCGGTCTTGTAACCTTTGCGTCTTCTTTCGGAGGTTTAACTTCATCGATTGCATTATTGATTTGTGCTCCTCTGTTGGCTTTGATTGCTATGCGTGTCGGCCCGCCGGAGCAAATGATGATAGCTGTTTTAGGCCTTTCGGTTGTTTCAATGCTTTCGGAAGGAAATATGGTGCGGGGTGTTTTTATTTGTTTTGTTTCATTAGTTATTGCCTGTATAGGCCAAGATCCCGTACTCGGATTTCCCCGTTTTACGTTCGGGAACTATAAACTTTCCGGCGGTCTTGAGGTTGTTTCCGTTTTAATCGGTTTATTCAGTCTTCCGGAGGTTTTTAAAACCGTAATTTCCATTCGTGATGAAAAAAAACTCATCCTTGCTTCTTCCGAAAATAAAGTTACACTTCCGTGGAAAATAATAAATACAAATTGGTTGAATTTACTGCGTTCATCGATTATCGGTATTGTAGTCGGTATAATACCGGCGGCAGGCCCCGATATTGCTTCTTTTCTTGCATATAACGAATCAAAAAAAGCAAGCAAAAATAAGCATATGTACGGACACGGCTCATGTGAAGGTCTTATTGCCTCCGAAAGTGCAAACAACGGGGTAACCGGAGGTTCTCTTATTCCCTTGCTTACTTTGGCGATTCCGGGTTCCGCTCCGGCGGCTATTTTCCTCGGAGCAATGATTATAAAAGGATTGCGCCCCGGCCCTCTTCTTTTTACGAGCCATGCGTCCGAAGTATATACTTTGATAGTCGGCTTTGCCGTTATAAATATTATGATACTTTTTGTGGGTTTGCTGTTTTGTAAGGTTGCAAAAAAAATTCTTATCATTCCCAAGCAAGTGCTTGTAACCCTTATCATTATACTTACCGTGGTAGGCTCTTATTCCATTCAGCAAAATATAAGCGACGTTATTACAATGTTTATTGCAGGCATTGTCGGATATTTTTTAACTAAATATAAATACCCCCTTTCTCCGATAGCGCTCGGTTTATTGCTGGGGCCGATGCTGGAAGAATCTATAATGTTGACCGGAACAATGTATCCGAACTTTTTTATGATTTTTACGCGCCCGATTGTTGATATCTTTGCATTTTTTATTATTGCGTCTTTATTTTGGCCGCTGATAAGTAAAAAAATTAAAAAACGGAGTGAAAAAAGATGAAAATTTTTGCCTCTCGCATATTAGCCGGCCCGGAACTTGAAGTAAAAATCAATCAAGTTCTTGTTGTTGAAAACGGAAAAATAGTATCCATACAAGACGGTTTGCCTGAGGGTGCGGATATTGTTTTGGACGGCGATATTACATTAATGCCCGGTATGATCGATTGTCATTCCCATCTTGCCCTCGATGCGCGCATTCCGAACCATTTGGGAACTACCGATGACTCGGAAAAAGAACAATTACTGCGGGCTTTAAAATCGGCCCGCGATAATTTGGCCGCAGGTATTACGGGCTTGCGATGCGTAGGAGACCGGTATTATATTGACGTAATGCTTCGGGATTTGCAAAAAAACGGGAATCTTAACTTGCCGTGGATGCAAGTTGCCGGTATAGGTATGAAGGGGCTTCACGGGCACGGATATGTAGGCAAAGGTTTTTCGGGTGCGGAAGATTTTAGGCGGCAAAGCCGTGAAAATATATATCATAAAACCGATTGGCTAAAAATATTTATGAGTCCGGGCTTGCCTCCGCTTGAAGAAAATAAAAGTGTAGATTGTTTTTTAATGCGGGAAGAAGTCCGTACCGTTGTAGAAGAAGCCCGCAACTGCGGATTAAAAGTCAGTGCCCATTGTATCGGAGGAAAAGGTCTTGAGCATTGTCTTTGCGAGGGGGTCGATATCATAGACCATTGTTATTGGATTACCGATACGGAAATTGAATCCTTTATAAAACACAATGCTTGCGTATGTTTTACTTCGGGTATTATTATGGACGATTCGCGCTTACCCATGTTATCATCCGATCATGCCGATAAGATTTTAAAAATACGAGAAGAATCGCAAAAACGGCTTTCGAGATTTGTTGCAGCAAAGCCGCGTTTTGTTATCGGTTCGGATGCGTACCACGGGCTTTTATACCGCGAAATTGAATGTATGTTGTGTTTAGGCATGGATATTAAAGAAGCCTTAAAAGGTATAACCGTATATGCTGCACAAATATCGGACCGTATGACCGGGCAATTGACTGTCGGTTATGATGCCGATTTGATAGCTGTTAGCGGAAATCCCCTTTCCGATTGTCGGGCATTGTCCAAAGTTAATAAGGTTTTTTTACACGGCAATATTATTGAAACACATGACGTATTTGCTGTAAAATTATAATTAAGGAGTTTTAGTATGAAGTTGTCTGTTGCAATAGCGGGTGCGGATGCGCTCCCCAGTGCATTTGTTGTTTTTCGGGGAATTGATACCTCAATAAAAAAAGCCGCGCAATTAGGTTATGACGGTGTTGAGTTGGCTTTAAAAAGCTCCGATGAAGTTGAAAAAAATCATTTGCAAGCCGTATTGCGCGAAAACGGATTATCTATTTCCGCCGTTTCAACCGGTCAAGTATGGTCGGCGAGAAAGTTGTCTTTTACCGATGAAGATTCTCAAAAACGCGAAGAATTAAAAAAAGCTTTTTGCGGTTTTATCGATCTTGCATCCGATTTCGGACAAAAAGTGAATATGGGACGTATACGGGGCGGGTTTAACGGCAGAGAGCAAGGATTTTGCGAAGATTTATTTATCGATATGGCCGGTTATTTAGCGCATTATGCCGAAAAGAGGGGAGTAACTTTACTGCTGGAACCGGTTAACCGCTATGAAATCGATTTTATAAACAATACCGATGAATGCGCCGCACTGATTAAAAAAGCCGGATGCACGAACTTGAAAATGATGCCCGATGTTTTTCATATGAATATAGAAGATGCGCATATCGGTGAAGCACTGCGCCGTAACAAGGACTATGTGGATTATGTCCATTTTGCCGATACTAACCGGTATGCCCCCGGTCAAGGGCATATGAATTGGGATGAAATATTTGCGGCTTTGCAGGATATTAAATATGACGGCTGGACGTCGGTGGAAATATTCCCCGTTCCGGATCCCGATACGGCTGCAAAACAGGCAATTTCGTTTATAAAAGAAAAATACGGAAAATATTATAAATAGGATGTGTTTTTTGCAGCTTATTGTGATATGCAATGAACTAAAACCGATGCTATGAAACATTTATATACGATTGAAAAAATGGAAAAAACCTGCGCTGCATTCGGTTCTTTTGACGGTTTGCATCGCGGGCACCTGTCTTTGGTTCAAACACTTGTAAAAGAAGCTTGTGAGCGCGGATTAACGTCGGTTTTAGTCGATTTTATCAATGTCGGTGAAACTGCCGTATATACAACCGAAGAAGAAAAAGAATGTATATTAAAAGAAAACAATCTTGATGTGCTTATTTCCCATCCCGCAGTGGGCGTATCGGAAATCGATATGCGTTTTTTTATACACAGACTTGATACTTCTTTTATTGCCGAAGGTACCGGCTCCTGCTCTGTGCCGTATAACGTACACAAAAATAAACGGACGGTTCCTATTATGACTTGTCAACCGATTTTCGACGGCGACACGATAATTTCTTCGATTGCTCTTGACGATGCGTTTTCTCGACGTGATTTTCCTGCCGTTTCGCGTTTATGCGGCCGCGCCTACAGTATGACGGGAACCGTTATACACGGTAAAGGCCGCGGTAAAAAAGTCGGGATGCCTACAATTAATTTAAGTATTCCGGCTTGCAAAAGGCGCCCGCCTGAGGGAGTTTACGCAACTCTCATGCATATCGGCGGCAAAGTTCATAGGGGAGTTACCAATATCGGCCGGCGTCCGTCGGTTGATAATGAAAACACCGTAACGATTGAAACTTTTTTGTTCGATTTTTCCGAACAGATTTACGGGCAAAAAATTAAACTTGAAATATGCAGCTTTATTCGCGACGTACTGAAATTGGACGGCCTTGAAGCGGTAAAACAGCAGGTAAAAAAAGATATCGTAATCGCCCGCGATTTTTTTACCGCTTCCGGCCTGTAAATTCCGTTTTTATTCGTGGAGAACTATGTTTATTTTTCGCTTTTGCCGCGATTTTTTAAACCGTTTTCCGCCGCTGCACCCAGTTCAAGATATTGCTTATAGAGTTTTTCATAAACGGCATGCTTTTTCGGATCCGGTTTATATGTCCGGTCAACGCCGGGGGCGAGTTTTTTTTGGGCTTCTTCAACTGTTTTGTATAAACCCGCAGCTGTTGCGGCAAATACGGCAGCTCCTATCGACGGCGATAAATCGCTTTCGGTTACTTGAATTTCACGGTTTGTTACATCCGCTAAAATCTGCATACCCGCACGGCTTTTTCGGGCAACCCCGCCGACTGCAATAATCTTATTAATTGCAATTCCGTTTTTTTCAAAACATTCGAGAATGGAACGCGAACCGAAGGCGGTCGCTTCCAAAAGCATACGCATAAAAGCGGGGGCATCGGTTCCCAAAGATATACCGCTCATCCATGCGGTAAGATTTTGGTTTGCGTGCGGCGTTCTTCTGCCGTTTATCCAATCCAATGCAACCGGCAGCGTTTCCGTTACGGGAATATTTTCACATGCTTTTTCCAAATCTGCCAATATATGTTTTTCATATGCGTCGATTTCTTCTTCGGTCGGATCCCTGCCGAGTACCGCTTTTCCTGCACCGTTTTTAAAAGGCCATAGCAGCAGCGTACGGAACCAATTGTAATAATCGCCGTAGGACGATTGACCTGCCTCATAGCCTATTTTACCCTCTATGACGGAACCGTCAACTTGGCCGCAGATTCCGGCAATACATGTTTCTTGGCGGTCGGAAGAGGGAAGCGGGGCGACGATAATATCACAGGTTGACGTTCCCATGCTTTTTACCATAACGCCGTCGGCAACACCGCCGCCGACCGTACCGACATGGGCATCATAACCGCCGACGCACACCGTGATTCCTTCTTTTAAGCCGAGCGTATCGCTCCATTCTTTTGTAAGCAATCCTTGTTTTTTTTCGGTTGTAAACGTTTCGCTTCCCAAAAGCGGTTGAATGTCCGCAAGTTTGGAATCGAGTTTTGCTAAAAAAGCCGTTGAAGGATAACCGCCCCAGCTTTTATGCCACATACATTTGTGTCCGGCTGCACAGCGGCTGCGTTTTATTTTATCGGGTGCGGCAGTACCGCACAGCAGGGCTGTCATCCAATCGCAATGCTCGACTGCACAAACGGCGGCTTTTTTTACTTTCGGATTTTTGCGGACAATATGAAGCAGTTTCGACCAAAACCATTCGGACGAATATGTACCGCCCGAATAGAGGGTATAATCCTGACCGCCCCATGTTTTGCACAAACGGTTTATTTCATCGGCTTCGGCAACGGCGGTATGATCCTTCCATAAAACAAACATCGCGTCCGGGTCATCGGCGAATTCCTTTGACAGGGCAAGGGGCATACCGTCTTTATCCGTAAAGGCGGGCGTCGAACCGGTTGTATCGATACAGATTGAACATATACGGGATGAAATACCGGCAATACCGCTTTTTTCGGCGGCTTGTGCAACGGCGCCTTTTACCGCTTCGGTGAAGCTTTCTATATAATCAAGCGGGTGTTGGCGGAAACGGTTTTCTTTTGCGTTACAAAACAAACCTTTTTTCCAGCGCGGATACCAGCTTACCTTTGAACCGGCAACACTTCCGTCAAAGGCATCCAAGACAACAACACGTACCGAATCCGAACCGAAATCCGCACCCAACACAAAATGTTCGCTTTTTTTCATACATCCTCCATTAATGCGGCTTATCATAATAGCCGTCCGAATCACCATTATAGAATAGTTTTAAGGATTTGTCATCAAAAACTGAGAGAAGATATATCTTACTGAACGATTTTTTAATTCAAAATCGAAGTTACGTTTGATTGTTCCGGTTGTCGATGCGTTCGGATACACGCTCAAAAAGACTGTCTGGAAGCTTCGCTGACCGATACCGCGCTGCGATGTTTTGCGAAGCAAAACTCGTCGTGCAAGTGAGCGGCGCTATATGAGCCGCTCACTTGCGCCCGTACAGGACGTACGGGAAAGCTGTATGTAAGCAAGTTTGCCCCATGGCAAACTTAAAACACACAATCGGACAGGACGTCCGATTGTGTGTCATTAAAAGGCCGCCAAGCAACACACCGAAAGAGGGTTTGCCTTACCGGCTGTTTCCACCGCGGCATTGCTGAAAGCGACTGACCACACAAGGGTTTCGTGGAAATCATTCTGCGACGATGCCCAATACCAGTTTTTCAGACTGCTGTCGGCGGCGGCGCTGTTAAGCCCCTTTATTTTTGCAAGGCTTGCGTTTATTGCATCTTTATTTTTATACACGTCGCACAGTTCTGCAAGGCTGGGCATATACCAGGCGGGAGTTGCCCCTGCCAAGACGGCAGCGTAGCTTGTGTTATAGGTATTTACCCAATGGAAGGCGGGGTAGTTTTCTGCCGCATTTGCCGTTCCTGCCGGCTCCGTGTTGCAGATTTCGCTCCAGTTATCGCTTCCGTCAGTATCTCCGGTAAAGGTTGCTGTTGCGGCCGTCCCGGGTCCCGTTGCACTCGGCGTACACACTATGCTGTCGAATTTGGTAGTATAACCGGTTGTACCCGTCTTTGCCCAGTATTTAGAGGTACCCGAATGCAGGGCGATAGCGATTGCTTTTCCGTTTTTATCCTTTGTGCCGATTAAAATCGCCAGGGGCGGATTTTCCGCATCAAATGCCGTATAGTCAGCCGGTTCGACAAAGGTACCGTCTTTTAAAACAATTATTCCCGCCCTATCGCTGACAGGACTGTTTGGCGAGCCTCCGCTGCCGGTTGATTGCGGACATCCGGTAAAAAAGAGGAGGATGGAAAGCATCCACAATACATTCAAAAATACAAGTGCTTTGTTTTGTTTCATAAGCTGCTCCTTTTTTTGCACGCGGTGCGCATGCAACATATTGGTTTTTCAGTTTTGCATACAGTGCGGACAAAATTAAGGCTCATGATGAATATGAAAACTTTCTGAACTGACCCCATAAATTAGGACACTTACAGGAGGTGTAGTAATGGGGAAAACAGTGAAGTATAGTATTGACTTCAAACTACATGTTGTAGGAAAATACAAACAGGGAATATACGGGTACAAGAAGCTTGCCAGAGCATACGGAGTTTCTCGAGACACCGTGCGAGACTGGTGTCTGAATCCACATCTGCAAGAGGTAATTTCCATGGCTCGCAAAAAACACATCAACAACGAAGAGCAGGACCTTGAATATTACAAAACAGCTGCTCTTTTTTGGGAAACATATGCAAAGAATATCGAAGCAGAACTTGCAAAACAAGGTAAAAAAAAACTCGTTTTGAAAACGCTGAAGGACAGTCTGACAATAGCACCGCAAACGAAGATACGGAAACTGTGTGAAGTTGCAGGGATTTCAAAGTCAACATTCTATTACAACCGGAATAACGACATGCAGGTACAGAAGGACACAGAAATCGTAACTTTGCTTAAGACACTACCCAAGAAAATCCTACTACGGCGAGGAAATAAGGCAAAAGCGAATATTCTCAGACAGAGATTCGCTGTTGTTGTGAATCACAAGCGTATAGAACGCATTTGCCGTGCATACGGCCTTCTTGCGAAGAACAGGAGAAGGAAGTTCCCTAAGCATTATTACGAACAACACAGGCAAAACAAGCAGCATCTGCCCGAGAATATTCTGAATCGTCAATTCTGTTCGGCAGAACCGCTTAAAAAACTATGTACGGATATATCATATTTGCGTACTACAAAAGGTTGGCTGTATGTAAGTCCTGTACTCGATTTGTACCGAAGGCAAATTATTGCCTACCATATGTCGACTCATAATGATGAACAATTGGTTATGGATATGTTGGATAAACTTCCCGAACTTGCACATGGAGCGCTTCTTCATTCCGATCAAGGGGTACTATACACTTCGAATGCATATAAAAATCGCCTTATAGAAAAAAGAATCACTCAAAGCATGAGCCGCAGGGCAAACTGTTGGGATAATGCTTGTATGGAACATTTTTTCGGAACTCTCAAAGTCGAAAGCGGATATAACGAACTGATCAAAGTCAGAACGCCGACAGAAAAAGAAGTGAGAGCTCTGATTGACAATTTTATAACATACTACAATAATGAACGTATTCAAAAAAATCTGGGCTGGCAACCGCCGGTCAAAAAATCGGCTTAAACTGTCCTAAAATGTGGGGTCAGTTCATTATACTCTACCCCCCCCCCCCCCCCCCCCCCCCCCCCCCCCCCCCCCCCCCAGCATGTGGGCGCCGGTATGCTTTGCCGCCGCCACACGCCGCCGCTTAAATACCATAATTCTTCGTATCCTGCTTGCCGGGCAGCCTGTAAGCCCGTTTCGAAATAGTCCGTTAGCGTTTTCACTTCATGACTGTCGGAATTCAGCATAAGCGGCACATCGTACGTGCGGAGCAAACGTAAAAAGTCCGCCGACGGATACGGGCTTGTCATGCCGGCACGGCTCATTCCGCCCGTATTTATTTCGGCAACCTTGCCGCTTTGTGCAATTACCTTCGCCGTTTCTTTTAATTCGCGGCGATACCAGCTTTCCGTTTCGTCAAAAAAACGTAAGGCGCCGTTTTTTTTGCGTACTAAGTCCGGATGCCCTATAATATCAAAGTTGCAGTTTCGTATCATATCCCGCTCAAACGCAAAATAAGTTTGCACGGCCTTTTTTGCATTGCCCTTAAAATGCTTTTGTATTCCCTCGCGCAGTTCTCTGTCGCCTCCGTCAACGGCAAAAAAAGCGGGCAAAGCGCCGGATTTTTCGGGAAAAATATAATGGACAGAACCGATAATATAGTCTGGCTTAAAGGCCGCATACAAGGCTTTGTCGGGAACCGTAACCCCGCTGAAATACTCGGCTTCTATACCACATAAAATTTCCATCGAATCACGGTATTCTTTTTTTAATTTTTCTATTGTCGAAAAATATTCTTCGTATTTGCCGGGGTTCAAGTGCCAGCGTGTTGTAAACGGGTACATGGTGTGAGATGAAAAACCTAAAACGGCGATACCTTGTGCTTCGGCTTCGCGGACAATTTCTTCGGGTGTGTTTTTTCCGTCGCAAAAAGTAGAATGCGTATGATAATTTGTGGTAATATACATGCTGATGTTCTCCGTGTTTTACCGGTAAGATTGCAATTGAACAGCCGCCGTTTTAAAATCGGCAAAACCGGTTTCTATAGAAGCCAAGATTTTATACAGTTCTTCCGTATCCGCCTTTACGGCACATTCTTCGAATTGTTTGCCCGCATTGTGCAAAAAATAAAACCCGATTAATGCCGAGCTTGTTTTTAGCGTCGAACCTATACGGCTTAAACGCAAAAATTCCTTTTTTTCACAACATTCGCGGGCTTTGCGTATAAGATGCCTGCTTTGAAACATAAAGCGGTCTATAAGTTCTCGGGCTTTTTTCGGACTTTGTTTCGACGCATTCATTAAAACGCCGATATCCCAAAAGTCGGTATCGATGCCGGCTTGTGAAAAAGTTTTTACCTGCGGCGGTTTTGGAGGCGGGGGCAAAACCTGTTTGTGATGTGCGCGTAAGCGGTGTTCCCATTTTTTTAAAATGTCCTCAATGTTTTTACGTTTAAACGGTTTTGTTAAAATATCATCCATTCCGTTCGACAAATACAAATTAAAATCCGATGTATCGGTATTTGCCGTACAAGCGATAATAATACCCGTATAACCGCCCGCGCGTATTTCTATCGTTGCCTGTAATCCCGTTTTTATCGGCATTAATATATCCATAAAAATCAAATCTATGGACGGACTTTCTTTTATGCAATCTATAGCTTCCTGTCCGTTGTTCGCCGTCAATACTTCGGCTCCGAATTGCTTAATAAACGTTTTTATCAATTTTTGGTTTACCGGGTGATCTTCTACGGCCAAAACGGTAAGTCCGGCCGCCGAAAACTCATCTTTCGGAACGGACGGTTCTATAACTTCCAAGTCGAGGGGAGTATTAAAATGATTGACCAACATTTCAGTGAGCATGGCGAATTTTATCGGTTTATATAAATACCCGTTAAACCAATCGAGTAATTTCATTTTTGCTTCGCCGCCCATTTGGCCTTCGGGAATCATTAAATAAAGTTTTGTCGCATTTATACTGGTGTCGCTGTTTATCTCCGTAGCAAGGTGCCAGCCGTCCATTCTCGGCATAAGCATATCGATAAAAACCAAAGAGTACGGAGTCCCCGCAGCGGCGGCATTTCTCATTTGTTTGAGGGCTTGTTCGCCCGAAGAAGCCGTATCTATATGTTCTATATCAAAAAGCTGGAGTTTTGCACACAAGCTTCTTTGAGCAAGCTTATTGTCGTCTACCAGCAAAATAGAAACGTTTTTCGGAATTTCCGGTAAAGCCGGCGCAGGTAAAACCGGCGGTTGTCCGTTTTCGGCTGAATTGCCGGCCTCTTGAGTTACTTGCTCCAACGGAATAGCAAACCAAAAAATCGAACCGCCGACGGGATTTGATTTCATACCGAGTTGGCCGGACATTGCATCGACCAAACCCTTGGATATGGAAAGTCCTAAACCGGTACCGCCGTATTTACGGGTAGTTGACGTATCGACTTGATAAAAATCCTTAAACAGGTTTTTTTGCTTTTCTTCCGGAATACCGATGCCCGAATCTTCAACTTCAAAAAGTAAAGAACGGCCGTTTTGAATTCTCGAAAGTCTGATACGGATATAGCCGCGTGATGTGAATTTTACCGCATTTTTTATAAAATTCAATAAAACTTGCTGAATACGGATCGGATCCCCCTTTATTAAAGCGGGAATATTATAATCGATATCGGTAACGATTTCCAAACCGCGGTTGTGAGCTTCTATGCAAATCAAATCGACCGCTTGTTCGGTAATATCGATAACGTTCATCGGTATTTTTTCTACGGTAAATTTACCCGATTGAATTTTTGCAAAATCCAAAATATTGTTTGCCAATGATAAAAGAATATCCGCACCGAACTGTATTTGCCGCGCATATTCGGTTTGCTCGGAATCCAAATTCGTTTGCTGTAAAAGCTCCACCGTTCCTATAATGGTTTGAATGGGGGTGCGAATTTCGTGTATAGTGTTTGCAAGAAATTGGCTGTCGGCCGCATTGTCTATTCTTTGGTTTTTCATAGCCTATATCCTGGCATTCAAAACTTCCAAAGCTTTTTGAATAATAGCTTCCGGTTTTAGGGGTTTAACAAGATATGCTTTTGCCCCCAAGCTTAAAGCTTGAATAACCGACGTTTTTTGTGCTGCCGAAGAATATACGATAATGGGACTGGGGTATTGCTTTGTTTGCAATTTTACAAGAATATCAAAACCGGAAATTCCGGGCATAAAGATATCCAAGATAACTAAATCATATACTTTTTGGTTTGCCGCAACAAGAAAGCGCGCACCCGAATCGAAGGTTTCGATAGTGCTGTTTAAAGAAGCAAAGGCCGACTCAAGTATTTTGCGGGTAATCGGATCGTCGTCAACTATCGCTATTTGTAATTTTTGATTTTTTTCAACACCGTTACCGGAATTAAAAACGCCGCTTTCCGAAAAAAAACGCATTTCGACGGTTCCTTCTTTTGTATCGCCCGTCGATCTGAGAATATCTTCGCTTATTATATCGGTAATATTATCGGCGGGGTTTGCATTTACCAGTGTGCGCAATACCTGCGACAGCTCTCCGGCAACTTCAATTCCTCTAAACTCTTCGTGGCCTTCTACAAATTCGCCGATAAATTTATCCGTAGATAATATTTTAATGTTTTTCCGCTGAATGCGCGGATCGAAGGTAACATTACTTAAAAGCAATTCCAAGTTGACGGCATCTACAAACGACAATTTTAAATTGCTTATCATTAATACTATTTTGGGAGAAATAAGTTTATTCGCTTCTATCATTTCGTCGAGCCGGTATTTTAGAAGCGACAGCTTTTCTCTGTTTAACCCCTGAGCCAATTCGATAAAGATAATATTTTTATTTAAGTGAATTTCCATAATAGACGGGGTCGTATCTATGGAAAGGGGAATACGCAGCGTTTGCCCGATAAAATCGAAAAAGATATCGAACTTAATCGGTTTGTTAAAATATTTTATTACTTGATACGCGGGAAGCTTTGTAAGTATTTCTCTGGGCGGTATCGGCCCGGTGAGTATTATGGGTATTGAATATGCATTCGGGTCGGATCGCTTTTTTTCACAAAATTCGGTTAAATCGTCGAAAGTATCGGAAATGTCGATAATAATGAGATCCGGCAGCATTGAAACGGTTTTTGCAAACGCATCGCGCCTTCCGCCAAGCGTTTCGACGCTTATTTTTTCCGAAGTGAGTTTTTCTTTTAGAAACTCACGAAACAGAGGCGGTGTGTCTATAAGCAAAACTTGTTTCATATGTATACATTTTATCTTAAAACGGCTATTATTACAATACTTTGTTACGGGTTATGAATAAAAATTTGTTTAATTTCTCAAAAAACTCTTTTGTTTGCAAGGAGGAACTATGAAAACATGCGTTGTGTTATTGGCCGAAGGCTTTGAAGAAACCGAAGCGGTTGTACCTGCCGATATATTGCGCCGTGCAGGCGTTCAAGTCCGTCTTGTTGCAGTAGAATGCACGGGAAGCGGCACTACGGCGCCGTGCGTAAAAGGTTCTCACGGAATTAAAATTGAAGCCGATACGACAAGCGCCGAACTGATTGCCGAAATTGAAAACGGAAACATACCCGATGCGGTTTTTTGTCCGGGCGGCATGCCGGGCAGCACCAATTTGGTAAAAAGCGCCGATACCGTATCCGTTTTGCATGCGGTAAAACAAAACGGAGGAATCCTTGCCGCAATATGCGCCGCCCCCGCCGTTGTCTTTGCCCCGTTGGGCTTGCTTGACGGAAAAAGTTTTACCGGCTATCCGGGAACCGAAGACGTAACCAAAACGGCCCCTCAGGCAAAACCCGGAACATATCTTGTGCGCGAAACCGTCCTCGACGGTAAGGTGCTCACATCGCGCGGACCCGGTACGGCAGCAGCCCTCGGCTTTGAATTGGCCGCCCTGCTTACCGACTCTAAAACCGCTTCCGATGTAAAAAGGGGCATGCTGTTTTAGGCTTTTTAGCCGCGCCGCCCCTTTATATTTTAAATTTGTAAGTTAGTCGTGGAACAATACGCGGTCTAAAAAGTACCCAACTTTTTAGACCGTACCGCTTATTTAGGCTCGGCGATAATCTTTGCCAAAGCCGGATTTTTTTCCAAATCCTTTTTTAAACCCTCGGCGCGCGCCTTGTTTACATAATCTTTGCTTTGGAAGCTGTAGGTAAAGTTCGTGTGCACATCGTAGGTTCCCTTCATAAGAGCGTAGGCGTCCTCGGTCATAACCAATTCTTCATCAGTCGGAATAACGAAAATCTTCACCTTTGAATCGTCGGCGCTTATGCAGGTTTCCGCATTGCGCGTGCGTGCAAGCTCATTTTTCGCGCTGTCCATCTTAATGCCGAGGAACTCAAGGCCTTCAACCGATTTTGCACGGATAAGGGGGGCAAACTCGCCGACGCCCGCCGTAAAGATAATCGCATCCACCGGTCCGACCGCGGCCAAATATGCACCGAAGTATTTGCGAAGCCGGTAACATTCCATATCGAGGGCAAGCTGTGCCCGTTCATCGCCCTCTTGGGCCGCCTTTGTAACGTCGCGCCGATCAACGTATTTTCCCGTAATACCGAGCAAACCGCTTTTTTTGTTTAAAGCCGTATCCATTTCGGCGGCCGTCATACCCGTTTTGCGCATAATGTAAAAGGGAAGGGCGCAGTCCATATCGCCGCAGCGCGTACCCATAACCAAGCCTTCAAGCGGCGTAATACCCATCGAGGTATCGAAACACTTGCCGCCCTTAACCGCGCACATTGAAGCGCCGTTTCCGATATGGGCGATAATCACATTCGTGTCGGCAGGCTTTTTTCCTAAAAGCACACTTGCGCGCTTTGCCGTGTATAAAAACGAAGTTCCGTGGAACCCGTAGCGTCTGGCCGCATATTTTTCGTACCATTCGTGCGGAATCGCATACATAAAAGAAGACGGCGGCATTGTCTGGTGCCAGGCCGTATCCATAACCGCACAGTGGGGAACATCCGGCAGCACCTTTTGCGCCGCTTCAATACCCATAATATTTGCCGGATTGTGCAGAGGGCCCAAATCCTGAACCGAGCGGAAGGTTTCAAGCACTTCCGGCGTAACCAGCACCGACTTTGTAAACTTATCGCCGCCGTGCAGCACGCGGTGGCCGACCGCCTTAATAACCTGCATATCCGAAATAACGCCGACAGTCTTATCGGTAACGGTTTCGATAATCAATTCAATCGCTTCTTTGTGAGTGGGGCAGGGCTTTAATTTGACAAACTCGTCCTTTCCCTTGGCATTATGGGTAATCCCCGACCCCTCCTGCGTAACCCGCTCCACAACCCCCGACGCGAGGACGTCCTTGGCGTCCCAATCGTACACTTGATATTTTGCGGACGAACTTCCGCAGTTCAGCGTTAAAATAACCATAACAACTACCTTCCGTAATAAATATGAATTTTACTTATTATATGCGATACGGCCGAAAAAATCAAATAGGAGTTTTAAATTAACGGCATATACCGATGTTCAGCGGATAAGAGGTATTTTGGGGAAAACCGCACTTTGCGCAAAGTTCGCAAAGCAGTAGAGAAGGCCCCTCAAATTCCTCCTGCGGTTTCTGCGCTTCTTGCGGTTTCCCGGTGCGGTTAATTAAAAATGTGCATTTTTTCCGGAAAAAGTCTGTTTTTTTGTCATATCAAA
>NZ_JACDIJ010000014.1:0-43382 GCF_050937815.1 Treponema sp. OMZ 840
GGACAGCCTTTTTAAATAAAATAGAGTTCTAGGGAACCTATTCAGTTTGCCTACAGTTTATTTCGTAGTTCCGGCAGCTTCCACAGGCAAACTGGGTAAGTGAGCAGCGAGTGCTAAAAACTTCAGCTTTTAGCACCGGTTATGTATGCGAGTTTGACGTGAGGCGCAAGCCTTACGCCAAACTCGAGGCGCAAAGGCAAAAGTAACCGACTTTTGCCGTGCGCAGGTTGCTGCCCGACGGGAGTCGGGTATGCCGGGCCGGCACAATCCCTCGTTTCAGGCCCAAAAAAGCGAAAAAAATCCTAAAATAGTGTTTAAAAGTTGAGATTTGAAGAAAAAGGCGTTACAATATTTAATGTGAAAGTCGCACAGCTTGTGTGAAATATAAACTCGGGAAACTAATAGGAAGTTTATTATTTTAAGTTCTTGAGCAAAGTTTTAATAAAGATTTCTCCTGACGGGGATAAGGTTGAAAAGCGGTTTGTACAAAGGAGAAAATTTCGTTTAGGTAACTGTTCATGCAGTTTTAGTTGGAGAATTTCTCCTTCATCGAGATATTGTTCTGCAAATATTTTTGCGACTAGACCTATTCCCAAATTAAACTTGACAAGATGTGGGATAAGGTCGGAAGACGATACTTCAATTTCCGGGGAAAGAACCATATCATAGCCTGCAAAGATAGTATCAATATATTTTCTGCCTGAAGTTCCGACACTCAAGGTAATGAACGGGTACCTATTAAGATCTTCAAGATATAATGTTTTTGCTTGTAGTTGCCGATATTTTTTCCCACAGATCAGGATATTCTCATGAGATGTTAATTTTGTAATTTTCAGCAGAGGATGTTTTTCGATAGGGCCGGGTACTATTGCCATATCTGCAAGTCCTGCCTGTAGATTTGCGATGGCTTGTGCCGACGAGCCTGTTGCTAATTTGATTTTGGTATTCGGATTCTTTTCTTGAAATTTCTCGAGAATAGGTGGGAGTATCGTTTTGATTGTAAGTTGGCTTACCGCAATTGTAAGGTTTTGATTTGTTACACCTTTCCATATGTCAAGTTCGGATTCCGCCTTCTTGATATACTCTAGTCCCTTTGAAATATAGTCAAACAAGATATGTCCTTCAGCTGTAAGCTTTACCCCCTGTTTTGATCGAATAAAAAGTTTCTTATTGGATTGTTTTTCAAGCAACATAATATATCTGCTGATTGAAGGTTGTGACATATTAAGTTTTTGTGCAGTATGTGTTATGTTCCCGTTGAGTGCAACTTGATAAAATATATTATAATATTCAAGATTCATAAGAACATTATATACGATATTTCCCTGTAAAATCAATAAATTTGATAGATAACGTAAAAAATAGTATTTTTCAATTTAATGATTATATGCGATAATAAATCAACAATTATATAGGAGGCGCTAAAAAATGAAAAAAAATGCCATATTAATTCTGATTTTTTTGGTTGTAGCAGGAGGCTGTTTTGCGGGAGGAAAGACAGACTCCTTTCAAGGAGAAAAGATACGGGTTGTATTTTGGCACAGGACCAGTGATAACTTTGAAAAGGAAATAGCTGCATTTGAAGCACTAAATCCTGATGTTACAATTGTTTCAGAAGCTGTAGGTACCAACTATGATGACCTTTATACAAAGTATATGACTGCGATTGCTTCGAATTCATTGCCCAATATAGGTATTGTTGGTCAACGACATGGTATTTCGCAGATGTATGAAAGCGGAAAATTACTGCCAATAGAGGACTTCCTTGAACCGGTTTTAATCAAAGATGTGATGCCCGGATATTGGGGACGATTTATTTATGATGGAAAGAAGGTGTGTGTTCCGTATTCGAGCAGTGTTCCCGTTTTGTATTATAATGCTGACTTGTTCGAACAGAATAAATTGATACCTCCTAAAAGGTTTTCCGAGATACCCGCTATTGCAAAGCAGCTAACACTGGATACCAACGGTGATGGTAAAACCGATGTGTACGGATTCAATTTTAATGCCGATACTCCTTGGTATCTTCAGGCATGGGTTTGGGATTGCGGTTTTCGGGTAACCCTTGCCGGAGATAAAGCTTCCGTCGATAGCGGCGGGTACAGACAGGTATTTGAAACGATTAGTAATATGGTACATGGTGATAAATCGATGCCTGCGAACCAGCACAGTACCAGTATCGATGATTTTATGAACGGCTACACTGCGATGTTCATTACTTCCAGTGCAAACCTGAAACAGCTTTCCGAAGGATGTGCGTTTAAGTTAGGTGTCGCTCCATTTCCCGGTAAAAATACCATCTTAGGCGGGAATTCTCTTGGGTTGTTTTCTGCTGATAAAAAAACAGTTGAGGCCAGTGTTCGGTTTATCAATTATTTATTATCTTTGGATGGAAGCCTAACAAATATTAAGAAGGGGTATCTGCCGATAAGAAACTCATTTTTACAATCCTCTGAGATAAAAGATTTACTCAAAAAGGAACCGGAGCGCAGGGTAAGTATTGACAGTGTAGCTCATTTATCTATGCAAAGTGTAAACGTTGCCGACTCGACGATTTGGATGGAAACAAAGGAAATTGTCAGTGAAGTAGAGGCAAACAGCAAAGCCGATATTCCGGCATTGCTTGCTGAATTCCAAAAGACCGTAAATCGGTTTTATGCAGACTACTATCGCTGAGAGGAAAAATGCTGAATTATGCACATCGAGGGGCATCTTCATATGCCCCTGAAAATACATGGCCGGCGTTTGAACTGGGAATTGAACTGAATGCTAATGGGATTGAAACGGACGTCAGGAAAACAAAGGATGGAGTACTGGTACTGTTTCATGATGATAGTCTGAAGCGAATTGTCGAAGTTGAAGGAGGCGTTGAAGACTATACCTATGGACAGTTGTTGGAATTTGATTTTGGGCTATTTAAGGGAGAACAGTATAGGGGTGAAAAAATTGTTTCCATGGAAGGCTTTTTGTCCCGTTACGCACGAAAGGATCTTAGTCTGGCTATTGAGTTAAAAGAGAAGGGGATAGAGCTTGATGTTTGCAGGATGCTTGAGGATAAACGAGTTCCGAGCTATATTGTTACATCATTCGATTATTCCCAGTTGCTCGAAGTACGGAGAAACGATAGCAGTATCAAAATAGGATATCTAACCGACTGTTTTTCCCGCGAGATGGTTGATAAGCTTGTAAGAGACAAAGTGAATGAAATTTGTCCTAAAGCTGAATTGCTGATTCCATCGATGTGCACATATGCGCATAAAAGCGGATTGAGCATCCGTGCGTGGGGCGTTAAAGATTACGATCTTATGGTACATTGTTGCCTGTGTGGGGTTGATGGTATGACTGTGAATTTTCCCGATCTGCTTGATGCATATCTAAAAAGATTATGCTGATCCGGATAGGTTAAAGAGGGCTGTATGTTAAAACGGAACAACATAATAAATAACCTTACAGGATACTTATTTATATTGCCGGCTTCTCTCCTGTTGCTCATTTTCGTAGTTTATCCATTGGCTGCAAACATATACAACAGCTTTCATTCATGGAATCTTATCAGTTCAGCAAAGTTCATAGGGGCCAGAAATTTTATAACACTTTTCCAGTCATCAGAGTTTTATATAACTCTTAAAAATACGCTTTTGTATCCGCTTATAATTATTCCATCAGTATTGGTGACAGGCTTTATTTTGGCTTATTTTATTCAAAGACCGGGAAAACTGAATGTGTTATATCGAACTGTTTATTTTATCCCCAGAGTAACTTCTATGGTTGCCATGTCGTCCGTATGGCTGTTTTTATACAATCCGCAATACGGGTTTTTAAATACACTGCTTATTCATTTAGGCTTATCTGGTGTCAGATGGCTTAACGAACCTTCGTCTGCATTAGTTTCGGTGGCTATCATTATTATATGGAGAACTATAGGATATGCAACGGTTCTTTTTCTGACCGGCTTGCAAAATATTCCATCTTCCGTAATCGAGGCTGCGGAATTGGATGGGATTTCCGGTATGCGGAGGGTTTTATGCATAGAATTGCCGTTGGTATCGCCAACATCTTTTATGTTATTAATTCTGACTACGATTGATTCTCTAAAATTGTTTACAACGATTGATGTCATGACGCAGGGAGGCCCTGCAGGCAGTACGCAAAATCTTGTTGTAATGTTATATAAATACGGATTTTTGAAGTATCAGATCGGTTACGCCAGTACGGTTTCTATCGTATTATTTTTAATTATTTTTGCTGTCAATCTTATTCAAATGAGGCTTGAAAAGAAAGTTGTCTATGATTAATAAGATTTCCAAGTGTATATGGACACTGTTAAAGCATTTATTTTTGATTTTTATGAGTATAGTGATAAGTTTTCCGTTCATTTGGATGCTTATATCTTCTTTCAAAAGTAATAGTGAAGTGTTCAATAATACAATATTCTTTCCAACTACTTGGCGCTTTGCAAATTATCCGGAAGCTTTATCTTTGGCTCCGTTTGGAATCTTTTTTAAAAACAGCATCCTTGTCACATTCATATGCGTCTTTTTTCAGTTGATTACCTGTTCTCTGGCGGGGTTTGCATTTGCAAAGATTACATTTAAATTTAAAAATGCCATTTTTATCATGTTTCTTGCCTGTATGATGATTCCAAAGGAAGCGACGGTTATTTCAAACTATATCACCGTCTTTAAAATGGGATTTATGAATACATATATCGGATTAGTGATTACGTCATTAACGAGTATTTTCGGAATTTTTCTGCTTAGACAGTATTATATGACCGTTCCAAATGAATTTATGGAGGCTGCAAGTCTTGATGGGTGCGGGAAATTTCGTACCTTTCTGTATGTGTTTTTGCCTATGGGTAAAAGCGCTCTTGCTGCAGTTGGCGTATTCGGCATGATTCAGAGTTGGAATGATTATATGTGGCCTTTAATTATTACAAATAGTACAAAATACAAAACGGTTCAAACCGGCATCAGATATCTTATTTCAGAAGATGTGGGATCTCAATGGGGATATATTATGGCCATATCGACTGTAATTATTTTTCCGATTGTTGTAATATTTATCTTTCTTCAAAAGTATTTTATTCAAGGTATTACCAAGGTCGGTTTAAAATAAACGAATCCGGAGAATCGATAATAAGGACACAATGCTTTTGTCATAAGCTGTGTGTTCGTATCTTTACTGTATTGACATTTGCGTTTTTTTTTATTTAGATTAAATAAATGACTATGATTCGCCGTTTTTCCCTGTACGGCTTTTTGAAAAACTTCGATTTTTCCGAACCCTTTATTATTTTGTTTTATCTTTCGCTGGGCTTAAGCTATGTTCAAATCGGGGTGTTGACGGCCTTTTTGCATATTGTTATCAATATAACCGAAATACCGAGCGGAGCCTTTGCCGATTTATACGGAAAAAAAACGGCTATGCTGGTGTCGCTTTCATCCTATATTGCAGCCTTTGCTTTTTTTTCGCTTGCCCGCTCCTTTGCGCTTTTGATTCCCGCAGTCTTTTTTTATGCGGTAGGCGATTCGTTCAGGACGGGAACGCATAAGGCAATTATCTTCGATTGGCTTAAAATACAGGACCGCCTTGATGAAAAAACGCGGGTTTACGGTTATACACGTTCATGGTCGAATTACGGGAGCGCTTTTTCGGTGATTATCGCGGCCTTCATCGTCGCCTTTACCGACAATTACCGCTTTGTGTTTGTGTTTTCACTGATTCCCGCCGTTGTAGGCTTGTGGAATATGTTCCGTTATCCCGATGAACTGAACTGTTGCTCGCAAAATCGTCCGGGACTTGGAGAGGTGTTTCGGCACAGTGTGCAGACTGTTAAGAGCGCTTTTACCGATAAGGATATACGGCATCTTATTATACAAAATACCGGCTTTGAAGGCTGTTTTAACGTATCGAAAGACTTTTTGCAGCCGCTCTTAAAAGCACAGGCTGCTCTGGCTGCGGCCGCTTTTTCGGTTTCGGATAAAAATGCCCTTGCGCTCATTGTCGCTTCGGTTTATTTTGTGCTGTATATATTGTCGGCCCTTTCCTCGCGCAAATCCCATAGCGTTGCATCCCTGTTTAAATCCGAAAAAAGCGCACTTATTTTTTTGCTCTTTATAAGTGCGGCTCTGTTGAATCTTTCCTGCTTTGCCGTTTATTTTAAACTTTTTTACCTTGCCATAGGCGTTTTTATGCTTTTATTTATAGTAAAAAATATCTGGGTACCGATTAATATTGCCCAATATGATAATTATTCAACCTCCTCCGATCAAGCAACGATTTTATCGATTGCCTCTCAGGCAAAGGCTGTAGGCATAAGTGTGCTTGCGCCTCTTGCCGGTTTGTGCGCCGACCGTTTCGGCATTTATGCCGCCCTGCTTTTTTTAAGCATCGTTTTAGGGGCGACGGCAGTCTATTCGCTTTACAGACGTTAAAATCGTATTGTCTTTGATTATGCCTGCCGCAATTCGAGCTTCGGTTCTTTAAATATTGACTTTTGATTTGAAACCCGATAGAATTTTAACCGATTAATTAAAGCGATACGAAGCTGCTCCAAACTTAAAATAATTTTTTTATTTCGTATCGCATAGGAGTTTTTATGAAAAAAATTACAGTAGCCGTTTTTGCCGCCCTCTTGGTATTTTCAGGGTGCGTGGCGGGAAAATCGAACCCGAACAAAAAAGTGAGCGGCACTTTCCGCGGAACGGCGCAGGGAATGCGTGCCCCGATTGTCGTCGATGTAACGGTTGAAAAAGGAGAAATAAAATCCGTAACCGTTGTACAAAATGAAGACAGTCCCGTAATCAGCGATGTTGCCGTCAACTCTATTCCGCAAAGAATCTGTGCTCAGCAAAATATCGAAGTCGACAAAGTAAGCGGCGCAACGATAACAAGCTTTGCAATAAAAACAGCCGTTGCAAACGCATTGACCGAAGCGGGTGCGGTGCTCGATCCGTATAAAAAAGGAAGCGATGCGGTTAAAAAAACGGAAAAAAGCGCGGCTGAAAGCGTTGACGTTGCCATTGTCGGAGGCGGCCTTGCCGGCGTGAGCGCCGCAATCGAGTTTGCACGCAACAGCAATTTATCCGTCGTTGTGTTGGAAAAAGAAGCGTATACGGGCGGTTCGGCGCGCGTGTGCGGCGGCGGTATGTGGGTTGTCAATTCGGAAATGAACAAAAAGGTAAAGCTTGACAGCACTAAAGAAGAGCTGATTGCCTTTTACGAAAAACGCAGCAAGGGCGCCCCGGTAAACAAAAAATTGATTGCCGCTATTTACGATAAATCGGCCGGCGTGTTCGATTATTTCCTTGAAGGCGGACTTCCCGTCTCCGAAGAGCGCTGGTATTTGGCGCACCCCGACAGTAAACTGCCCGTTCTTGAATCACGCCATGAGGGAAGATATGCGTGGAGAGTCGGAGAAAGTCAAATGTTCGATGCGGTTGAAAAAATAGCCGAAGGTTTGGGAGTTAAAATCCGTTTAAACAGCAAGGTAACCGAACTTATTACGGAAAACGGCGCCGTTACGGGAGTAAAGGTTGAAGACGAAACTTCAAAATACACGCTGAATGCCCAAAAAGTGATTTTAGCTTCCGGCGGTTTTTCGCGTAACCCGGAACTCGTAAAAAAATATGCGCCCGACTATACAAAGGCCATTCCCTTTACCTGTGCCGGCAGCACCGGAGACGGTTTTATGTTGACTGAAAAGCTCGGCGTTCAAATTGTCGGAAGCGGCATGATGGGAATCCGCGGAACAACGCCTTTTTACGGTTATTACGGCCGTATCGGAAACCTTGTATTCAGTGCAAAAACCGTTGTAAACAAAGAAGGTAAAGATTTCGGCTTGAAAAAAGCCTTTTATGCCGACGGGTTAAAATTGATTTTGGACCAAACCGATTCGATGGGTATAAGTATCTATGACGAAACAAACGCAAAATTGGCCGACCGTTTGGAAGAAGCCGTAGCTGCCGGAGTTGCAAAAAAAGCCAACACGCTTGAAGCTTTAGCCGCTTCTTACGGTATCAATGAGGCGGAGTTCAAACGCACTGCCGAAGCAAACGGCATTAAAAACGGACCCTTTTACGGCCTTGTTACCAATCCCGTGTTAATAGGTTCAATTCCCGGTATAAAGGTTGACGAAAACTGCCGCGTATTGAATGCAGAAGATAAAGCCATACAAAATCTGTTTGCCTGCGGCGAATTGATTTTCGGAAACGTCTTTTCAGGTGCCTATGCTTCTTCGGGAAGCGGAGTCGGTATCAGTGCCTATACGGGTGCGATTGCAGCCGATGCGGTAATAGAAGAACTTAAATAAAACAGGACTGCCGGAGCCGATACGCTTCGGCAGTCTTTTTGTTTACTGTTCGGCCAAGCGCGCATGGCCTTTAAATCGCCGGCGGCCAAGACCTTTAAATCGCAAGGCTGCCCATCGGATCCCATGGGGCGAGTTCAATCGGTTTTTGTTCAAGCATATCGCGCTGTTTTTTTGTCAAATACTTTTTATTGATAACAACCTGATAGGTAAACTCGCTGAACCATTCGTCGCTCATTACCCAATAACCTTCTTTACCGACATCCTTACCCCAGCTGTTTTCAACACGCCAGCGGTTGGGCTTTCCGTCGTCTGCGATATTTACGCCCGTAAAGGTCATCGCGTGGGTCATTAAGCTTTCGCGGTAATCAAGGCGCTGTTCTTTTGTAAGCGGGAATACGGTATCGAATAAAAGGTCGGGACGCACCGCCTTTATCGACAAGAGGCCTTCGGTTTTTAAAAACCATTGCTGAACATCGCTTCCGAACCACACCGATTCTCCTGCCGAAAGCTGAGCGCATGCGGCTTTTTTTAACTCATCGATAGGAAGGTTTAAATACCGAACGGGTTTTCCGCCGGCAATATTTCCCAGAAAACGGACGGTGTAGGTTTTATAAAAGGGCTTGTCCTTGGTCGGCGCATTGATGAGGCTTACGTAATCGTCGAGCTTCATCCCCACATATTTTTTGAAAAACTCCTGCGGAGTGGATGTGATACGGATAAACTTGTCGTCTTTGTCGCGGGTTTCCCATGTAAAAGCGGCCGGCGGTTTTCCCAGCGATATGCACAAGATACGGTAGATTTCGTTCATCATGCCGTTTTTCAAAAGACGCAGTTCGGCGGCGCTTTTGCCTTGTGCGTGTTCACCTCGTAAACGCATCGCACCTTCGCGCAGTTTTAAAGTTATGTATTTTGTTAAATCCTTTGTCGCAGAAGAATCGAAACTTTCGGGCATTGCTTCCTGCGGAATAACGCCGTATTTTTGTACCAAATCGGCAAACATATCCCACTGGCCGCCGTCGGCAACGGGGTCTGCCAAAAGGTGGTGCATGATTCTTCCTTCAAGCGGTTCGTCGAGGGTGGATAGAATATTCTCCAAAAACCAGTTCGATTTTTCCAGTTTATCCCAAAACAGGGGATAGCTTTGTGAAAGCTCCATGTTTTTTAATTTGAACTTTTTCATTACCCGCTGCCGCATTGTATTCAGCGCCGCAAACATCCAGCAGCGCCCCGACTGTTTTTGATTTGTTACTTCTCCGGCATCCAACGAAACCGAAAAATTATTTTGACAAAAGCGTGTTTCTTCATAATCGATACAGCTTGCACCGATACCGTTTTTTACCGCCGCATTCATCGCCGATGCATAAGCGCTTTTGCAGCTAAAATCCTGTTCGAATTGTGTAAGCATAGCGGCCGTAAGACTCGGCGAAAGTTCGGCCGGTACGGTTGCCGGGACCCGCGCCGGTTTTTCATTTTTCTTTTTTTGTTCTGTACTCATGCGCTTTATAATAGTGAGCGGCCGTATAATGGTCAATACATTCAATTTGTATAATTTTTCGGAAAAAGTCTTAAAAAAAATGCAAACCTATGCAAATTTAAAAAAGTATGTTAGAATTAACATAATCGGTTTGAGCTTAAACGCCGCAGGCATTAAAGAGGTTGACTGTCTTCCGGAGTTCCAAAAATAATTTATATCAGGGGAGGGACGTATGCACCCGTACTATAAAAAAAGCGAACAAAAGCTGAAAAAAGAGGCAAACGCTTATTTGAAATTGATTGCCGGCGAAATCGAAAGAATATTTCAAAAACCCTATAAGAAAGCTTTCGAAGAGATATGGCGGATTTACTCGGCCGACCTTATGGAAAAGTTTCCGTACATCGGCGGCAGTAGGGTGAGCGGCACTTCCAATCTTACGGGAGCCTATATTTTTGTAGCATTCGGCGAAGCGGCTAAAAAATACGGCCTTTCCTTGGACGAGTGGGGACAGTTGACCACAATTTGTTTTGAAAAATATTTTGACGCCATGCCCGCCCTTGTTAAAAATCTGAAAATTGCCGTATTCAAGCGCCCGAAACTCGTAAATAAAATGCTCAAAAAAAAGGATGCGCAAAATCGCAAAAACGCTTTGAAAAATCCGGGCAGCTTTGAAACGCTCACCCAAGAACCGACGGCGGAGTTCCCCATCAATTTTCACACCCTCGTGTGCCCCTTGTATAATTTCGCAAAAGCAAACGGCTATATGGACTACATGCCCTACTTGTGCAATTTGGATTACGTTATGTTCGGAAAAATGGGAGTATCGCTGTACCGTGAAAACACTTGCGCTTGCGGAGACGGCTATTGCGACTTTAAAATGAAAAAGAACGCACCGATTCCCGCCTTTTGGCCTCCCCATATTTTGGATAAAAACGACCCGTTAAAGTAAAATAAAAAGGCGTGCAAGCGGATAATTGGTAATTGATAACAGGCAGCGGGCGGTTAAGGAAACTTGTCTAATTCCCTCTTTATAGTTAGGCCTTCATAATTAATCAAGCTTTGATTTTTTATGCAGTTTTAAATTTCCTTCATAATCCAAATCACCGTCCAAACCGAAAGCTTTGAAAATTGAATTCTTATCTTTTTTGTTGGCGGGATTATTGAGGCCGCCGCCGGTTGCCGGATAAAGGGGGGCGTTTGATTTTGCTTTTATACATTCTTCCAATTTTTCTATGTTTAAAGAAAAGCCTATTGATTCTGCCCGGTAATTTTTATGATACCATTCTTCGTCTTTGTACAGAGCGTATTCTTTTAAAGACATTTCTTTATATATCAAGCCGTATTGGAGATAAGCAATATCCTTGTCTTGATGATTTATACTCTTGCTTGTCGATATTGGAGCATCATTTAAGTCGTGGTAAGTAACTTTTTTGTTTCCGATAATTTTGTATTCGCCGTAATAGATATTGTTGTCCATGATGGGCTGTGCGGGGAGGGAAGGGCATTGTTCCAATTCGTCAAAATTGATGTTTATGCCGGTGCTGATTTTATGGTATACCTTTACAATTAAAGCAGTCCCCATGAGGTTGTTAAGACCGTAGTTTTTATTCTTTTTAAATTCCGGATTTTTTCTTAACTTGACAATATCGATTACAATTTTTCCGAAACCGTATTGCCGTCTTCCTATTTTAAAAGCAAAGATGTCTCCTTCTTTATATTTTTGGTGAGCTCTTTTTTCGTTTTTAAAATTTTCCAAATCGGCTAAATCTTCTTTTGATGTTTCTTTTATCCATTTTTCAATCCAAGAATTGAGAGCCGAAGCCTTGCTTTCTTTTAAGTTTTCCGAATAGTAGGTTTTTTGTGTGGTGTAGTTTCCGATAAGCACATGTTCGCTTCCGAATGAAAAATACACTCCGATTCCTTTAAATGATTGAGTTGCCGTAAAGTTTAATTTTTTAGGCTTTCCTTTTTCTGTTTTGGGGAGCACAACGGTTTTGTTCTCGGCAGTTTGAATATCAAGTTCGCTTTCTTTATAGTAAAAAGCATCTCCTTCATAGTCAGATACTGAAATTTCTTTTTTGATAGTATCTCCGTCAAAGTAATAGAGGCTGCCCTTTATATCCATCTCTTCCCAGTGATCCTCAATCGGATTTAAGCCCAGATACTTTCTTTGTTCGTTGGTTAAGATAAATTGTTTAGTCAATTTTCTATAAGTTCTCATTTGTTAATCTTTGCAAATCGGGATTTATCTTCTTAAAAATCCGACAAGCAAAGCTTGGGCCGCCGATATAATCGGTATAAGTAAAAAAGGAAATCCTAAAAAATGTTCCGCAATTGCCAGATGTTTCATCCAATTCTTAAATTCATAATCCTCGTGTCCCTCTGTTCCGGG
Organism: Treponema sp. OMZ 840; assembly: GCF_050937815.1. Lineage (NCBI taxonomy): Bacteria > Pseudomonadati > Spirochaetota > Spirochaetia > Treponematales > Treponemataceae > Treponema > Treponema sp. OMZ 840. The sequence goes on from NZ_JACDIJ010000014.1 coordinate 12,181, forward strand.
AATGACAACTTTTTGCTTATATTTTCCCTGAAATAACAGGCAGTCCAACAATAAAAAATCTCCTAAGTTTAATAAGCTCCACTGAATATATCCTGTCCAAAACAAGTTCCAAAAACCGACGGTTCCCGTATGTAAAAGGCTCGCTGTCGAATAAACGAAACAAATCCCGACAATGATAACGGTTAATATCTTATTTATTTTTTTCTCTTCTTTTGTCATTTGTTCGGGCGCAGCCTTTTGAATGGCTTTTGGGTAAGAATCAAAAAAGAACCGTGGATTAATGAGTACAAAAGCGGCCGCTGTCCCGTTAAAGATAGCAGCTATGGCAAGTCCGTCAAGAATCGCTTGGATTACATCCATAAAAACTCTCCTTTGTAAAAGTTTAATATATCTAACTGTTTTTCATTTTATTGTATCACTTTCCCCGTATTTTGATAAGAGCGATCTGTTAAAGAAAAATCCATATAATGATGTGCATATCATTCATAAGAGTTTGTTACCTTATTTATACAGCTTTTAATAGTATCACATTTTGGTAAAGTGATGATGCTCTGCAGAATTTTTAGAAAGCAGGTAAACACAATACTGATTCATGCTTATCCCTTCTTTTTTGGAATTTTCTGCAAGAGTTCTATGAAGTGTTTTGGGTAATCGCAGTTTAAACTGTCCGGAATAAGAAGCTGTGTCATCAGGTTCATTTATCGGAACTCCGTCTTTAATAGCCGCAAAAAGCCATTCCCTTTTAGCGTCTTCCGCATTTGCCGCAACAGCACTAAGAGATGAACCGCAGGTTATACAACCGGGAAGTTCCGGATAATAAGCGACAAACCCGCTATCTTCCTTGTCAGGAATAATTTCCAACTTATACGGGAGCTTCATGTATTCTTCCAATGTTTTCATTTCGATTCCTCTTGTGAATTATTTTCTTCGACTTCTACAATATCCCTTACTATTCGAACATAAGCTGTTTTTATCGGTTCATGTTTCGGAATCGTAATCGGATTCAAGCCCTTCTTTCTAAAAGTATAATGGCTGCTACCTGAGCGCGGAACAGTCATTATATATCCATAATTTTCTAAAACTTTTGCAAGTTCTGAAAAGCGCATATTGTTATCAAGAGATTTTATCTTTTTAAGCAGTTTGTCCCATTGACTCACAACAATATTATAAGTGGTGTTATATATGGTGTCAATATGGTATTTGTTTTATATTAAATAAGGTAACAATGATTTGCCAAGCTGTATTGACAACCTTTAAAATTCCGGAATAACTCCTTCATAGTTATGAGCCTTCTCAATTAACGGCCCCTTTGCACCCATCGTAAATGCAATGTTGCTGCTGCGGATAGCAAGCAGGTACATGCCGGGTTTGATGTCAAGAAAATCCATCGTCTCTTTTTTTAAATGAATAATTCCGGTTTCGGATATATCGAGCCAACAATAGAAACGGCCTTTGTATTTGATAAACTCACCGCAGCCGCAAGTGTAGTTTTGTAGGTTTGGGTTATCGGTTAAAATATGTCCAAGTGTTGAAGGTAGGAGCAAGCCTTTTCGGGTGATACAAAAGCCGCCGGTTTTTTTGCTTCCCGTAAAAAGGTATATTTTTGTATCGGCGGTAATGTCGTATTCTTCCATCGCCTGAGTAGGAAGCTGAACCGTTCTGTCTTGCCGCATCAGCGATTTTCCGAAAATAAATTTCCCGTCCTTGGTTATTTGCGGCATATCGTCTCCTTTAAATTCTTTTCTATTATTCTGATGGCTCCGGCACTGTGAATGCGCATTGTTTTACAGGTATCATTTAATTTTTCTTTTAATTTGTCTAATGACTGTGCGACTATTTCAGGTTTGTACTTTCCGATGACTCTAAAAATTTCGGGTGCTTCAGGCCGTACATATTTTTCATCAGGATCATCCAAGAGTTTTTCAAATATTCCGATATGATTTTTAAAAAGTTCCGCATCAGTATTGGCAATGTTTTCGCAGGCCCAAATCATGGACATACGTACCCTCGGTGCGGTATCGGTGTGCAGACTTAATATTTCATCAATTCTATTTACAACAATACCGATTTTTGCCCTTCCCGTCCGTCCGATTGCAAACAAAGCATTTTCGCGTACTTTTTCCGAAGCTGATTGCAAATCCGAAAAAGCCTGATCGATAAGTGCAGCAACCGCATTCGGGTTTACAATACCTATCTGCCCAATCGTCCAATAGGCATAAGAAATAATTTCATCATTGGCAGAAGTAAGACAGCCTTGTATGAATGCAATATCGTCCGTGCCGATTGCTGCAAGTGATTCTTTGGGTCTTCTGGATATTTCTTTTAAACGGAGAATGTTGGCGGCAGGCATGAGGTAGGACTAATCTTCTTCAAAGTAATCAGAATCAATTCGTTTTATAGTATAAATATCTTGTGTGCTCACACCAAGATCATTTTCTATCATTAATTCTGTTAACTGCCTACCGTCAAGCAGTATTATTTTTGCATCAATATCGGTAACATATTCTCTTGCTTCATTTGTAAAATTTGAAGTGGTAATAAATATGCCTTTTTTAGCTTTTTTACCTAGTAAAGCTCCTGCAAATTTTTGTATTTCCGGACGGCCGATATTTCCCTCCCATTTTTTTGCTTGAATATAAATAACATCAAGTCCTAATTTATCTTCTTTAATTATGCCGTCAATTCCTTCATCACCTGATTTTCCAACAACTGTAGCCGCTTCTTTTATTGAACCCCCGTACCCCATTTTTACCAATAAATCAACGACTAATTTTTCAAATCTTGACGAAGAAATATTTTTAATCATAGACAGTAGTTCACTTGATAATTCATTTTTTATACTTAAATAACCGCTTTCAAGTAGTTCATGCGGTGTTATATTTTGTTCCTCTTTATTTATTTTTTTGTCATAACCGGAGGTATCTTTTTCTTTTATAGACTGAAATTCATTAAATGAATCATAATCACTCAACATTTTAGTATTTATAAAATTAGGGTTTCTTTTTAAAAATTCTTTTCCTTCTTCCGATATCTGAAAATAGCCTCTTCTTGTTTTTAGCAATAACCCGGCCTTTGTTAAATATGTTCTTGCCCATCCAATTCTATTATTGATTACAAATGCAGAACCGCTGGGCAATAATTGTTGTTTTTCTTCATCAGTTAAATTGAACCGGGTTATTAATGTATCAATCGTTTCTTTAAATAAATGTTCTTTGCCGTCTTCTGCTATTTTCATTAATGGTAACATGCACTCTTCATATGTTGGAATTGCCATATTCTCTCCTAGTAACACCGGTGTATATAGCTTTAATGAGCTGATTCCTTACTTGCGATTATACCTCAATTACCCACTTTATCCAACTAGGCACTCCCACATTTTATATTTTCATTTTCAGAATAATCTATAAATGCAATAAAGGAAAAATATTGTAACCGAAGACCGTAAAACCGCCCCAATTCCTCATTAAGCATTCCTAATTAACTAAAATCACAACCTCCTCAACACCCTCTGCTGCATGATAAGACCGATAAGTATCATTGTAAAATCAACGGCAGGTTCCGCCCACCAGACGGCAAGGCTTCCGAAGATATGAGGTAAAATCAGCATTGCAGGCACAAAGAGAATGAGTTGGCGTAATAGGACAATCGCTCCGGCTTTTTTGGCATCTCCTATTGATTGAAAAAAGGTAAGCGTCATAATCATAATTCCGTATAAAATAAATGTGGAATAAAACAGTTTGAAATTGATACTGCCTGCTACAATAATTTCGGGGCGCACATTGAAGATTGATAGGAGGCTTTCTGAAAAAAGCATTGCAGGCACCCACGAGAGAGCTGCAAGAAAAGTTGCGCCGTACATAAAAAGTTTCATCGTTTCGCGCACTCTGCCGTACTGCCCTGCTCCGTAGTTCGCCCCGATAACCGGCTGTAAGCCCTGACTCATACCCCAAAGCGGAATAAACGAAAACATATAAAGGCGCATTGTGGCAGACATCAAAATCCCCCAGTTATCGCCGCCTGAGGTAAACGCCTGCTTGAACAAAACCGTTTGCTGCACCGCAAACAAAAGCTGCATAAGCATTGCCGAACTTCCGATACCGAACATTTCACGGTATATTTCTTTGTACTTTTTAATTTTGTGTATTTTGACAAAGGGGCTTTTTTTCGCAAAATAGTGCAGGGTTAAAACCGCCTGCACAATTTGCGAGATTACCGTAGCAATCGCAGCTCCCTCAATAGCATAGTCTCCCATAAGAAGCATAAAAATCGGATCCAGCACAATATTGAGCAATGCCCCCGCTCCCATAATGAACATAGATTGTTTTAAAGCACCTTCACCTCGCATGGTCATGTTTCCGGCTTGAGCAAAGTTTACGAACACCGAACCTAAAAATACAATCCGCAAATACCGCACGCCGAAATCTTTAATCGCTCCTTTTGCTCCCACCATTTCCAAAAAGTACGGAGCGGCAAGCACACCCGCCGCCGTAATCACTGCCGAAAAAAGCAGCACCCAATAACACACATTGCCGAAAATTTTATCTACCGTTTCCGTATCACCTTTGCCGATTGCCCGCGACAAAATGGACGCACTTCCGACCCCGAGCAGTGCAGACACCGCCCCGTTTATCAGCGTCAGCGACATCGAGATACTGATTGCAGACATCGCATAATCGCCGATAATCCTTCCGGCAAATACCCCGTCCATAAACGGGTACAGCCCGATAACAACCATACCGACTATTCCGGGAACCGCAAGCTTAACAAGCAGCCCCCTCAAGTCTTGTGTCAATAACCGTGTTTTCATATCTTGATTCTTTTTATTCCCCCTCATGATTTTTAGATAACATTGTATGCTGGCATTGTTATCTAAAACAGGAAAAAAGTCAAGAGGATGGAGGGACTTTGTAGTAGTAGAAATATTCGGCAATAAATGATATAATAATGTAGTTTGAAGAAACTTCCTTTGATATACTTAATTAGGGAGAAATATATGGTTTATGAAACATTAGTTGAACAAATAAAAACGGTTCCGCAAGAATGCCTTGCCGATATACAGAATTATGTCCAATATATTCTTTATAGATATAATCAATCAGCCGAAAAAGAAAAACATACGGATTTATCAAAATATTTCGGTTCACTAAAATTTCATCAAGATGCATTGAAAATACAGAAGGAAATGCGGAGTGAGTGGAACTGATTTTTTAGCTGATACAAATGCTTTAATTTATCTGCTTGCCGGTAATCCCTGTATGAAACCTTATATTTCCAAAAAAATCGGATTTTCAATAATTTCGGAAATGGAATGTTTATTTTAGCCGACACAATACTGTCGGCTAAAAACACTTCAAGTTTTGTCATGCGGCAAAACTTGTTTCATTGACGGCACTTTCTCAGGCTTCGCCTTGCGAAAGTGTAGCAAATAAGCAATCTCCTAATTTTGATAAATTACTCGATTGCTTATTTGATAAGAACTTTTGTCGTTTTCAGGAATAAGTCATCAAGAACAAAATAATATAAAAGCTTTTTTATCTGAATGTTCAGAGCTACAATTAACAAAAGAAGTCAAAGAAAAAACTATTGAAATCCGTAAACACTATAAAACAAAATTACCGGATGCAATTATTGCAGCAACGGCAATAGTAAATCAAATTCCGTTGATTACAGCAGATAAAGCTTTTGAACAAATTAAAGAATTAAATTTAGTTTTAATAAAACCTGTCATCATTTAAATATTTTTCCAATTCCCTTTTTCTATATCATCTTGGCTCTGCACTCATTACAAAATAAGGCAAAGTCGGTATTATGGTTTTCTTTTATGTACTTTGTAACAGCGGTGTTTTCGGCTTCGTTTTGCATATCTTTGAGGTAATAGTAATATCCCAATCTTCTTCCGACGGCAAAATTAAGTTTATCTTCCGCACTCATCGAAAGGTACTAAAAGATGTCAATTCAGAACCGCCATGGATGGCGGTGGAACTAAAAAGAAGCGATGTTTCGGCTTTGCCGAAACTCGCGTCAAAGAATTGACAAGGATGTCAATTCTTTGACAACTTCCAATAGTAAGTTTACAATATGCTCATTCACATAATAACTTGTAATATCGGTAAGCTGCTCGATAAAAAGCTATTAAAGACCTCTAAAAACTTCAGTTTTTAGAGGTCTTCCTTAAATTTAATTTGCGATGTTTTTAATAAGTAATTTATATATAAAAACTTATTAAAAACTCGTCGGGTAAGTCAAAAATTTAACAAAGTTTTTGACTTACCCTTTGCTCACAAACCATTTCCTCTTCCGATTGCAAATCGAACAAAGGCTTAAAATGAGCGTCTAAAATATCACCGCTCATTTTAATTTGAGTTTTGCCTTTTGAAATTTTTGACGCAAAACTCAAATTATTTACTGTGCTTTCTCACTTGTGTTACGAAAGCACGGAATTCATCAACCTCAACTTTTGATAAAGTTCTCGGTTGATGAATTTTAAGGAAACTTTTCGACATCCCGCCCCAATTTTGTATTCGGTTTAAATGCCGTGTGATGTACGCGGATAAATTCGGGATTAACTGCATTGATTGCTGGGCAACTGAAAAAACTCGATTAGATTTTTTCAGTTGCCCGACGAGTTTAAAATTAAGCCTTTGTATTACGCTGCCTTAATTTTAAACATCGCAATTTTAACTAAAGAAATCCGTTAAAAACTGAAGTTTTTAACGGCCTATTATTTTGCCGTTTCGATTGCATTTTCTTCGGAAAGAGATTTACCTCCGATTCCGAGCAAGGTAAATTCCGATAATGTCATGCCGGCTTTCTTAGCCGCCAAGCCCGATTTTACAATTTGCTCTGCGGTTATCCCCTTGTTGATTTTTTGTAATATCGTGTCCGAGCCCGTTTCAATTCCTCGGTACAAGTGATTTAAGCCCACCTCACAAAGAGCTTGTAATTCGGTTTCGGTCTTTTTCAAAATGCTGTCGCAACGGGCATAGGTAGTAACCGCTTGCAGTGCCGGAAAATACTTTTTAAGTGTATGCAATATCGAAAGCAAATCCTTTGCCGGAATATTAAAGGCATCTCCGTCCTGCAAAAAGCAGGATTTAAAAAAACTTGCGCGCTCCCCGTAATAAGCGGCATATTTTTTTATATCGCCTATAACCTCTTCGGTAGAACGCACCGAAAAGCGCATCCCCTTATACAGTCCGCAAAAAAAACATCTGTTCCAAGAACAGCCTCTTGTCAAACGCAACAAGAGGCTTTGATGTTCGGACGGCGGTCTTATAGGACCGAGTTCAACATCTATCATCTTGTTTTTCTAAAATGATGAGTATTGAACTATCATGTCCATCGGATTCCGCTCATCGTCATAGCGGTCAGGCGATTTTGTCGCTTCTTTTCCGTAACCGATAACCAAAATGTTTACCGGAATCAAATCATCGGGGATATTGAATTCGGCACGCACTACATCGGGCTTAAAATAAGTAATCCAGCAGCTTGAAAGCCCCATGTCTTGAGCGCACATCATCATGTGGCCGGCAGCGATACTCGCATCAATATCTGTCATGCTCGCCTTATCAAAGGGGCGAACCCACACCGCTTTTTTGTCGGCACATACCACAATGGCAAGCGGTGCCCCGTGCGGAGTACATGCTTTTTGCAGCTTACTCATTGCCGCCTCGTCATTTAAAACAAGAAAACGGCAGGGCTGCATATTTGCCGCCGTAGGAGCAATACGCCCCGCTTCCAAAATACTGTTGAGCTTTTCCGTCTCAACAGCTCTCCTTTCATAACTCCTCACCGAATGTCTGCTTTTGGCGAGTTCCAAAAATGTGTTCATACAACACCTCCTTATATAAAAGCATTTATGATAGCATTATATGCTAACAATGTTATCTAAGATAAGAAAAAAGTCAAGAGGATGGGAAAATGTTTTGTAGTAAAAATATCCTGTTTATCAAAATATTTCGGTTCAGTACAGTTTTCATCAAGATGGATTGAAAATTCAGAAAAAATGCGGAATGAGCGGAACTGATTTTTTAGCAGATAAAGCTTTTGAACAAATTGAAGAATTAAATTTAGTTTTAATAAGGTCTAACACCGTTTAAATGTTTTTCATAATTACGCATTAAACCCCATCAATCCTACACCCTTTGCAAAGTCTGCGGTTTTTGGACATAGGGAAAACGGTAATCGGATAGGCTGAACTCAAAGGTTTCTCTGTTTACTATGCCGAGCGGTTTGTCGCTGTCGTACAACTGCATAAGAAAATCTACCGCCTGAGCGCACGAGTGGTAGGTTCCGAATGCTTTGTCATAATCGTAGTCTGTGATGTCATTGGCGATATTGCCGAAGTTTGTTTTTGTGGCGGCGGGGGCAAAAACCTTTGCCTGCATTTTCGCGCCCGCTGCGCTCAATTCGCGGCTTAAGCCTTCGGTAAAGGAGGCGGCAAAAAATTTCGTTGCGCAATAGCTAACCGCAGACGGGACAATCGTATACCCGCCGACGGACGACACGTTGATAAGCTGCGTATTTTCTTTATTTGCAAAATCCCGCACATACAAAGCCGAAAAAAGCGCAACCGCTTCTACATTGAGCTTCAACATATCTTCCAGTTTTGCAAGGTTTTGATTTTCCACGCTGCAATAATCGCCGAAGCCTGCATTGTTGATCCATGTTTCGATATCCAGCTCCTTTACCGAATTGTATAGGGCATAGATATTTTCTTTTTCGGTAAGGTCGTACATCTTAATAATGATCTCCGCCGAAGCATTGCCGGCTCCGGCAATTTCGGTTTTCAGCTCTTCAAGTTTCTCTTTAGTGCGTGCAACGGCAATGATGTTTTTCCCGCGCTGCGCAAACCGCTTTGCCGCTTCGTATCCGATACCTGAACTTGCACCGGTGATAACTACGTATTTTTTCATCTTTTTACCTCTTTAGAGTTAATTTTTTATAGTATTCGATTTTTTCACGGATTTTTGCTAAGCCGCGGGTTTTGGTTTCAAGTTCCGCTAAAAGGCGCTTTTCGTGTTCTTGGAGCATTTTAAGCCGCTCGGGTGCGGTGCTCTCTCCCTTTTCACGAAGTTCGGCAAACTCGGCTATCTGCGCTATGGGCATACCGGTTGCTTTTAAGCGAAATACAAATTCCATCCAAGCGATATCCGTCTCCGTAAATTCCCGATACCCGTTTTTTCTTCTGCGAATGGGTTTTAACACGCCTATTCTTTCATAATAGCGGAGTGCCGAATCGCTTACGCCGAGTTTAGAGGCAAATTCTTTAATCGTCATGGCTGTTCCCTTCAAAGGTAATTTTATAGAGCGAATTATCTCCCCACGCTGCGATGTACAGTTCTTTTGAATCGGCTGCGGCGATGAGTCCGACGGGAGAAATAGGTTTATCGGTAAGCTGTTCGGTTTTTCCGTCCGTAAGCGAAATGCGGTAGAGCCCCTTGCCGCCGTAATCGACGGTCAAAACGGAATCAGGCTGAAACGGATCGGGAATGAGTCCCGCTGCGGGCGCATTCAGCGTTTTACTCAAAACGGTGAGCTCGGCATTTTTTGCTTGGTAGAGGTAGATTGTTCCGGTGATGTCGTTAATGACATAGCGGTCTTTGCCCGCCTGAATAGCCGCAACCGGAGTGCTCAAGCCCTTATCGGCAAGTACCGAGATTTTTCCTTCCGGCGATACGGAAAGAACTCTGCTTTTTCCCCGCTCCGCAACAAGCAAGTTGCCGTTATCATCAAAGGTTATACCGGCAACAACACTGAGCCCTGAAATAAAAGTGCTTTTTTTACCGTTTTGCACTTTGTAGATTACACCCCCGCTGTAGGTTGCTATGTATAAAGCGTCCTTGGTGTCGATTGCAAGACCGGAAGGAGAAGGAATATCTTTTATAACCGTTTCAATTTTTCCCGAGCGGTAGCGGTCAATTCGCCCTGCACTCCAGTTTGCAATGTACAAATAGCCCTTGCTGTCAAAAGCCATTCCGACAGGGGCGGAAAGAGATGAAGCTAATTTTTTTATCCCGATGTGCTCTTTTGCAAAAAGATTGCAGTGTGCCAAAACCGCCGTACCGATTAAAAAAACACCCATGTGAATTTTATTCATATTAAAACCTCCTATAAAAACTTTTTGCAAGGATTATTAAATCCTGAAAAAAGTTTTTTCAAGCGGTTTGTTTACAAACCGCATACAATAACGATAAACAGTGAGGCAGAATTTCTGCCGAGCTGTTTATCATGCCTCCTATAAAAACCTTTTAATAATATAAACCTTGCAGTTAGGTTCAAGGCAAGAGGTTTTGGGAAAATATTTTGAGGAAGAGGGGGAATTTTTGAAAGGATTCTATAAGTTTATAAAAGAGTGGTTCTAATTCTGAATACATATATTTCGGATTAGATTAAATAAATTCTTACGGATTTTCACCGATTATGTTATCAGCTAAACTTATCCTCTAATTTTCCCATTAACCAATGTATGAAAACGAGATTTCCTATCATTATAATGCAGCTCAATATTGAATAAAAAATTATTCTTGAAAAGATAAATTGCTTCCATATATTTACCAATATCGCTATGGATATTGGGGTACATATTAAGCTTGTAGCCAATGAAGGAATATATCTTTTTATAAATAGTGCCTGAAAAATATGAACAATCATATGTAAAACAAAGGCGATAAAACATCCGAGCCATAGATAATACCGATTAGTCAAAAAAGAAATAATACAGATAATCAGAATAAGTATATATTCTTCCGCAACGCCGAATGCAAATGCCGCCGTTGAGATTTTTTTCATGTGATTAATAACAGGTATAAATCTTGACGGTGCTATTGCTTGCAGATAGTTTTCGTTTTTTTGAATCCAATATTTAATGAAAATAATTTCTTCAAAATCGTGAAGTATAAAGAGTAAGGGAAAAGACCATATAATGATGTGCATGTTATTCATAATAGTTCGTTACTTTATTTATCCGGCTTTTAATACTATCACATTTTAGAATTCCTATAAATATCGAAGGTTTAAATAAATGATAAACTGATTTATTTGAAATAGGAAAAAACATATACAATTCATAACTACAGCGATTTTTGATTTTTTTAATACATTCATAATAACTGATACAATTGTTATAAAAGGAACTATAAGTAAAATGAATGCTCGCTGATTAAATGTAAGAAATCTGATTACATAAAACAAATATACATATGAATCGATATATATTTTTATAGGATTTTCATTTTTAAATTCTATCTTATTCCAGATAATAAAGGTGATAAAACCTAAAAGAAAACCGAGAACGGGTATCAATATATTTGTCTTATTAAGTCTTTTCATTTCTGATTTTTTCTCTGCGTTGGTGTCTTACACTCTATTTTGAATAGGTAGAAACGTGATGCTCTGCAGAATTTTTAGAAAGCAGGTAAACACAATACTGATTCATGCTTATCCCTTCTTTTTTGGAATTTTCTGCAAGAGTTCTATGAAGTGTTTTGGGTAATCGCAGTTTAAACTGTCCGGAATAAGAAGCTGTGTCATCAGGTTCATTTATCGGAACTCCGTCTTTAATAGCCGCAAAAAGCCATTCCCTTTTAGCATCTTCCGCATTTGCCGCAACAGCACTAAGAGATGAACCGCAGGTTATACAACCGGGAAGTTCCGGATAATAAGCGACAAACCCGTTATCTTCTTTATCAGGAATAATTTCCAACTTATACGGGAGCTTCATGTATTCTTCCAATGTTTTCATTTCGATTCCTCTTGTGAATTATTTTCTTCGACTTCTACAATATCCCTTACTATTCGAACATAAGCTGTTTTTATCGGTTCATGTTTCGGAATCGTAATCGGATTCAAGCCCTTCTTTCTAAAAGTATAATGGCTGCGCCTGAGCGCGGAACAGTCATTATATATCCATAATTTTCTAATACTTTTGCAAGTTCTGAAAAACGCATATTGTTATCAAGAGATTTTATCTTTTTAAGCAGTTTGTCCCATTGACTCACAACAATATTATAAGTGGTGTTATATATGGTGTCAATATGTTATTTGTTTTATATTATAAATAAGGTAATAATGATTTTCCAAGTTGCATTGACAACCTTTAAAATTCCGGAATAACCCCTTTGTAGTTATGAGCCTTCTCAATTAACGGCCCCTTTGCACCCATCGTAAATGCAATATTGCTGCTGCGGATAGCAAGCAGGTACATACCGGGTTTGATGTCAAGAAAGTCCATCACCTCTTTTGTTAAATGAATAATTCCGGTTTCGGATATATCGAGCCAACAGTAGAAACGCCCTTTGTATTTGATAAACTCACCGCAGTCGCAAGTGTAGTTTTGCAAACTCGGGTTATCGGTTAAAATGTGTCCGAGTGTTGAAGGCTCAAGCAAGCCTTTTCGGGTGATACAAAAGCCGCCGGTTTTTTTGCTTCCCGTAAAAAGGTATATTTTTGTATCGGCGGTGATGTTGTATTCTTCCACCGCCTGAGTAGGAATCTGAACCGTTCCGTCTTGTTTTATCAGCGATTTTCCGAAAATAAACTTTCCGCCCTTGGTTATTTGCGGCATACCGCCTCCTTTAAATTTTCTTCAATTGTTCTGATTGCTCCGGTACTGTGAATACGCATTGTTTTACAGCTGTTATTCAATTAATTTTTTTTGTCTATTCTGCTTGCTTCTACGTCTGCGGCGGTGAGCAACTCTTTTATGCTTGTGCCGGAGCGGATAAATGATTTATTTTCTCCTCATATACACTCAAGAGCGGTTTCAAACATCGGTTCGAGGGCGCTCATGCGCTCCGAATCGGCAAGTCCTTTTCCGGTTACGCAGGAATCGGTGTGCGTTAAAATCGACAAAGCTTTTTTGCCCAAGCGCGCCGCCGTACAGTAGAGGGCGTAGGTTTCCATATCCTGAGCAAGAGCGCCCATCGCCGCCCAGCCCTGCCATGACTCGACCGCTCCGATTGCGTTGTAGTCCGAAAACATATCCGACGAAAAAATCTGTCCTGCATGATAGCGGAACCCCTTGCTTTCGGCTGCCGCTGCGGCTTTTTGTAAAAGTTCGAAGTCGGCACAGGGATTAAAGGTTCCCGGAAGCCTGAATTGATACGCGTAGTTGGAGTCGGTGGAAGCGCTTATCGCAAAAACCAAATCGCCGACCTGTAAAAAGGGCTGCAATCCGCCTGCGGTTCCGATTCGTATAATACGTTCGGCCCCGTAAGACGAATACAGTTCGTATGCGTAAATGCCCGCCGAGGGGCCGCCCATACCCGAAGCCATAACGCTCACGGGTTTTCCCCGAAATGTTCCTGTAAAGCCGAGTACGTTGCGCACGGCGGTTACTTGGCGCGGATTGTCGAAATAGTGCTCGGCAACGTATTGTGCGCGTAAGGGGTCGCCGGGTAAAAGCACCGAGGGTGCAATGTCGCCTTTTGAGGCGCTGTTATGAGGTGTAGCCATAAGGAAATTATAGCACTAAAGAGCTAAAATGTGTATACTTGGATTATGATTCATTTGCGCGCCGAACATGTAAGTTTTATATACCCCGACCGCAGCATTCACGCTTTAAAAGACGTATCGTTTACGGTTGAACGGGGCGAATACATTGCCGTTTTGGGCGCAAACGGTTCGGGAAAAAGTACGCTTGCCCGCCTTATTGCAGGCTTTTTGCCCTGCACATCCGGCAGGATTGAATTGTATACCGCATCGGCTGAAAGTCCGCCGCTTCAAAACGAGCCGCGTGTAAGCGTGCCGCCCTTAACCGTACCTACAGGCATTGTGTTTCAAAACGTGCAAAACCAAATTATCGGAGAAACCGCGGCCGCCGATACGGCATTCGGCCCTGAAAATCTGGGCTTGGATAAGCCTGTAATAGAAAAACGCTGTTTTGAAAGTTTAAGCCTTGTCGGCCTCTTTGATTCCCGTTTTGAAAAAACCGCCTCGCTTTCTCAGGGGCAAAAACAAAAACTGGTGCTTGCCGGAATTGCGGCCATGCATCCCGAACTGATGATTTTGGATGAGGCTTTGGCGATGACCGATCCTTCCATGCGCGAAACCGTCCTCGATTTTTTGGACGAACGGCATAAAGAAGGACTTACTCTGATTCACGTTACGCACGACCTCGATGAAGCGTTGAGGGCCGAGCGCATTATCGTGCTGGACGACGGTGTGCTGAGTTTCGACGGCAGCGTTGCCGAACTGAAACGTAAACGGAACTTTATTAAAACGCTGTTTCCGCCCCTTGTGCGCGAAAATGTTTCGGGTGCGCAAAAAAAGGGAAACGCCCCCTGTGCTCTGCGCTTTTCTTCCGTCGATTTTTCGTATACCGCGAACACTAAATCGGCTTCGGATAGGACATCGAAGGCGGCAGATTCATCGGCAGGGAAAGCGGCTGCCGATTTGTCGGCCGATTTTTCGGCAGTGTTTAAAAACTTTTCGCTCGATATCCGCGCGGGAGAACTTACCGCAATTACGGGGCCTTCGGGTTCGGGTAAATCGACCCTGTTTGAGCTTGCCTGCGGGCTTCTAAAGCCCGACGGCGGAAACATAGATGCAAGGGGAAGGCCGGTGCTGGCCCTTCAGTTAAGCGAAAGCGCTTTATTCGAAGAATTTGCCGCCGACGATGCTGCATTCGGCCCGCAAAACCGGGGACTTTCCGGCGAAACATTGCGCGGCCGGGTACAAGAGGCGATGAACATGTGCGGTCTTCCTTTTAAAGACTTTGCCGACCGCAGGATTCACACGCTTTCCGGCGGCGAAAAACGTAAACTTGCCCTTGCGGGTATCATCGCCCTTGAAAGCGAGGTGTATCTTTTTGACGAGCCGACCGCAGGTCTTGACCCCAAGTCGCGGCTTCAAGTGATGAATATCTTAGCCGCTCTTGCCGAATCGGGTAAGGCGGTGGTATTTTCAACCCACCGTATGGACGAAGCCGCCTTTGCCGAGCGCCGCATAGATATCGGGCGCGTGAAAAAGGAAGGCTTTGCGTCTGCCGTCCGTTCTTCTGCGGGCGTCCGTTCTTCGGCTGCCCCTCGTTCTTCGGGCACTGCCGGTTCTTCCGCAGAAAAAAACTCCGCTCAGGATAAAGGGCTGCAGCCCGTAGAGGAAGCGGACACTTCCCTGCTTGACGGTTTACGGCGTACCTCGTCGGGCTTGTACACAAAGGTTTCAAGCCCGCTTCACAAACTGCCGCCTCCTGCAAAAATTCTTCTTTTTTTAAGCCTATTTATCGCTTCCCTGTGTATACAACATATAGGGGCTTTGGCGGTTTGTACGCTTATAGCCCTTATCTATGCCCGCATTGCCCGTTTTTCGCTTTTACGGCTCGGCGGCCTCTTTTTAAAGTTTGTTCCCTGGCTTATACTGTTTGCCCTGTTTCAGTGCATTTTTTTTCCCGCCGCGGAAGGTGAAGCGGTATATGCTGCGTTTAAAGGCATAAGCCTTACACCGTCAAAACTGCGCCTTTCGGCTGCAACGATTTTACACGCGGCAGCCGCCCTTCCTTTATTGACGGGCTTTATGTATTCGTGCGAAAGCGGAGAACTGCTTGAAGGATTTAAAAAACTGCTTGTGCCCCTGGATAAGCTCGGCATAAAAACAAAGTATCTTTCTTTTACCTTTGTGCTCGTATTCCGTTTTTTGCCGATTTTAGCCGATACCGCATCTCAAATCATCAAAACCCAGCTTATACGGGGCGGTCTTAATAGTGATGAGCGCCGCGGTCTAAAAACCGCCGGCCGCAGCAGCTTAAAAAAATCGGGGCGGGGCACAAAAAAACGTAAGCGGCCTTTCAGCCGCCTGCGCTCAATGCTGCCCCTGTTTGTTCCGCTTATAAGCCAAACCCTGCGCCGTGCCGAAGCTTTCGGCGAAACACTCGACGCCCGCTATTTTTAAGAGGTGTCACTCGCGCTTAGGCGGTGCTGTACGCACTTAAGCGAACAAAAGCAAACTCACCGCCATCACAATCATACCGGCAATAAGGCCGCCGATAGCGATGTGGTGTTCGCCGTATTCTTCTGCGGTCGGAAGCAGTTCATCGATTGAAATGTAGACCATAATACCCGCAACGGCCGCGAATACCAAGCCGAAGGTTAAGTCGTTAAAAAAGGGGCGCAGAATAAAAAAGCCCAACAAGGCCCCGACCGGTTCGGACAATCCCGATGCAAACGAAAGCCAAAAGGCTTTTTTGCGGTTTTTGGTTGCGTAATAAATGGGTGCCGACACCGCCAAACCTTCGGGAATATTGTGAATCGCGATTGCCGCCGCAATGCTGATACCCAAGGCGGGATCGGTTAAACCGCTCATAAAGGTTGCCAATCCTTCGGGGAAGTTGTGAATTGCAATCGCCAGCGCCGAAAAAATACCCATACGCATAAGGCGCTTGGATTCTTCGGTTTGGCGCTCGGATATTTTACAGTGAGCGCCCTCGCTGTATGTTTTGACGATTTTCATTTCGTGGGGGTTTTCGGCATCGGGAATCACCTTATCTATAATTGCGATAAGGGCAACACCTGCAAAAAAGGCTATAACCGTGCCGACATAGCCGCCTTTTGCGCCCAATACCCCTTCCAAAGAATCGCGTGCTTTTAAGAAAATTTCGACAAAGGAAACATAAATCATCACCCCCGCCGAAAAACCGAGCGCTCCGGCTAAAAACTTCGGATTGAACTTTTTGGACATAAAGCCCAAAAGACTTCCGATACCGGTTGAAAGGCCTGCAAACAGGGTCAAGCCGAATGCAAACAATACGTTGTGTAATGAAATATCCATAGCCCTAGTATAATCTTTTTTTTATCGTTATACTAGTGTTATGAATGCCGTAAACCGATTCGACTTTTGCCCGCACTGCGCTTCAGCTGAAATTGCATATATAGACGGGCGTAAATGGCGCTGCCCTTCCTGCGGTTTTACGCTTTACAACAACACGGCTTCGGCGGTAGGACTGATTATAAGCGTCCGCGAAAAAGATAAAACCTGTGTGCTGTGCATAAAACGCGGCAAAGAACCGCGCAAGGGATTTTACGCCCTGCCCGGCGGTTTTTGCGACCCCGGCGAAACTGCCGAAGAGGCGTGCATACGCGAGTGCCGCGAAGAAACGGGATTGATGCCGCTTTCCCTCCGCTATATTTGCAGCGCTCCCAACACTTACGAATATAAAAACATCGTGTATAAAACATGCGACCTTTTTTTTGAAGCCCGCATAAACCTTGCCGAAGGCGGCAGCCTCTACAAAAAGCTTTCGGCACAAGACGGCGAAGAAATAACGGGCTACAAGCTTTTCCCCGTTTTTGACGCCGAATCGGTTGACGCAATTCCCCTTGCTTTTCCGTCCGCCGCCTTTGCCCTTAAAACGTGGCTGGCACAGCTTTCTGCGGTTAATTGAAAAAATTCTAGGTTTTTCATGGTATCGTGTGATCCCGTTTTTTTTATGTTTTTCCTCTCAATCTTGTTTTATACGGAAAAGCAGGTTATAATATTTTAAACAGAAAAATGCAAAACCTAAACCTGTTAATAAAAGAACTGATTTCTCTGCCAACAGAAACGGAATGGCTTGAATTAAAACATAACAATTTTGATCCGCAGATGATTGGTTCCGATATAAGCGCGTTGGCAAATTCTGCTGCTTATCGAGGTAAAAACAAAGCTTACATGATTTGGGGAATTAACAATGAAAACCATGATATTGTAGGTACAAATTATAATAGGTTTTCAAAACGGGTTCATGGTCAAGAAATTGAAAGCTGGCTCAAAAATGCTGTTTCTAAAAATGCAGACTTTGATTTTTTTTGACACGGAAATAAACGGTAAAAAGATTGTTGTGCTTATTATTCAAAAAGCGTCCGGACAGCCTGTAACATTCAAAAAAGAACCTTTTATTAGAATAGGCTCATACACAAAACCTTTGCGAGATTATCCTGCAATGGAAGTTCGGCTTTGGGATAAACTGCGTCTTACAAACTTTGAAAAACTTGCTGCAAAAACAGATTTACAAAAGGTTGAGGTCTTTAAACTATTGGATTTTGCCTGTTATTTTGATTTGCAGAATATTACTTTACCTTCAAATCAGGAAGGGATGCTCCATTATGTTTTGGAAGACGAAATTGTCATAAAACAAGATAACGGACTTTTCACAATCACGAATCTCGGGGCAATTCTATTTGCAAAGAAAATCTCGGATTTTCCTACAGTTGCAAGAAAAGCAATTCGTATTGTCCAATATGAGGATGATACAAAACTAAAAATGCTAAAGGAATATAATGGAACAAAAGGTTATGCCGTAGGTTTTGAGGGGCTTTTAGATTTTTTGGGAGGACTTTTGCCTTCGCAAGAAGTTATCACAGAAACGGTACGCAAAACAGTAACAAAATATCCTATGATTGCTCTCCGTGAAATTATTGCGAATGCTTTGATTCATCAGGATTTTACAGTTTCCGGTTCAAGCCCCTTAGTTGAGATTTTCCGGTCACGAATTGAAGTTACAAACCCGGGAACCCCATTGGTTGATATTAACCGCTTTATTGATAATCCTCCAAAATCAAGAAATGAAGCTCTTTCTTCATTGATGCGCCGTTTAAAAATGTGTGAGGAACTGGGATCAGGTTGGGATAGGATTGCTTTAGAATGTGAATTAAATCATTTACCTGCTCCAAAAATCATGCTTTACGAGGAAAATACAAAAGTTATATTATTTGCAAAATTGGCATTTGCAAATATACCTCATGAAGAAAAACTCTGGTCATGTTATCTTCATGCATGTATAAAATATCTTACTCATGAAGGGCTTACAAACAGTTCTTTGAGGCAGCGTTTTGGATTGGAAGATACAGCTTCTGCCCAAATTTCACGATTAATAAAAGACGCGGTTTCAAAAGGCTTTATTAAACCTTTTGATGCAGAGACTTCACAACGTTATATGAAATATGTTCCTTCATGGGCATAATTCTTATTTGCTCGCCATTTGCTTCAAATGGCATAATTTTCATTTTCTAGTGCTATTTTAAGATGAAATATCAAAAAATAACACTAGATATGAATAAATATTACTATTTAGATTGCCGACAAGCTGATTCTTATTTGCTTCTCAGTTGCTTATAATGTCCTTAAAATTGCAACCTTTATTGTACAGTATCTAAAGGAAGAAGCACATCTTTTGCTATAAGATAAAATGCCTCGGCTCTATCCCATTTGTTAATTCCCCCTATCTTCCGTAGGGAAGGCCAGTTAAAAGTTCGCACACCGCCTTGGTCGTTTCCGGGGCATCTTCTTTTTTGCCGGGGCGAGGGGGTGCCGGAAAAGCTTGTTCGGGATAGCTGAAATCCGATTGCGTTTTTACGATTCCGAACGCTTTTGAAGGCAGGGGAGCCGGGTAGTCTAAAAAGAAGATTCCTTTTTAGACTACCCGACGAGTTTACAATTAAGTTTTTTATCGGGGTGACTTAATTGTAAACATCGCACTAAAATAAAAAAGGCTGTCCGAATATTTCAGTTTTCGGACAGCCTTACGCCTTTACCGGGTTTTTTAACCTGCGGTTATGGCAATCGTGCGGGGTTTGACTTGGGCTCTGCGCGGGATGCGTACCGTTAACAGGCCGTTTTTAAATCCTGCGCACACTTTTTCGCTGTCGATATCTTCGGGCAGCGTAAAGCTTCGCGAAAAGCCGCTGGAAACGCGCTCTTTGATAAGCCATTCGCCGTCAACCTTTTCTTCTTTTTTTTGCTCTTTGGCGGAGCTGATAGAAAGGATGCGGTCTTTCAAATTGATTTCGACGTCTTTGTCGGTTGAGCCGGGAAGTTCCATATCGAGCAAGTATTCGGCTTCGGTTTCGCGGACGTCTACGCGCGGCAGGCTGCACTTTGAAGCGCTTTGCGTGCCGGAAAAGTTGCGGTCGATTACATCGAATAAATCGGATGTAAATCTCGGATTAAAAAAAGATAGGGTATTCATTGTATGCCTCCTGCATTAAAAGTAATATTCGGTGCATGCCGGCTGTGCCGTTTTATGCATCACTTATTATAAAGCAATAAGCGTGCCAACTTTTGATACTATTCTATTTCATTATAATACAATAAAATACGGTTTTTTCTCCGGCGATGTGTCAAAAGAACTCTTTTTGATAGTATTGTTTTGACACACTTTGTTTTTTTAACGTGAATTTTGAGGCTTTTAGTACACAAAGTTTCACCTTTTTTGATTTTTATGATATAATATTGCTATGTTTAAAGGAGATTTTCCGCATGAAGCTATAAATGCTTTTTTGCGGATGCATACCGCCGCTTTTACTCCCAAATTTTTGCAGCGTTATTTGTTGCAGCAAGGGATTCGTGTGCCGGCGCGCGAAATACCCGATTATCTTGATATGCACCCTTTGGTATTCGAGTTGAGCGGAAACGAATATGTAAGCCGCGCAGGTCTTTTTACCGCTGCATACTTTAGTATAAAACCGTCGGCCTTTGAGCTTAGAGAAGGAATTTTGGTTATAGGACATCGGTGCATGCCCTTTGCGGATCCTGAAATGCTGCCGCACGAGCTACAATTTTTTAGCGGAAAGTACGCCATATCGAAAAAATGTATGGAAGTTTTTTCCGACGATGTTTTGGATATGTACCGTTTATTCGGGGAGGAGTATGTCCCCCAATATCTTGCCCTTGATCCGGGAAACGAGCAGCGCGATTTTGCCGGAAACGATTATGAAATTCCGAATCGCATCAATATGACCGTGTGCGATATGCAGCCGTACTACGAGCGCTGGGATTTTTCTTCGGACGATCGGCTGCTTGCACGTGTTGCGGATTGGCATAAAGGGCTTATAGAAATTGTTCCCCTAAAACAAAAACGTTCTCATCGGTTTGAATCGACCCCCGATGACGAGAGGCGCCGGTTTTGGTACCGCTGTATGGATTCGTGTTTGCAAACGGCAATACGTACATACGGTCCGTGCGGAAGTATTGAAGAGCAGCTTGCTTTTGCGTATTTGGGAAATACGGGGCTTTTATGCCGGCCGGACTGCGGTTCTATAGAAGAATATCTTGCGCAAACCGAAAGTATCGATTTTGCCGAATACGGAGTTGAAACACGGTTATGGAAAAAAGGGGAAGAAGTGTATGCTTCGCCTTTGTGGAAGGGGCACATGCAGGCGGAATTCGATTTTTCCGATACCTTATTTGCGGAAATAGGTATTCCCATACCGGAGTTTATGCTTGATGCCTATATCTTTGATTCTTTGTATCGAAAAGACAAAACCGTAAAAAATGTGTATAAACGAATTGTTCCCGAAACCTGTGTTTTGGACGAGTGGCAAGTAAAAACCTTTTTGTTGCATCTTGAATCCAGATATGCTATACTTTCCGAAACGTATAACAGGTTTACCGATTTTACCAAAGCAGAGGTACGCCGTTCTGCCTTGGAGTTGTACTCCGCCCTTGTAAAACTTATGTGTGAGCTCGATTCATGCGGCCTAAGCGTGGATGCTTTTCCCCAGCAGGATTTGGTTATTTTATCTCAATTATTCGCCCATACCGGCAGGCTTATAGAAGTTATTGTATACCAGGAAAATTTGACGGATTCCGATATCGTTTCGGCTTCCGTATCGTTGGAGGGTATGGTCGGCAGTTTTGAAGATATAGAAGAAGTTTTGATTGCCGTTATGCATAGTAAAAAAAAGGATGCTTTTTCGATTATAAAGTAAAAACGGTAAAGTCGTTTTAAACAGTTTTTGTTATAATAAGGAGAATTAAATGATGAATGTAAAAGCGCTCGAAGCTGCCGCTCTTTCCGTGCGCAGCCTTGCGATGGATGCAATCCAAAAAGCTAATTCGGGACACCCCGGTTTGCCCTTGGGTTGTGCCGAACTTGCCGCCGTGTTGTACGGCGAAATTATGAAGCATAACCCGGCCGATTCGCGCTGGGCCGATCGCGACCGTTTTATTTTATCGGCGGGTCACGGCTCCATGCTCGACTATGCCGTTTTGCATTTAAGCGGCTATAAAGTTAAATTAAACGATATAAAAAAATTCCGCCAGCTCGGTTCGGTGTGTGCAGGGCATCCGGAGTACGGTGTTACCGACGGCGTTGAAGCGACAACCGGCCCCTTAGGGCAGGGTATTGCGATGGCTGTGGGTATGGCGCTGGCCGAAAGCATTTTGGCGGCAAAATTCAATACGGCTAAACACAAGGTGGTAGACCATTATACCTATACGCTGGTCGGCGAAGGCTGTCTTATGGAAGGCGTTTCGTCCGAAGCTTCGAGTTTTGCCGGCAGTATGAAGCTGGGAAAACTGATCGCCTTTTACGATAAAAACAAAATAACTATTGACGGCGGAACCGATACGGTTTTTGCCGAGGATGTTGCCAAGCGCTATGAAGCTTACGGCTGGCAGGTTTTGTCCGGTTCGATGTACGATATGGAAAACATTGTGCGTTTGGTTGCCGAAGCAAAACGCGACGAGCGCCCCTCGCTTATTATTTTGGATTCGGTTATCGGAAAGGGCGCTCCTACGGTTGCGGGAAGCGCAAAGGCTCACGGAGCACCGCTGGGAGCGGAGGGTATTGCGGCTGCAAAAAAAGAGCTGGGCCTTCCCCTCGATAAGGAATTTTACGTTGTGCCGGAAGCTTACGATTATTTTGAATCGAAGCGTGAAAACTGGGCGAAAAAAGAAGCCGAATGGAAGGCGGTCTTCACTGAGTGGGCCGAAGAAAATCCGGAACTTGCAAAAGAATGGAAGCGCTTTTTTGCAGGCAAACCCGCTAAAAAGCCTTCAATGACCGCTTATAAAGCCGGCGATTCTCTTGCTACGCGCAATGCATCCGGTGCCGCCCTGCTTGATTTAAGCAAGGTGTATACGAACATTGTCGGAGGCTCTGCGGACTTGCAGGGACCCAACTGTACAAAGTTGGCCGACACTCAAGCTTATTCGCCTTCTTCGCGCTCCGGGCGCTATATTCACTACGGGATACGCGAGTTTGCAATGGCGGCTATATCGAACGGTATTGCACTTCACGGCGGCCTTATTCCCTTTTGCGCAACCTTTTTGGTGTTTGCCGACTACCTTCGCCCCGCTTTGCGCTTGTCCGCTTTAATGCGCAAAAACGTTATCCATGTATTAACCCACGATTCAATCTTTGTCGGCGAAGACGGCCCGACCCACCAGCCCATAGAAACCCTTTCTTCTTTGCGCGTTATTCCGAACGTGCAGGTACTGCGCCCCGGTGATGCCGAAGAAACGGCCGAAGCGTGGAAAATGGCAGTCGCCTCAAAAGAAACCCCCGTTTGTATTGCTTTGAGCAGACAAAATCTTCCCGTATACACAAAAGATGATCCGGATTGGCGCAATACGATGCTGTGCGGGGCCTATATCGTAAAAAAAGGCAGTGCAAAACCCGATGTAACCGTGCTTGCAACCGGTTCGGAAGTTTCTCTTGCGCTTAAGGCTGCGGAGCTTGTTAAGGGTAAAAAGGTTCGTGTTGTTTCGGTTATAGACCGCGAATTGTTCCGCCGCCAGCCTAAAGAAATAAAAGAAGCGATTACGGGTAAAAGCCCGCGCCGTATCGTTGCCGAAGCTGCAAGTCCGATGGGCTGGGAAGGTTTTGCTTCCAGTGAAAAAGATTTGTTTTGCTTAACAACTTTCGGCGAATCGGCTCCGGGCGCAAAGGTAGCCGAACACTTCGGTTACACCGCCGAAAATTTGGCCAAATTGATTGAAGGCTGATATCCGGATATCGGTTTGTTGAACGAGGGGCTGTCTTGTGGCAAATGCTTTAGGACAGTCCCTTTTATTTACAGTCTGCTATCATGCCGGAGTTAAAAACTGTTTCTGTATGAATTTTGGAGATGTCATACGCTCCTCATTCTCGTCTATCCTCCCTAAAAATAATTTAGATATCTGACACCGCAAAAGCCGTAACGGATGCGGTACTTTAACCGCCGTTTATGCCGCGCTTTTTCCTTGACAAGGGGTAAAAACGGGGTATAGAATGGAAGTATCGATTGAATAAAACATCTGTTTTATTGTTTCGTACACTTCTTTTTTGTTTAACTCCTTAAAAAAACAGAGCTGTTTTTATCGATAAAAGGAGTGACATCTGTTTAAAAGCACAGGAAAAAATAGCGGAGTTGCATCCGTACCTCCCGATAAAAAAGTGATAAATTCCTATGAACAACTTTTACAAGTTATAGAACCCGTTTGGTAAAAAGGAGGTATTAGGGTGAAATGCTTATTGGCGGTATGTGTGTTCGGGATGTTTTTTTTCGCCGGCTGTGATAAAACAGCAGAGCCGAATACACAAAGCACTGTGAATCAAAGCGAAGTTTCGGACAGTGCAGTTTTGCAAGCACCGGAAAAAAGCGAATTACCGGGTCGGGAAGTCGGTTTTGAAAAATCACAGTATAAGCTTTCCATGCTTACGCGCTTGCTTCAGTACAGTACGGCACAAGAAGGGACTGTCACCTTTAAAAAGATAGGAAACGGCATATATCAATATACATATAAGGATGATTGCGTGTCGATACGAATCAACAGTTCTCCTAAACAGGATCATGAGTACCTTTTGTTTTATCCGAAAAAACCGGCTATGCCGTTTTTAGGTATAACACCGGGTATGAGTGAAGATGAAGTACGTGCGGTGTTGGGAGAGCCTGCCGGCTACGGTCCTATGGCTGACGGCAATACGGATTATTTTTATCGGGCGACAGGCGGACATTTATTATATTTAATTTTTTCCGAAGGTAAATTGACGCAGATTTCTTTCGGTCCGAATTATTGAAAAGGAACTTTTTGTAGGCTACTATACAGCACAGAATATGGCAAGGAACTTTCATTGAATAAAGGAGGAAACATGCCGTGGTGAGAATAAAATATACAGTAGTATGCAGCACATTGTTTTTTTGTTGTGCGATACTATCGGTCATTTATGCAGCCGATATAAAAGAAGAGAAGGTATCGCTTCCCGTTGTGTATCAAATGCCGTCAGCTTCTGAAATGAGATATATGTTTACCATATCAAATAAAGCGGTCACTTTAGAAAACAATAACTATACCGAAAGAGTTCCCGTATTTACTCAATTAGATGATTATCAAATAAAATGCGAACATAAAATACCGTTTTTATGCGATAGCGCAGGAGAAAAAATATTCCTCATATTGAAGAGTGAGGAAGTATGCTTTCTTTTTAAGAACAACAATGCTTCGCAGTATATGGCGGCGGGAGAACACGTGTTCGGTGCTCTGGAAAAAACACAGCAAACAATATATGAACTTTCGACTCGCCGTACCTTTTCCGACGTGAGTGCCACTTCTTTTCTAAAAGAAGAAGCAACGGAAACGCGGCCGCGCATGAGTTATGAGGCAAGCAATCTTATTAGGTTCAGTTTGGATGCCCCCTGGGTTGAAAATGCGCCGGGGCAGGGTATCGGAGAAAAAATCCGGTTTTCAACCTATGACGAGGAAGAAGGCGACGTTCCTGCCGGTAAAGCGGTGGGTTTTTATGTGTGCAACGGCTTTATTTCTTTTGTGCGCCCGGACTTATACGAAAAAAACTCCCGGGTAAAAGAGTTTAAAGTAACGGATGTAAAAACGCAAAAAAGTAAATCGGTATATCTTGAAGATACGCCGAATCCGCAGTTTATAGATATCAGCGAATTTAAAGGAACGGATGTTGAATTGGAAATCAAAGATGTGTATCCGGGCACGCGCTGGCAGGACACGTGTGTTGCAGGCATTGTATTAAAACGCTTGCGTACGTACACGGACGAGGGAAAAGCCGTAAAAGGAGCGAGACTGCCGAAAAAAGAATAAGCTTTGCGGAATATCGTTTTATTGATAAAAGGAGTGACGTCTGTTTAAGAGTACATATCGAAAACCGCTCAAAGCGGCTTCCGCCATGGATGCGTGAGTTCTTGGATTATTACGATAAGCTGTATATATCGGTGCAAAATCTGTTCGATATGAAACTTCCGCTTAACACAACCGCTTTTTATACACAGGCACATTTAAATATCCTCGATAAGGCGGGGAGTGACGGAACAAAACTGAGCACGGCGAACAAGGGAACACAACTGCGGATTCTTGAACTTGGAGCAAAAGAAAAAATAGACGGCATAACGGCTTCTTGGGTGAAAGTGCGTTTACAGGACGGCACGGAAGGCTGGTGCTTTTCTAGGTATCTGACACCGCAAAAGCCGTAACGGATGCGGTACTTTAACCGGCACGAGGTAATCGATTGTATAAAGGAGGCTTTGTCTATGTTAAATAAAAGAATTGTTAGTTACGTTATTTTTATTGCAATGATGACCTGTGTATTTAAAGTAAGATGAGCGGGTACCGCTTTTTGACGAAGTTTGAGAGGAAGGGCAGTTTATAAGGAGCCGGTAAGGAGGTTGTTACATGCATACACGGCGTTTTATACAAATTTTCTGTGCGGTATTGTTGTTTTTTTTCAGCATGTACACGGCCTGCACTGCAGCAGGAAGCGGGAATTATATTTTCTACTGATGATTGCTGCCCTGCACAGTTATGGATAGACGGTAAAGAAGGGGATATAACGGCGTTACAACGTTATCCTGACAGATGGAAAAGCGTATATTGTTATTTTGATTGGAAAACAAACAAGGTATGGGCAAAAACCGTATCGAGCGGCCGAGACGTATTTTTTTTTGCGGATGTAACGGGCGGTACCTACGATGCAGCCAAAGAGGTTGTGATAAAAAAACGTCAGGGAGAAAGGCCTGCGGCGTTCTATATCTATAATGATGAAATAGTCCTTGATTATTATAAAGAAGAAGATACGATATACTATCCGGGATTATACGCTATAACGGATTTAAAAACGGGCACGGAGCGTATTATTGATATACGTGATATGTTCGCTTCAATGAAAATTACCCGAAATTTTCTTATCGGGTACGACGGCAAGCGGCTGTTTTTCGACAAAGGCCGGTATGATATGGAAAACGGACAATATTATCCTTATCCGTCGGACAAACATTCTTTTATTAGCAACCATGCGAAGGTTTCAGGTATGCCGTGGATTATTGAAGTTCACGGCAGCGATCATTTTATACGGATATATGATATACAAAGCGGGACATACAGGGGAGATGATATAAACTTACAAAAAATAAAAAAGCCGTGGAGTATGCGCTGGTATGCGGAAAAAGATCGTATTTTTATTACGATGTGTACGGATGCGGACTGGATTCGTCCGGGCAGGATATGTAAAGGAAGAACATTTAAATACGATATACACAATAAAACTTTAACGGAAATCGCAATGCCGCATGTGTATGCCCGAGTCGTCGGCCGTATAAGAGAGTAATAGCATGAAAGAATCCGTTATCGTTGTTTAGTTTTCTTAATTTTAGGAGGGTAACATGAAATCAATTCCGTTTTATGTATATATGTTATTATGTGTATGTATATATGCGGAAAATCCTGTTATCGGGCAAAACGACATACATTTTCTTGCACCCGAAGTAGCGGTACAAAAAGCCGAGCGGTATGCGTATAAAACGTATGATGTACATGTCAGTGACATACCCGATAAAGTTCGTAATAATTTTTTCGCAACTGCGGTGTTTGTTGAGCAAACGGAAAAAAACGGCCTGCAGCTGCGTAACGCATATAATGCGCAAGGCTATGTTTCAAGGGAAGAATTGTTTTTATGTCTAAATGATGTAACACAGGGTGAATATGTTCTTTTTGATGATCGTAAAGATGTGCATGACAAGATACAGTTTTTGCTGCATAGAAAACTGCGGTATAACGATAAGATTATCGGAGAATGTGCGGTAGGTTTTTTGTATCAAAAAAATGCTCCGTATCCGTCTGATTATTGGATAGAATGTGCTTTTTTGAACGGAGAAGACCGCATTTCTTTTATCAAACTGTACGGTAATGATTCGGATATAGTATCTTTTGTTTCGAAGACGGGGAAGGAGCGCTTTGCGGCATTGCTTGAAACTCGTTCGGAAAACGTGCCGACACGGATACGTGCATTTTCGGATTTGTACGACAAGCTCTATATATCGGTGCAAAATCTGTTCGATATGAAACTTCCGCTTAGAACAACCGCTTTTTACACGCAAGCTAATTTAAATATCCGGGATAAGGCAGGGACGGACGGTACAAAATTGCGTACGGTCAATAAGGGCACGAAGCTGAAAATCGTCGAAATCGGCGCAAAAGAAAAAATAGACGGCATAACGGCGCCTTGGGTACGGGTACGCTTGGAGGACGGCACGGAAGGCTGGTGCTTTTCGGGGTATCTTACTGCAAAAAGAATATATAAAGCCGTCCTTGATATGGAAACGCCTGTGATGGATGTACGGGAGAATCGCATTACTCCGCTTAATACGGTAGATAGAATTACGATTAATAACGTTACCATAAGGATAGGAGATAAAAAACCGGAAAACTTGATTTCCGATATTTTACTGGAAACTCCGTTTTTAGAACTTTATAAATTCGGCGATTTACCCGGTTGCGAAAAGGACGGAACCGTTTTTGCATGGAACAACATGAACAGCATTATATTTATTACAACCGTTAATCCTGCTGCGGTAACTCCTTTGGGCATTACAATCGGTTCAACTAAAGAAGATGTACTTCGCGCGTACGGAAAACCGTTTTTGACTACTAAAAACAGAATAGAATACAATAATTCCGACTATGAATTGGTCGGTATGATTTTTTATTTTGAAAACGACAAAGTGGTACGGATAACCTGTTTTACGCATATTTAAAAAGAGCGGCACATTTTTTGTTCCGCGCCGTTTACAGAATATTACCCGCCGTTTATGCCGCGCTTTTTCCTTGACAAGGGGTAAAAACGGGGTATAGAATGGAAGTATCGATTGAATAAAACATCTGTTTTATTGTTTCGTACACTTCTTTTTTTGTTTAACTCCTTAAAAAAACAGAGCTGTTTTTATCGATAAAAGGAGTGACGTCTGTTTAAAAGCACAGGAAAAAATAGCGGAGTACCGTCCGTTCCTCCCGTACAAAACGAATCGGACATTACACAACAGGCGGCAAGTGCACAAAACCCCGTTCCGCAAGTGCCCGCAGCGGCGGAGCCGGAAGAAAAAAAAGGTCTTTTTACGGGATTAAAGGATTGGGGAAAACGGAAGCTGGACAGCATAGGACAAGGGATTGTAGGCGGTGCTGTTTATGCAATGGATGCCAGGCTGAGAGTACAAAACGAAGTGATAGGAATGGGAAAGGTACAAAACGGTATAAAAGACGGTGCAGGCGAATGGCGGAACGGACTGGCGGGACAAGAAAATTTAGAAGAACTAGCTCAAAGCGAAATGATGTGGAGACAGGCACTGGAAGCTTCTAACGGTTTTAATTTGGAAGGACATAATTGTGATACATATTGTACTGAAGTTCTTTCTAAGGGAAATAAAAAACCGGCGGACTGGCCGGATCCTAATCAAACTATTGTTGCGGAAACTAAGAAACGAAAAGGTGCTAATTATTTGGACTACTATAAAGATGATTTAGTGACATCTCCTCAAGATGGGTGGAATGCTATGATGATGCAAGGAGGTAGTTTCCCCGAGACACCGCATATGGCACTTGTCTATAAAAAAGATAATGGTAGTTTCTCTCTATCACATTATTCAAGTAATAGAGTTGAGTCACATGAATTCGATAGTATTGAAGCTCTTCAAAACTTTTTCGGATACAATGAATTTGCATATTTGCCGTTTGGACAATAAGAGGTATTGCAATGCAAAAAAAGTTCACTTTTATTTGTATCATTATACTTTTGGCAACAGTCTTTTTTAGCTGCAAACCGACGATTAATGAACAAAATACGGAGTTTCGTTCAGCAAAAAATTTGATAACTTTCCGGATGGAGGAGCAAGGAGATTTCGTAAGCGGGCTTTTTAATGAAAATAAAAAGGTTGTTTTTTGCTCCAAAGATTACTATGTTAAAACGGATTTTTCCGATGGCTATGCTTTGATCGGTCAAACCTATGATCCCGAAAAAGATGAGCCGCTTTTTTGCTCCGTTGTCGATGTAAGCGGGAAAACTATATTTCAATACAGAGATTCCGGTCCGGTATATAGAATACATATATCGGAACAAATGTTCCAATATATGCTCTACGACAAAGACACCGAAATTGATGAACATGGTTTTTATGATATACATGGTAATAAAGCGGTTTACTGTGACAGGCGTGCTGCTTATTTTTCAGGAGGATTTCACGAAGGTTACGTCGTATATCATGATCTCAAAAAACATAAAGCGTTCTTTATGGATAAGCATGGTACGTTCTTAAAGGAGCGGTTCAATTTTCCCGTCAGTGCCGATATCTTAAATAGATTTTCCGAAGGTTATGCCGTTTTCGGAGAAAAGCACGGCAATCCTGATTTGCATACGCGAAGCATGAGCTTATGGGGAATTATGGATAAAAAGGGACGTAAGCTGCTTTCCGCAAAATATGCCTATTTGGGGGAGTGTGTAATAAACGGTTTTATACCGGCAGCCTCCGTTTATTATGATAACGAAGAAGAACTCACCGCCGCAACGGGGTTGATTGACGTAGCGGGAAACTGGAAAATAAAGCCGAAATATTACGAAGTTAAAAATTATTCCGGCAGCGTCTGTGCGGTGCGATACATACCGGTAAGCGCCGATCGCAAGGTGCGGAATGCTTTCGGATACAGAGCTTCCGGTTGGAAATTGATCGATATACGAGATAATGATGTTTTTATTCTTCCTCAGGATTATACATTAGACGGCGACTTTAACGACGGACATATTATATACGGTAAACCTGTCGGGGAAAGGCAATGGAAATGGGGGCTTATGAATGAGCGGGGCGAGTTTGCGACACAGCCCGTCTTCGATAAAATATTGTATTCATCGTGCGGTTATTGGATTGTTTTATACAATGACGAATACATGTTGTATTCGGATAAAGACGGCCTTGTGCGTCCGAAAGAATATCTTGACTTCAGCAAGATACCGTAAAACGGCGGTTGACAAAGACTTAGGTTCCTATAGGTTGAAAAGAGAGGAGCCGCAAAGCGCATGTTTTTTATACATCCGACCGTTCCGCTTTACTTATTTACTTACCGAATAGGTAAAACCCCATAAGAGGTTTGGCGTTTATATGAAAGTTTATAACAAGCGGTTTCATAAAGTTACGATATTGACTTTCTGTTGTAAATGCGGAAGTGTTGGATAAAATGAGAAG